>NZ_PENY01000027.1:0-550129 GCF_003144445.1 Proteus sp. TJ1640
TGCTATAGTCAAAGGCACTGGCACTAAATTTAAAAATAATAATCCAGCCATTAATATCGGAATGACGATTTTAATTAAATCAGGAAATACTAATATTCCGTATATGATTAAATCCGTTAATTCCGACACTGAATTAGTATTAGCACATCCTGCATTAGCTACTGCAACAAATACAGCATTTTCAATTCATATTACTGAGCCCGATAATAATAGTGATGCAGCTAGAACCATGGTCGCAATAAATGCATACACGCAATATTTTCTCGATGCGATGAATACGTGGATGACTGAAACAGGGCAGACAAAAATTGAAATGCCGAACGGGGAGATTGTTACGCTAGATAGTATTAAGAAGATGCAGGGGGATATTAGTAATAAATTTGATAAAAAAGGTGGGGAAATATTAGGTTACACAGCTGTCGATGGATTAATTCAATCACTTCAAGGTAGATTGGGTGGGGTAAAGGATGGTTCTAGCATTAATTTAGAGTGCGATGTGGATGGACCACGAATAACATCATTATATCCAAACTCTAGCTGGGGAATCCATAGACTCCCGACTTCTAGTGGCACCTTTATGCAAATCGGCGACTATGGAGTAGGGGGGAATACCGTACATATAGATAGCTCAGGTTTGAATAACCCACTAACACCAACTGGTACATATCATCAAGGTGGAGGGCAAAATGACAATTGGTTTGGTACATATGGAGTATTAATAAATTTAAAATATAATGATACAAATTCAACTAAAGTTTTCTATAGTGGGGATAAAGGTATTCCAACTATTGCATCGAAACATGGCGAATCATTAGTTTGGAATGTTTTATGGGGAACTGGTAACACCACAACAGACCCACAAGGTTTCATCAAAAAAGCTTCTCCAATTATCGACATCAATCCCGACGGCACATTCACCACTAACGACGAATCCGATGGCGCTACGGTTACTCGAGTAGCTCAGGGGGAATATCTCATTGAGGGCGTACTTGGTTTTAACTCAGATGCCGGATGGGGTGGTGTCGATGGCGGTATTGAAATTCCTCTCGATGTAAATAAACAACCACTGATATGGGTTAACTCTAAAGTTAACAAAGACGGCTCTATTCTCGTCAAAACCTATCACCGTACTCACCCTAATGCGCCTGAATTTGCTAACAATAAAATTGACGGTTATAGCGATGGCGACCCGATTGATATCCCTGATGGACGTTTTATCTCTGTTCGTGTACAGATGCCAGAGCAATCAATCTATAACGTGAGAATGCGTGAGATGGAAGAAGCGCAGAAAGCGGAAGAGGAGCGTAGACAAAAAGAAGAGGAGATGAAAGAGCAATACGGGCTGGGTGAAAATGACGTATTGCTATAATTAATTATTCTGTCTTCAAATACTGCACCGATTTACTGTCAGGCAGCCTCTTACTTCTCTCACGATAAAACGCTAATCGTTCATTAAAGTATGCTCTCAAATGTGCTGGTTGTTGTCGTTCAACTTCGGACGCGACAACTGGCATGTTGAGTCGCTCTTTATATGCGACGCCACTTGCGGATAAATCGACATTGATTTTGTCTTTTTCTTCTTGAGTTAGGTTTGCGAGGTTCATAACAGATCCGGTTAGTTTTTGGAGAGTATTGCAGGGTGGGGGAATTAAGATGCTGATGCAACTAACGATATATAATTTTTTTTCACTATGATAATATCGCGTCCGAGTTATAGCAGTATACCAACGCATTTTGAGGTACTTTTGCTAAATGTGTACACAATGGTGTACATAACTTGCAGTGTGAAGCAAGTAGATGCTACTAACGTATTAAATTTTAAAGAAAAATGATGTTTGCATGTGATCTTGCGTATGGGTCACCACTGTAAATAAGGATTTTAAATGCCAATTATTACTCTTCCTGACGGAAGCCAACGTCAATTTGAAAATGCAGTTTCTGTCATGGATGTCGCTGCAGATATCGGCCCAGGACTTGCGAAAGCATGTATTGCTGGCCGTGTTAATGGTGAGCTAGTGGATGCTTGTGAATTAATCGAACATGATGCAAATCTGGCGATTATCACCGCAAAAGATGATGAAGGCCTTGAAATTATTCGTCACTCTTGTGCCCACTTATTGGGACATGCAATTAAACAATTATGGCCACAAACCAAAATGGCGATTGGTCCTGTTATCGAAAATGGTTTCTACTACGATGTGGATTTAGACCATTCTCTCACACAGGAAGATTTAGAAACTCTAGAAAAACGCATGCTAGAGTTGGCGAAAACAGATTATGACGTTATTAAAAAACGCGTAAGCTGGGCTGAAGCTCGTGAAACTTTTGTTTCTCGTGGTGAAGACTATAAAGTTGCTATTCTTGACGAAAATATTAGCCAAGATTCTCAACCTGGTCTTTATCATCACCAAGAATATGTTGATATGTGCCGTGGACCACATGTTCCAAATATGCGTTTCTGCCATAACTTTAAGTTACAGAAAATCGCAGGTGCATATTGGCGTGGTAACAGCGATAATAAAATGTTACAACGCATTTATGGTACAGCTTGGGCTGATAAAAAACAGTTAAAAGCTTACTTAGATCGCTTAGAAGAAGCTGCAAAACGTGACCACCGTAAAATTGGTAAACAGCTTGACTTATATCATATGCAAGAAGAAGCACCAGGTATGGCTTTCTGGCATAATGATGGTTGGACTATTTTCCGTGAGTTAGAAACATTTGTACGTTGTAAATTAAAAGAATATGATTACCAAGAAGTAAAAGGTCCATTTATGATGGATCGTGTTCTTTGGGAAAAAACAGGTCACTGGGAAAACTACAAAGAAAATATGTTCACAACATCGTCAGAGAATCGTGAATATTGTATCAAACCAATGAACTGCCCAGGTCATGTACAAATCTTCAAACAAGGTTTACGTTCTTACCGCGATTTACCATTACGTATGGCTGAATTTGGTAGTTGCCATCGTAATGAACCATCAGGTGCATTACATGGTTTAATGCGTGTTCGTGGCTTTACACAAGACGATGCACATATCTTCTGTACAGAAGAACAAATTTTAAGTGAAGTAAATGACTGCATCAAATTGATTTATGATGTATATTCTACTTTTGGATTTGAAAAAATCGTTGTTAAGCTGTCTACTCGCCCGGAAAAACGTATCGGTGAAGATGCATTATGGGATATTGCTGAAGCAGACTTAGCAAAAGCCTTAACTGATAACAATATTGAATTTGAATATCAGCCAGGCGAAGGGGCGTTTTATGGCCCTAAAATTGAATTTACACTTTACGATTGTTTAGATCGTGCATGGCAGTGTGGTACAGTACAATTAGACTTCTCACTACCAGGTCGTTTAGGCGCGTCTTATGTTGCCGAAAACAACGAGCGTAAAGTACCTGTTATGTTACACCGAGCAGTGCTAGGATCCTTAGAACGTTTTATTGGTATTCTGACCGAAGAATACGCAGGATTCTTCCCAACTTGGTTAGCACCACAGCAGGTTGTCGTGATGAATATCACGGATGGACAGGCTGATTATGTACAAAAACTCGTCAAAGAATTGCAAGATGCCGGAATTCGTGCAAAAGCAGACTTGAGAAATGAGAAGATTGGCTTTAAAATTCGTGAACATACTTTACGTCGTGTTCCGTACATGCTTGTCTGTGGAGATAAAGAAGTTGAATCAGGCAAAGTGGCGGTTCGTACTCGTCGAGGAAAAGACCTTGGCAGTATCGACGTTAACGAATTTAAAGAAAAGCTTCTGCAAGAAATTAGAAGCAGAAGTCTTCATCAGTTGGAGGAATAAGGTATTAAAGGCGGAAAAAGAATTCAATCAACGCGTCAGAATCGCATCAATGGTGAGATTCGCGCTCATGAAGTTCGTTTAACTGGTTTAGATGGCGAACAGATTGGAGTTGTTAGTCTGAAAGAGGCTCTTGAGAAAGCCGAGGAAGCAGGTGCTGATTTAGTTGAAATTAGTCCTAATGCCGAGCCGCCAGTTTGTCGTATTATGGACTACGGCAAATTCCTCTATGAGAAAAGTAAGACTCTCAAAGAACAGAAAAAGAAACAAAAAGTTATTCAGGTTAAGGAAGTTAAATTCCGTCCTGGTACAGATGAAGGCGACTATCAGGTCAAACTACGCAACCTGATTCGTTTTCTTGAAGATGGCGATAAAGCCAAAGTCACACTGCGTTTCCGCGGTCGTGAAATGGCACACCAACAAATCGGTATGGAGATGCTTAACCGTATCCGTGAAGATTTGGATGAACTGGCTGCAGTTGAATCTTTCCCTAATAAGATTGAAGGGCGTCAGATGATCATGGTGTTAGCGCCGAAGAAGAAATAGTCGGGCAATTCAAGTAATAGCGTCAGCCTGAATGGCTGATTGCTATTCGCCTCATTATTTTATGTTATTAACAATGCGAAGTGGATTATAGAAATGCCAAAGATTAAAACAGTACGCGGCGCAGCTAAGCGCTTTAAAAAAACTGCTGGTGGTGGCTTTAAGCGTAAACATGCTAACCTCCGTCACATTCTGACTAAAAAATCAACTAAGCGTAAACGTCATTTACGTCCAAAAGGCATGGTCTCTAAAGGAGATTTAGGTCTGGTCGTAGCTTGCTTACCATACGCATAAGTATCATTTTTTTAACAGAATATAGACATTTAGGAGTTTAATATGGCTCGTGCTAAACGTGGTGTTATCGCCCGTGCTCGTCACAAGAAAATTTTAAAGCAAGCTAAAGGTTATTACGGTGCACGTTCACGTGTATATCGTGTAGCTTTCCAGGCTGTAATCAAAGCTGGTCAATATGCGTACCGTGACCGTCGTCAGAAAAAACGTCAGTTCCGTCAGCTGTGGATCGCGCGTATCAACGCAGCAGCTCGTCAGAACGGTATGTCTTATAGCCGTTTCATCAATGGTCTGAAAAAAGCATCCATTGAAATCGACCGTAAGATTCTGGCTGACATCGCTGTATTCGACAAAGTAGCATTCGCTGCTTTAGTTGAAAAAGCGAAAGGTGCTCTGGCTTAATTATTATTAAGCAATGGAAGAGGGAGTTTTCTCCCTCTTTTATTTTGTCTAAATTTGTGGCTTAATGATATAAATTCAATAAGTTAATATTTAAGAGACATTATCAATGTTAAATATCGCTTTTTTCCGTTTCTTTTTTTACTTTAGCGCCTAATTCAAGGGGGCTTTTGCGCGTAAGAAAAGAAACGAAAAGTAGCGCCTGAGCCTCCAGTATGGAGGCTTTTTTGTTTTCAGATCTCAATACTGGGTTAGAAACCAAAAAGGCAATTTTATTCGTCATCATTGATAACAACTAATAGACCTCACAGGTCAAAGGAAGAGGAAACGATGCCACATCTCGCTGAACTCGTTGCTCAAGCTAAAGCAGCTATCGAAGAGGCACAGGATGTTGCTGCGCTGGATTCGGTTCGTGTTGAATACTTGGGGAAAAAAGGTCATTTAACGCTTCAGATGTCCACGCTGCGCGACTTACCCGCGGAAGATCGTCCAGCTGCAGGGGCTGTCATTAATCAGGCTAAACAAGAGGTTCAGCAAGCGCTGAATACTCGTAAAGACCATCTTGAATCAGCATTATTAAACGAACGTTTGTCTGCTGAGAAAATCGATGTATCTTTGCCCGGTCGCCGCATTGAAAACGGTGGTCTACACCCAGTAACTCGTACAATTGAACGTATTGAAACTTTCTTTGGCGAATTAGGGTTTTCTGTAGAATCTGGCCCTGAAATCGAAGATGATTATCATAACTTTGATGCGTTGAATATTCCTGCACATCACCCAGCAAGAGCCGACCACGATACTTTCTGGTTTGATGCTAAACGTTTATTACGTACACAAACGTCGGGTGTACAAATTCGTACTATGCAAGATAAACAGCCACCTATTCGTATCATCGCACCAGGTCGCGTATATCGTAATGACTACGATCAGACTCACACACCAATGTTTCACCAAATTGAAGGCTTAATTGTTGATAAAGACATTAGCTTTACCAATTTAAAAGGAACACTACACGATTTCCTAAAAAACTTTTTTGAAGAAGATATGGAAATTCGTTTCCGTCCTTCTTATTTTCCATTCACAGAGCCTTCTGCAGAAGTCGATGTCATGGGTAAGAATGGTAAATGGTTAGAAGTGTTGGGTTGCGGTATGGTTCACCCAAATGTATTGCGTAATGTAGGTATCGATCCTGAAGTGTATTCTGGTTTTGCATTCGGTATGGGTATGGAACGCTTGACTATGTTACGTTACGGTGTCACTGACTTGCGCTCATTCTTCGAAAACGATCTTCGTTTCCTCAAACAGTTTAAATAAGGTGGGATTATCTCATGAAATTCAGTGAACTTTGGTTACGTGAGTGGGTAAACCCAGCGATTAGTAGCGAAGCACTTTCTGAACAATTAACAATGGCTGGTCTTGAAGTTGATGGCGTTGAAGCTGTTGCAGGTGATTTTCACGGTGTGTTTGTAGGTGAAGTTGTTGAATGTGGACAACACCCTAATGCCGATAAATTACGTGTAACAAAAGTTAACGTCGGTGGTGACAGATTACTCGATATCGTTTGCGGTGCACCTAACTGCCGTCAAGGCCTAAAAGTTGCGGTTGCAACAGTCGGGGCAGTATTACCAGGCGATTTCAAAATTAAAGCAGCAAAACTACGTGGTGAACCATCAGAGGGTATGCTGTGCTCATTTTCTGAATTAGCCATTTCAGAAAACCATGAAGGTATTATTGAATTACCTGCCGATGCACCTATTGGTATGGATATTCGTGAATACTTAAAATTAAATGATAATGCGATTGAGATTAGTGTTACACCAAATCGTGCTGATTGTTTAGGTATTTTAGGTGTTGCTCGTGATATCGCTGTTATCAATAAAATGGAATGCCAAGTACCTGATATGTCGCCTGTTGTGGCAACATCTCCAGCAACATTCCCTGTACGTGTTGAAGCGCCAGAAGCGTGTCCCCGTTATTTAGGTCGTGTTTTCACTAATATGAATGTGAAAGCAAAAACACCTTTATGGATACAAGAAAAGTTACGCCGTGGTGGCATTCGTTCTATTGACCCAATTGTTGATATTACCAACTTAATTTTACTTGAAATGGGTCAACCACTACATGCCTTCGATCTTGATCGTGTTGAAGGTGCTGTTGTTGTTCGCATGGGTAAAGAAGGTGAAAAACTGACTTTACTTGATGGCAATGAAATTACATTAAAAGAAGATGTATTAGTTATTGCAGACGAAAAACAGGCATTAGGTCTGGCTGGTATTTTCGGTGGTGAATCATCAGGCGTTAATGAGGAAACGAAAAATGTCTTCTTAGAGTGTGCATTCTTCTCTCCATTATCCATTACAGGTCGTGCACGTCGTTATGGCTTGCATACTGATGCTTCTCATCGTTTTGAACGTGGTGTTGATTCTGAACTACAATACAACGCAATTGAGCGTGCAACTAAGTTACTATTAGAAATTTGCGGTGGTGAAGTTGGTGAAGTAATTGATGTCACCAATAAAGCACATTTACCAAATATTGCACCGGTCAAATTAACACGTAAAAAATTAGACCGTTTATTAGGTCATGTGATCGATGATGCACAAGTTCTAGATTCATTAACTCGTTTAGGGTTCAAAGTTTCTGTTGAAAGTGATGGCTGGTTAGCAATAGTTCCTTCATGGCGTTTCGATGTTCAAATCGAAGAAGACCTGATTGAAGAGGTTGCTCGCATTTATGGTTACAACAATATTCCAGATGTACCATTGCGCGCTGATTTGGTGATGACCAATCATCGTGAAGCGAACTTATCATTAAAACGCGTTAAAACAATGCTAGTAGATAACGGCTTCCAAGAAGCAATTACTTATAGCTTTGTTGATCCGAAGATCCAATCTTTATTACATCCAAATGAAGAAGCATTGATTCTGCCTAATCCGATTTCAGCAGATATGTCAGCAATGAGGCTGTCTCTATTAACCGGGTTATTGACTACGACTGTCTATAATCAGAACCGTCAACAGTCTAGAGTTAGGTTATTTGAAGCAGGTCTGCGTTTTGTTCCTGATAATCAAGCAGAATATGGAATACGTCAGGAACTTATGTTAGCTGGTGTGATCGCGGGCAACCGTTATGAAGAACATTGGAGTTTAGAGAAGCAAACTGTTGATTTCTTTGATTTGAAAGGTAATATTGAATCAATTCTGGAATTGACAGGCCAGCTAGATGAAATTACATTTAAACCAGCTAATCATTCAGCACTTCATCCGGGACAAAGTGCTGGGATTTATCTGAGAAATGAATATATTGGCTGTATTGGCGTTGTTCATCCAGAGCTTGAACGTAAACTTGACTTAAACGGCCGTACGGTAGTATTCGAAATACGTTGGAATGCAATTGCAAATCGCAGTTTACCACAAGCAAAAGCAATTTCTCGTTACCCTTCGAATCGTAGAGATATCGCTGTAGTTGTTCCGAATAATGTTGCTGCAGAGGATATTTTAGCTGAATGTAAGAAAGTTGGCGGAAATCAAATAGTTGGCATAAACTTATTTGATGTGTATTGTGGTAAGGGAGTAGCAGAGGGCTATAAAAGCCTCGCTATTAGCATAATCTTGCAGGATATCGAGCATACACTGGAAGAAGATGAGATTGCTGCAACAGTGAGTAACTGTGTAGCAGCATTGAAACAGCGATTCCAAGCATCCTTGAGGGACTAGACCTATGGCGCTTACAAAAGCTGAAATGGCAGAAAATCTGTTTGAAAAACTTGGTGTTAGCAAACGCGATGCAAAAGACCTTGTAGAATCCTTTTTTGAGGAAGTGCGTCGTTCTCTTGAAAATGGAGAACAGGTGAAGCTGTCTGGATTTGGAAACTTTGACCTGCGTGATAAAAATCAGCGCCCTGGTCGTAATCCGAAAACAGGGGAAGACATTCCTATTACAGCTCGCCGTGTTGTTACTTTCCGACCAGGACAAAAGTTAAAAAGCCGGGTTGAGAGCGCAACACCAAAAGAATAAGATTTAAAAAACATCCAAAACGGCTTTCTTTGAAAGCCGTTTTTTTATCATGATTATCTATATCTAATTTTGATAATAAACGTATTGAGATGTTTATATTATCAATATAGTCTGAATGGATATTTCTATTTGGATGGAATGTTTTTATTTTTCATTATATTACTTTTTATTCTTATTTTGACTTTTTCTTCTTAATCTCTTACCTGCATCAACACTGTGATAGTTAATCTCAATTTTTTCTTCATTATTAGGGACAAACTTACATGTTCTAAATTTAGCTTTTCATCATTGAATGTGAACATGTTATGTTGCTAAAAAGTATTTTATAAACAAAAAATAGTAGAGCTGTTATTGCATGGATAGGGAATGAAATGAATAAAGAAATTAATCCTTTGATTAAATTTACTAAAAGACAGCGCATTGACGACAAAAAAAAGCTGTTTCTAATGGTGTTAGTATTATGTTTCTTGTTTATTTTTTCCCTCTCTGTTGGTGAGATTTCGTTATTTCCACATCAATGGCTAACAGATGAAGCCCATTTATTTGTTTGGCAGATCCGTTTACCCAGAATACTTGCAGTAATCACAGTGGGCGCCAGCTTAGCAATTGCAGGTGCTATTATGCAGGCTTTATTCCAAAATCCACTCGCAGAACCAGGGTTATTAGGTGTAAGTAGTGGTGCGGGTGTGTGTGTTGTATTGCTCATTGTTTTGCAATTTAATTTAAGCTTTTGGTTAATAAGTAGTGCCGCGATATTCGGTGCATTAGGTATTACTCTCTTATTAATGTTTTTTACTCGAATAAAAAAGCTGTCTAATGCTCAGTTACTATTAATTGGTGTGGCATTAGGCGTTATGGCAAGCGCGATAATGACCTGGCTGGTTTATTTCAGTTCAGCTTTAGATTTAAGACAATTAATGTATTGGTTGATGGGGAGTTTTAGTGGCATTGATTGGCGTCATCAAATCTTATTTTGGACTCTTATACCCATTGTTTTAATTCTTATTCTACAAGCCGATGTTCTTAATTATTTATCTCTAGGTTCATTCAGAGCAAAGCAATTAGGTATATCCGTTAATCAATGGAGAAATTGGTTTATTTTAGCGGTTGGGTTATTGATAGGGCTAAGTGTTGCTTTAGCGGGTGCTATAAGCTTTGTAGGGCTTGTTGTACCACATTTATTGAGACTATGTGGATTAACGCATTATAAAACCTTACTACCGGCTTGTGCACTTGCTGGAGGTGGATTGCTATTACTTGCTGATCTGCTATCTCGGTTGATTTTAAATGGTGCAGAAGTTCCTATAGGGGTGATTACAGCAACGCTTGGTGCACCTTTATTTATTTGGTTATTGGCAACAAAAGAGATGGGACGTTTGTAATATGACGTTACTTAAATTTGATAATTTAAGTGTTAAAGACCGACTTAACACATTTACAGAACAAGTAAACTATGGCGAACGTGTCCACTTAATTGGCGCTAATGGTGCGGGGAAAAGTACACTTTTAATGGCGATCGCCGGAGAGCTTCCATTTAGTGGGGAGATTATTCTAAACGAAACCTCAATAAGACATTATAAATATAATGATCTTTCTAGAATGCAGAGCATTGTTATACAACAATTGGAAACTTTGTCATTTATGCCAGTTTTTCATTATCTCTCATTATATCATAGATTGTCGAAAATGGATGTTCAGCAATTAAATATGCTGTTAAATGATTTTAAAATAGATGAATTATTGTCAAAAAACATTCATCATTTATCCGGGGGTGAATGGCAGAGGGTTAGAATTGTTGGCGCATTTATCCAATTATGGTCAAGTGATGATTTAAAAGGAAAATTAATGTTACTTGATGAACCAACGAATAACTTAGATGTCGTACAGTTGGCTATTTTAGACAAGTGGGTTGATAAGTTTTGCCAACAAGGTGGTGCCGTTATTATGAGTACACATAATTTGAATCATTCCTACCAAAAAGCAGACAGAGTTTTACTTATAAAAAATGGATACTTGGTCAATTCTGGCGCATCTGCACTTTTATTGGACGAAAATTTATTATCAACTACATTTAATACAAATATCAAATGCATCAATGATGTTGATCATATTGATTGGTTAGTTTTACAATAATATGACTATTGTTAAGCTTATCCCTGAGTAATTATTAAGGTTTTTTTAATGTTTTCTTAATAAGACTGATGTCGGTGAACAATAGTTTGTATATAATTGTTTTTTATTCATTCATTAATTAGGCTACATTTTTTATGAGTCACTTCCTTCCTTTCTCTCGCCCTGCGATTGGCGATGAAGAAATCAAAGCCGTTGAGGATGTACTGCGTTCAGGTTGGATTACAACAGGCCCTCAAAATCACCAATTAGAGCAAGATTTTTGTGAAAAATTTGGTAGCAAACATGCTATCGCAATTTGCTCTGCCACTGCAGGTATGCATGTTGTTTTAATGGCGATGGGAATTGGTGCTGGTGATGAAGTTATCACACCATCACAAACTTGGGTTTCAACGATGAATATCATTACGTTACTTGGTGCGGAGCCAGTGATGATTGATGTTGACCGTGATACCTTGATGGTAAGTGCAGAAGATGTCAAAAAAGCAATTACACCTAGAACGAAAGCGATTATTCCGGTTCATTATGCTGGTGCACCTTGCGATCTTGATGCATTAAGAAAAGTTGCACAAGATGCAGGAATTCCTCTTATCGAAGATGCCGCGCATGCTATAGGGACTCGCTATAAAAATGAATGGATTGGTGAAAAAGGAACTGCCATTTTTTCTTTTCATGCAATTAAGAATGTAACTTGTGCAGAAGGTGGATTGGTTGTTACTGATAATGACGAGTTGGCTAATAGAGTACGTTGTTTAAAATTCCACGGTTTAGGAGTAGACGCCTTTGATAGACAAATTCAAGGTCGTAAACCTCAAGCCGAAGTTGTTGAACCTGGCTACAAATATAATTTATCTGATATTCATGCAGCGATTGCTGTGGTGCAATTAAGACGTTTAGATGAAATGAATGCTAAACGAGCCGAATTAGTTGCGCTGTATCGTGAAAAACTCAAAGACTCTCCATTAAAAATGTTGAGTGTCCCTGAATATCCACATTTACATGCAAATCACCTATTTATGGTGAGAGTTGATAAAAATACCTGTGGTATCGATCGTGATGCTTTTATGGAAAAATTAAAGCAGAAAGATATTGGTACAGGGTTACATTTCCGTGCAGCGCACACACAAAAATATTATCGTGAGCGTTATCCTTCTTTATCCCTTCCTCAATCAGAATGGAACTCTGCAACGTTATGCTCGTTGCCGCTGTTTCCTGATATGAATAATGAAGATGTTATTCGTGTTGTAGATGCGATCAATGAAATTCTTTCGGAGCATATTTAAGTGTCAACATTTGATAAAATCAAGAAAGTATCGGTTGTAATTCCCGTTTATAACGAGGAAGAGAGCCTTCCTCAGCTTTTAGAACGTACAATTAAAAGCTGTAAACAATTAGAACAAGAATATGAACTGATCCTTGTTGATGATGGTAGTAGTGACAATTCAGCTAAGATGTTAGAAGAAGCGGCTGCAATTGAAGAAAATCACGTTATTGCAATTATTTTAAACCGTAATTACGGTCAACATTCCGCAATTATGGCTGGTTTTAATCAGGCTGATGGTGATTTAGTGATCACATTGGATGCTGATTTACAAAATCCACCTGAAGAGATCCCAAGACTTGTCGCGACGGCTGAAGAAGGTTATGACGTTGTCGGAACTCGTCGTCGTAACCGCCAGGATTCGTGGTTTCGCAAAACCGCTTCAAAAATGATTAACTCAATGATCACTAAAGCAACAGGTCGCTCTATGGGAGACTACGGCTGTATGTTGCGTGCTTATCGTCGCCACATTGTTGACGCAATGTTACAGTGTCACGAAAGAAGTACATTTATCCCTATTCTTGCGAACACATTCGCTCGTCGTACCATTGAAATTGATGTTGCACACGCAGAGCGTGAATATGGCGATTCAAAATACAGCTTTTTAAAGCTTATCAATTTAATGTATGACTTATTAACTTGTCTAACCACGGCACCATTACGTTTATTAAGCATTGTCGGCAGTGTGATCGCTGTATCTGGCTTTGTCTTAGCCTTATTGTTGATTATTTTACGTATTATTTTCGGTGCAATGTGGGCCGCTGAAGGTGTATTCACACTTTTCGCAATCTTATTTATGTTTATCGGTGCGCAGTTCGTTGCAATGGGCTTATTAGGTGAATATATAGGCCGGATTTATAATGATGTAAGAGCGCGTCCTCGGTATTTTATCCAAAAAGTGGTTGGTGTTAACAAACCCAACGAAGATCAGGAAAAAGACTAATGAAAGCAATAGTATTTGCCTATCACGATATCGGCTGTGTTGGTTTAAAAGCACTTGAAAAAGCGGGTTATGATATTCAAGCTGTATTTACCCACACTGACGATCCAAACGAAAATCATTTCTTCTCATCTGTGGCTCGTGTGAGTGCAGAAATGGGATTGACAGTATTCGCGCCTGAAAATGTCAATCACCCATTATGGATTGAACGTATTCGTGAAATGAAACCTGATGTCATTTTTTCTTTCTATTATCGTCACATGTTAAGTGATGAGATCCTGAATTTGGCACCTAAAGGCGCGTTTAATTTACACGGTTCTTTATTACCAAAATATCGTGGTCGTGCACCAATTAACTGGGCGATTGTGAACGGTGAAACAGAAACAGGTGTTACTCTGCATAAAATGACAGCGAAAGCTGATGCGGGTGATATTGTTGCTCAAGAAAAAGTTACCATCGCAGACAATGATACTTCTCTGATTTTACATGAAAAAGTAAGAGAAGCAGCGAATAAGTTACTTTCGAGTTCATTACCACATATTGTATCAGGTGATTATTCAACAACTGCACAAGATGAAAGCCAAGCAACTTATTTTGGTCGCCGTTGCGCTGATGATGGTTTAATCGACTGGAATGCAGATGCAAAAACAGTTCACAACTTAGTGCGTGCTGTTACAGAGCCATACCCTGGCGCATTCACTTTCTTAGGTGAACGTAAAATGATTATCTGGCGTTCACGCGCTGTTGCTGATAATCAAGGTAAACGTCCTGGTACTGTTATCTCAACAGAACCTTTAGTCATTGCGTGTGCGAAAGGTGCAATCGAAGTCGTTACTGGTCAAAGTGAAAATGGTCTTTATGTTCAAGGCAGTCGTTTAGCGGCTGAAATGGGCATTGTGACGGATGTTCGTGTTGGGCCAAAAGCAACGGCACAAGTTAAACGTCGTAAACGTGTTCTTATTTTAGGCGTAAATGGTTTTATTGGTAACCATTTGACAGAGCGTCTATTGAAAGATGATAACTATGATATCTATGGTATGGATATCGGTTCTTCTGCAATTGAACGCTTTATTGGTAACCCACGTTTCCACTTTATTGAAGGTGACGTGAGTATTCATACAGAATGGATTGAATATCACATTAAAAAATGTGATGTTATTCTGCCATTAGTGGCTATTGCAACGCCTATCGAATATACCCGTAATCCATTGCGTGTCTTTGAATTAGACTTTGAAGAAAACTTAAAAATCGTACGTTATTGTGTTAAGTATAATAAACGTATTATTTTCCCATCCACATCAGAAGTTTATGGTATGTGTGATGATAAAGAATTTGACGAAGACAACTCACGCCTGATTGTAGGCCCAATCAATAAACAACGTTGGATTTATTCTGTATCTAAACAGCTATTAGATCGCGTTATATGGGCTTATGGAGCCAAAGAAGGTCTGAAATTTACGTTATTCCGTCCATTTAACTGGATGGGACCTCGTTTAGATAACTTAAATTCAGCGCGTATCGGTAGCTCTCGTGCAATTACACAATTGATTCTGAATTTAGTTGAAGGTTCACCAATTAAACTAGTTGATGGTGGTGAGCAAAAACGTTGTTTCACTGATATTAATGACGGTATTGAAGCTTTATTCCGTATCATTGAAAACCGTGATAACAAATGTGACGGTCAAATTATCAATATTGGTAACCCAACTAACGAAGCAAGTATTCGTGAATTAGCAGAAATGCTGTTAGATTGCTTTGAAAAACATGAGTTGCGTGGACATTTCCCTCCATTTGCAGGCTTCAAAAAGATTGAAAGTAGCAGTTATTATGGTAAAGGCTACCAAGATGTTGAACACCGTAAGCCAAGCATTAAAAACGCAGAGCGTTTATTGGATTGGAAACCAAGTATCGAGACTCGCCAAACAGTAGAAGAAACATTAGATTTCTTCTTACGTGGCGCAGTTGAAGAATTAGGCACTAAATAGGAATAAATAATGAAGAAAGTTGGTTTGAGAGTTGATGTGGATACTTATCAAGGAACGAAACAAGGTATTCCACAACTGCTGGATGTATTTGCTAGACATAACATTCATGCCAGCTTCTTCTTTAGTGTTGGGCCAGATAATATGGGGCGCCATTTATGGCGCCTTTTAAAACCCAAATTTTTATGGAAAATGCTGAGATCTAATGCTGCATCACTGTATGGCTTAGATATTTTATTAGCAGGAACTGCATGGCCGGGGAAAAAAATTGCTAAAAATTTAGGTTATTTGATGAAAGAAACCCAAGATGCGGGGCATGAAGTTGGGTTGCACTCATGGGATCATCAAAGTTGGCAAGCAAAAGTTGGGCGCTGGTCAACAGAAGAATTAATGCAACAAGTTCGTTTAGGTGTTGAAGCACTGGAAAAAGTACTTGAAAACCCTGTAAAATGTTCGGCAGTTGCTGGATGGCGAGCAGATGAACGCGTATTAACAGTTAAAGAAAATTTTAAATTCGATTACAATAGCGATTGTCGAGGAACGTATCCTTTTAGGCCTATTTTAGAAAATGGTTCTATCGGTACGGTGCAAATTCCAGTAACATTACCAACTTATGATGAAGTTGTTGGTACAAAAGTAAAGGATGAGGATTTTAATCAATTTATTATTGATGAAATCAAAAAAGATAGTGGAATACCTGTTTATACTATCCACACTGAAGTTGAAGGAATGTCAAAATCCGCTCAATTTGAGCAGTTATTGGCAATGATTGCAAATGAAGGCATCGAATTCTGTCCGTTAAGCGATTTATTACCACAAGATAAAGAAACGCTTCCGATGGGTAAAGTTGTTCGATCTGACTTTCCAGGTCGAGAAGGCTGGTTAGGATGCCAACAAGAGGTTTAACGAAACTATGTTGAATAACCGGGCGAGTAAAATCGGGGCCATCCTCTTGGCTCTTTTTTTTGTTCTTACCTACTTATTTCCATTGAACAGCCGGTTATTATGGCAACCAGATGAAACTCGTTATGCGGAAATTAGCCGAGAAATGGTAGTGAGTGGGAACTGGATTGTTCCTCATATGCTCGACATTCGCTATTTTGAGAAGCCCATAGCCGGTTATTGGATCAATAATGTCAGCCAATTAATTTTTGGTCACACCAATTTTGCTGTGCGTTTTGGCTCTGTTATTTCTATTCTTTTAAGCACATTACTTGTCTATTTATTGGCAAGAATGATGTGGCGTAACCGCCAAGTCGCTTTTGTCTCTAGCTTAATCTATTTATCTATGTTCTTAGTGTTTAGCGTAGGCACTTATAGTGTATTAGATCCTATGTTGGCACTTTGGATTACCGCGAGCATGGTTTGCTGTTTTTGGGCGCTTAAAGCCACCACAGTAAAAACACGAATATTAGCGTGGATAACTTTAGGGCTTGCATGTGGTATGGCATTTATGACCAAAGGATTTTTAGCATTAGCTATTCCGGTCATTGTTATGATACCTATAACATTGCATCAAAAACAATTCACGCAAATGTTGCTCTATGGCTTACTTGCTGTATTTAGTGCAGCATTAATTAGTTTGCCATGGGCATTAGCTGTTGCAAAAGCAGAACCTGATTATTGGCACTACTTCTTTTGGGTTGAACATATCCAGCGTTTTTCGGGTGAAGATGCTCAACATAGTTCTCCATTTTGGTACTATATCCCCGTTGTCTTATTAGGGGTGATCCCTTGGCTTGGATTACTTCCAGGCGCATTAATAGGCGCTTGGAAAAAAAGACGTAAACGTCCTGAATTATTCTTTTTATTCTGTTGGTTTGTCATTCCATTCTTATTTTTTAGTATTGCGAAAGGTAAGCTACCGACTTATATGTTGCCATTTATGGCACCACTAGCAATGCTAATGGCGAAATATGGCGTAGATTGTGCACGTAAATTTAGAATGAAAGCGTTACGTATTAACGGCTATATCAATATCTTTATTGGTGTTGCTGCTGTTATCGCTATTTTAGTTATCCAACTTGTCTCTTCAAAACCTATTTACATGCCTTATGAGTGGTCTAAATGGGTTTTAGCCATCGTCGCATTCTCTTTATGGGGTATTATTGGTTATCTTTGCTCTACACTTAATGGTAAACATTGGTTATGGGCGGCATCTTGCTCGTTAGGCGTGAGTTTGTGCATTGGGCAGGCAATACCTAACAGTAGTGTTGATGGAAAGCTACCTCAAGAATTTATTCGTCAAAATATTAATACACTCAATGCGAGCAAATACATTGTAAGTAACAGTGTGGGTATTGGTGCTGGATTGGCATGGGAATTACAACGTAGTGATATTTATCTTTATGAAAGAACAGGTGAGTTAACTTATGGTATTAGAGAGTATCCTGATTCTCAGCATAAATTAATTAAACCTGACAATTTTGCTCAATGGTTAGAGCAAGCAAGAAAAGAAGGTACTGTATCGGTTGTTATTACGTTTAAAGATCCGAAAAAGTTAGCTCAATTGCCAAGACCTGAAGAGTTGGTGACAAATCATCGAGTTGCTATTTTAACATATGAGAAGCGTAATTAATGTCCTTTGTTTTATTGCTAATCGTGAGCTTTTTGACTTGTATAGGACAAGTATGTCAAAAACAAGCGGTGGTTAGCTGGCAAAGTGATTCATTAACAAAAGCCAGAAAAACGATTTTCTGGCTTTTTATTGCCATTGCAATGCTTGGCTTTGGGATGTTATTTTGGTTACGATTATTACAAATCCTTCCTCTCAGTATTGCTTACCCTATGTTAAGTATTAACTTTATAATGGTGACATTAATTGGCCAGTTTGTTTATAAAGAGCCTGTTAATGTGAAACATTGGATTGGTATCGCATCGATTATGGTTGGCATTGTATTGATGAGTATGCAAGCATGAAAGGCTATCTATGGGCAATTGGAAGTGCACTATTAGTGACGGTAGCTCAATTGTTGTTAAAGTTTGGTATGTCCGAACTACCAGATTTACAGCTCAAAAAACAGTGGTTAGATTTCTCATGGTTATGGGCCAATGCAATGCTACTTGCCATTGTGTTTACTGGTCTTGTCGGTTATGTCCTTTCTATGGTTTGCTGGCTATTTACTTTGCGTACCATTCCTTTAAATAAAGCCTATCCGCTGATCAGCTTAAGTTATGTGTTTGTTTATATTCTTGCAGTGATATTACCTTGGTTTCAAGAAACACCATCATGGACAAAAACCGCGGGGGTTGCTTTTATTATGATAGGTGTTTGGTTGATTAGCCAGAAACCCAAAGAGTCAACACCACACTAAATTCAGAGTTTGGGTTTTATTTCTTGTACCTTGTTGGTTATTGTGCGATTTATTCTATTAATCTTGATTCATTCACCTTCAATAACTTGTTTTTGCTTAAAAAAGCAGATAAATTTTAAAATCTCTCGTAATAATAATGGTGGATGCAATGAGAAAGTTCGTTTTCTATCCTTTCTTACTCTGTATTATCCTGCTGGCTGGGTGTTCATCTAGTCCATCAAAACGCATTCCACCAGCCCCTCCTTTAAAAACACAGCTTTCCGATCCTATTATGGTGATAGTGCAGCTCAAATCACAACTTGAGCAGTGGTATGGCACACCTTATAGTTATGGTGGAATGACATCTTCAGGTATTGATTGTTCAGGGTTTGTCTATAAAACGTATAGTGATCGTTTTGACATTAAATTGCCTCGAATGACTATCGATCAAACCAAATATGGAACACAAATCAGTAAAAGCGATTTAATGCCGGGTGATTTGGTTTTTTTCAAAACAGGTGGTGGTGAAAATGGACTTCATGTTGGTATTTATGATACTGACAACACATTTATTCACGCATCAACTAGTAAAGGGGTGACTCGTTCTTCTCTTGATAATGTCTATTGGAAAAAAACATTCTGGCAAGCTCGCCGATTGTAGTTTCGTGCCATTTAACAGCCTAATATATTGAGAGTTATGGTATCTTATACCTTATTTTCTTCATATAGGTACTCCTTATGTCTGGCAAATTGCGTCTGTTAATTTCCGAGTCTTATGATCCTTGGTTTAACCTTGCTGTTGAAGAGTGTATTTTTAGACAAATGCCGGCAGATCAACGCGTACTGTTTCTTTGGCGTAACGATAATACGGTAGTCATTGGTCGAGCACAAAATCCGTGGAAAGAATGTAATACGCGAAAAATGGATGAAGATGGCGTGAAATTAGCACGTCGTTCAAGTGGTGGCGGTGCTGTTTTCCACGATCTTGGTAATACCTGCTTTACCTTTATGGCGGGAAAACCAGAATATAATAAAACGATCTCAACTAAAATTATACTTGATGGCCTATCGAAGGCTGGTATACAAGCAACAGCATCAGGGCGTAATGATTTAGTCGTACCGCAAGAAGAGGGGGAAAGGAAAATTTCAGGCTCGGCTTATAAAGAGACGAAAGATCGTGGTTTCCATCATGGCACATTATTAATAAATGCTAACTTATCTAGATTAGCCAATTACCTCAATCCAGATCCGAAAAAACTTCAAGCTAAAGGGATCACTTCTGTACGCTCTCGAGTGGCTAATTTGGTCGAACTCAAATCTGATATCACTCACGAAAAACTTTGTGAAACAATCACCGAAAGCTTTTTTGAATACTATGGTGAACGGGTCGATGCAGAGATTATTTCCCCGCAAAAATTACCTGATTTACCTAGTTTTGAAGAGACATTCGCTAAACAAAGTAGTTGGGAATGGAATTTTGGACAAGCCCCTGCATTTTCTCATTTGTTAGATAATCGCTTTAAATGGGGGGGGCTTGAACTACATTTTGATATTGAGCGTGGTAATGTAGTCAGAAGTCAAATCTATACTGACAGTTTAGATCCCGCACCATTAGAAGCATTATCAGATATGCTGGTTGGCAAACGTTATACACCTGAGTCTTTAAAAGAGATTATTCAGCAACTTATACAGCATTATCCTAATAATAAAGGGGAGCTTAATGAGCTTGAAGAATGGCTTATAACGGCAATAGCTTAGTTTTCTGAAAATAAAGAAAAAACCAGCTTTTTGAAGCTGGTTTTTTTATGATAAGTAACATCAATATGATGCTAAATCAATTAGTGATTTTCGCATGACATGAAACAATGGGTATCAGGCATTGTGCCATTTTCTCTAAACTTAGCGGGTGTAGTATTAAAATGTTTTTTAAAAATACGAGTAAATGTTGCTTGAGAGCTAAAACCATACATTAAAGCAATGTCTAAAATAGACATATCTTTTTCTTGTAATGATTTAGCCGCTTCTAATAAGCGACGTTTGCGGACATATTCGCCTAATGTACAGCCTTTGAAATCTTTAAATATGCGTTGTAAGTGCCATTTTGAATAACCACTTTTACTCGCAATAGTATCGATTTTTATACCTTCGTTACGTTGTAACTGAGTTTCTAACCATTTTAGAATATCATTAACGACATTTTCAGCCATAAAACCTCCCACAAAAATGGTGGGGACACAGTGCCCAAGTAAATAGAATAGTAACGTATGTTATTTATAACCTATTTTAAGCATGGCGAAAATAACAGGTAGGCAAAAAGTGCTTTTTGTTATTGATAATCATTATCAAATTAATAGGTGGAAGCTATATATCTCAAGTAAGGTAGAGCTTAATAGATATTTTTGATTAAAAAAATCGTTTTAAATGATTTTCACTCTGTTGAATTTATTGATTTATTTTTTCTTTGATAATACTGTTATACCATTTATTCTTTAGGCTGTTATATATTTTTGTGTGTTTAACAAGCTAATCAGTGATTAAGGTGTATTTTAAAGTCAATTTATTTGACTAAATAGGGAAATTTAAAAATAAGATTTATTAATCAATTAAGGAGTATTACTTAGTGTGTTTTATTTGTAATAAATAAGCATATAAAAATAAATTAACTCAGTCACAATCTAGAAAACATATGCTAGAAGGTAACTGAGTAAAACTAAGATAACTTATGGACGAAGAAAAACTTGTGGATACGAATGCTCTGGATGGGTATCAACACTCACATCTGCGCCATACCATTTTTGGATATTTTCTGTTGTCAGTACATCGAGTGGAGCACCTTCACAAACTAACTTTCCTTGGTGCAATAATAAAATTCTATCGGCATAAAGTGAGGCTAAATTAAGGTCGTGTAGAACGCAACAAACCATAAGATGTTGTGTTTTTGCTAATTGCTTGAGTAAGCGCAAGCTGTGTTGCTGATGGTAAAGGTCGAGTGCTGAAGTTGGTTCATCGAGGAATAACACCGCTTCTTGTGGTGTAGGGTGCCATAATTGAGCTAATACTCTGGCAAGTTGCACTCGTTGTTGTTCACCACCTGATAATTGACGATAGTCTCTATCTTTAAACTTTAAGCAATCCGTTTGTAGTAGAGCCGTTTCGATAGCTATTTTTTTATGTTGCTGTCCATGAGGGGTTCTTCCCATGGCAACCACTTCTTCTACAGAAAACGAAAATGAGAGTTGGCTATTTTGGCGCATAACAGCACGGTTTTGTGCTAATTGTTGGCTATTCCATTGTGAATAGTCTTTTTGTTTAAAATAGCATTCACCTTGTGTTGGTGTCGTATAACCTGTCAATAAACGTAGTAATGATGATTTTCCTGCACCATTCGGACCAATAATGCTAATTAACTCCCCAGCATTAAGTGAAAGAGATACATCATCAATAATAGTTTTTTCACCAATTTGGTAAGTTAAATTCTTTCCATAGAGTAATGACGCTTTTTGTTTTTCAATCATGACATTCTTCCTGCGGGTTGTCGTAAGATAAGCCAAAGGAAATAAGGGCCACCAATTAATCCTGTAATGAGCCCCACAGGGATTTCTGCTGGAGATACCAGTGTTCGTGATAATGTGTCAGCAGCGAGTAATAGTGTTGCCCCCCCTAAAATAGTGGCAGGTAATAGCCATATATGATTACTACCAATACGCATACGAATAAGGTGGGGAACTACAAGTCCAATAAATCCAATAACACCACTTAGTGCGACAGCACAGCCAATTAAGATAGCGCTAAGAAGTAATAAGATAAATTTGGTTCTTCTTACATTTAGCCCTAAATAATGTGCTTCTTCATCACCAAGTTGTAATAGGTTTAATTTATGACTTTGCCAACATGCTAAGGTACTGACAGGAATGATCACAAGGGTTGCAATAGATAAAGTTTTCCAGTCAATCTGGCTTAATGAGCCCATCATCCATAGTGAGAATTGACGTAGCTGTTGGTCAGTACTGATATAACTTAATACACCAATAAAAGACATACATAGTGCATTGATAGCAATACCCGCAAGCAATAACCGTGCTAAATTGCCATCACTCAATTGATGTAATGAGAAAATAATCATAGCCACAATTAAACCGCCAATAAAGGCGGCAACAATATGACTGTAGAATGTAAAGATGGGTGAAAAAGAGAAGGGTATAATAATTACAATGGCAACCATTAATGCTGCACCGCTACTAATACCGAGTAAACCAGGATCAGCTAATGAGTTTCTAAATAACCCCTGCATTATCGCGCCCGATATTGCTAAAGCACCGCCAACAAGAATCGCTAATAAGACGCGAGGTAGACGGATATCTAGCCAAATTTGCCATTTCATATCATCAAAAGAGCTATTCCATAATGTATGAAATGAAAGGGCTAATGCACCGCTATTCATTGAAATTAATGTAACAGTGGTGAGCAAAAAGAGTAAAACTAAAATATTCATCCACGGTGAACGAAAACGAGACATTATTGCTCCAACGCTTGACGAATTTGATTCATAACTTCAGGTGTTGAAAGCGTAAAACCTAACAATCCCATATCATCGACAACGACATAATGTTTATTTTTACCTGCAGGCGTGTACTTTATACCAGGTAAATTCCAAAGTTTTTCAATACCGCCAATGCCTTTAATACCTTCTTTAGTTACCAGCAAAATATCAGGTTGGCTTGCAATGACACCTTCTTGAGAAAGAGGGCGATAACTCGTAAAGCCTTGCATTGCATTCTTACCCCCAACTAGTGAAATAATGGTATCTGCTGCAGTATTTTGACCAGCAGCCATAGGAACAACACCACCATGACTCATGATATAAATGACTTTTTTATCTATAGGGGTTGTGGGTATTTGGCTAATAGATAGGGTGAGTTTTTCTTTTAACTGATCACCTTCTTTTTGTTTATTTAAAATAGTAGCAATGGTGTCTATTTTTTCATTAATGGCTTCTAATGAATGTGTACCTGTAATCGTTTTAACAGTGACTCCTGCCTCTTTTATTCGGCGTAGTGCTAAAGAAGGGCGAGCGAGTTCGCTGGTTATAATTAATGTTGGTTTGACCGATAAGATACCTTCAGGGTTTAGCATTCGCATATAACCCACATCAGGGAGTGCTTTCACTTGTTCAGGGACTAAACTAGTGCTGTCTCTTGCAATAATTTGTTCACCCGAGCCTAACGCGAAAACGATCTCTGTGATATCACCGCCAATAGTGACAATACGTTCATTGGCGGAACTAACAAACGACATGACGCTACACAGGATCAAAAGAAGCCATTTTTTCATTAACTCATTCTCCGATTAGGCTGTTTTTGCAAGAGTATTAACTTGCTCGCGCCATTGTTGTTGTTCTGCAGTGCCTTCAGTGCGTTGTCCATAAAGCTGGGCAATCTGTTGGCCTTTGCTATCAAAGATTTCAAGACTGGTGACAAAACCATCCTGAGTTGGTTTGCGAGTGATCCAACTTTCAGCGATTTCACTTTCGATTAAATGAAGTGTAAATGCAGGATTGAAAATATTAATCCAGACTTGATCGCTATTCTCAAATTGATGAGGAACTAAACGGTCAATCTGCCCCGTAAAGATTTGTACACAACCACGGCTTCCGACAAAAATCATGATCTCATTTTGTGCTTCTTTAGCGAGGGTTAATAAGGTTTTTAGTGCACTGTTATCAACTTGATAAGCAAGGTCATCGGCAACAGCTTTAAAGGCTTGTTGACGACTCAAATTATTTTCTTTTAGTAGTTTAAAAAATTGGTGAACATCGGTCATTGAACGCCATTGTTGTTCAAGTTGCTCTGCCAATTCATGACTAACAGGTGTGTTTGAATAAGGTTCGATAGGGGTAATATCTAGAGTTGGATTTTCTTCCGATAAGAATGATTGGATTAGTGTATTCCATTCATCCATATTGGTATTGTCAGTTGCATAAACTTTATGTAGTGCATCGCCATGCATATCAAAAAACTGAATGCTATAGCGAATTCCTTTTGAGGTTTCTTCAGCGAGTGCAAAAATGCTAGACCAATAAGCGAAGAAAAAGCGTAAATCCATTGCACGTGGATTTAAGATTAAACCTGCGTGATCGTTAAAACGCGCATTGGTATATTCACCAAGATGTTCATGAACAGCAATATCATTGCGAGTAATCGCTTTGACTTCACCGACTTTACTTAAGGTTTTTAATAATTCTTGTACATCATTGCGTAGACGTTTTGCATCATGCCCAACTCGCGCATGAGTTAGTTCCGCTTCACTAACATTCAAATAAGCGGCTAAATCACGCGCATAAGATGCTTTTTTTTCAATTTTTGCTTGCAGGTAGCTCTCATAAAGAGGTTTAGTCACAGAAACTCCTATTATATCGTTCATTTTATTGTTGATTACCATTGATAACTCACAAGTACTTTTGCATTTCGACCTTCTTGGGGAATACCAGCAGAAGAATAATAAGTTTTATCAAATGCGTTACTCAGTACAAATGAGGTTGTTAGCCCCTTTAATGAGGCATCATTGCCTTCATAGCGAAGGTAAAAATCATTAACGCCGTAACCTGCTTGTTGGCTATTGACTGGGCGATTAAAACGGTTATGTTTAGTAAAGTCCGTTTTTTTGGTAAATTGACCAACCCAACCGACAGAAAAATCGGTACTTGGCACAGGTACATCTAAGCGACTCGTTAATGTATCCGGCTCGATGGATACTATTGAGGCATTAGTTGCATTATCTTTCCCTTTGGTATGGTTGTAGGCTAAATCCCAATTAAAGAATTTCGATTGGTAATTCATAGAAACATCCCATCCCCAAATAGTTGCTCTTGGAATATTTGTTGATTGTGTATATCCCTGAAAAATAGCGACATCTGCATCAATATAATCTTTTGCGCGAGTATTGAAATGGGCAGCTTTAATTTTCAGATTATCATTATTAGATAATAAGTCGTCGAATTGAAAACCAAATCCATATTCAGTAGTTGAATTGGTTTCGGGCTTTAAATTGGGATTTGGGCGCCAATAGTTTGTTGGTACGCCAGGGAAAGGGGCATCAAAATGCTTAGCATCGTTATACATCTCACCTAAAGTTGGTGCTCTAAATGCCTGAGAGTAAGAGGTATAAAGCATTGACCAATCCGTTGGCGTGATACTGATTGCGCCTTTTGATGACCATTTATTAGCGGTAATATCATCATAACGATCGTTTTGGCTTTTATATTTGTCAAAACGCGTTCCTAAAATAAAGGAAACAGGTAAATCACGTAAAGTGACTTCATCTTGCAACCAACCTGACATAAACTGGATATCGGCTTGTGGGAAGCTTTCTGCATTTTGGCGTGGTGATTGTTTTTGTTTATAAATTTCGCCACCATAAGTCAATCCATGTGATGCAAAGCTGTATGTACCCACTTGTGAGCGGTTCTCGAGTTTTACGCCATAAGTTTTTTGTTCTCGACCTTCAAACCCTTTTTGTTCCGTCTTGGCATTAATATCAACTTCACTGTAATAAGCCTGTGTTTTCAAATTAATCCATTGTGAATTTGAAGGATCAAATTGATACGTTAACTGAACATCTTTTTGTGTCGTAGTGCGATTAGTTTCTACATTAGCAAGTGTAGGATTTGAGGGAACTTGAGGGTTTTTGGGCTGATTTGTATTGTTATGATAATAACGAAATTGTCCGCTTAATGTATTGCTATCATCAACAAACCAACGCCCTTTGGAGAGTAGGTTAATAATGGTTTCATCATTTTGTGCACGATAACCACCACCATAACGAATATCACCTTTATCACGAGCTGATAATGCCACGAGACCATCAAGATTATCGTGTCTACCAAAAGCAGTAACACCTAAACCTTGGCTATGCTGCGCGGTATTACCAAGACCAGTGACACGCACACCACCTTGTTCGTTTTTTGAAAGTAGATCGCTTGCATCAACGGTATCGTAAGCAATAACACCGCCAAGTGCTCCACTACCATACAACAATGCAGAAGGACCCCGAACGACTTCAACTTGTTTTATAAGAAGAGGATCAACAAAAATACTGTCAATATGGCCAGTGTCAGTTCCTTGACGTACACCATCTACAAGTGTCAATATTCCATTTTTACTGTATCCACGCATACTGATGGTTTCACCATTAGTACGACCTGCGCCAGAAATAGAAATTCCTGGCACATGGCGAAGTAATTCAGATGCACTACCTGCGGTTGCTGACAACGCATTGTTATTTTTAATAACGGTTGACATCATGGGTAACGTAAAATTATCACGCTCATTACCAGTCGCATAAACGGTAAGTACTTCTGTTTTTTTCTCCTCGCTAGTTTGTGTTTTCTCTTGTGCTGACACACAAGCAGAATAAACAGTAACAGCCAGTAAACTAAATTTAAATAATAGGGATGACTGAGACATGCAGATGGATCTCCGTTATTTAATGGGCTGTTAAAAACAGCCCTTTGTTATATAAATCATTGCTCCTCATCTACCAGCGATAACTGACAGACATTTTGATATTTCTGCCTTCTTGTGGAACACCTAATGCTGAGAAATATTCTCGGTTAAAGGCATTTGCGAGTACCAATGCGGCTTGAATATCTTTATTGTTTTTAGATTGATAACTGATTGAAAAATCATGAATGCCATAGCCCGGATATTGAGTAATCAGCTCTTGCATTCGATTTGTTGTTTTGCCTTTTACGTGAGGTGCTCGTCCTTTGTGTGTGCCTTTATTTTCTGTTGCACTGGCAAATTTGCCTGACCACCCTAATGAAAAAGGAGTTTTAGCAATAGGCAGTTGAATAAAGGTTGTGAGTACTTCAGGGCGAACAGGCGAAATGGTTTCATGCGTAGTTAATTCAAGGGTTTGAGTACGGTTATAGCCTAATCCAATAGAAATTAATGGATGGGAATAACGTAAACTAAGATCAACGCCTTCAATAAGGGCTTCAGGAATGTTGAAAGCTTGTAAGTTAAGCATGCCTGCCATGGATTTATTATGCCAAGGACCATAAGTGATGTAATCCTTTGATTTTGTGTCAAAATAAACGGCATTTATTGATAACTTATCTTGCTTAGTAAGTAAGTTTGAGAATGCAAGTTGACCACCATATTCCCAAGTGCGGTTTTTTTCTGGTTTTAAATTAGGATTAGGAACCCAATGTGCATTAGTGAAGAGTAATTTAAAATGAAATGAATCATTAAACATTTCACTTAAAGTTGGAATGCGAAATGCAGTTGAATAAGTGGAATAGAGCTGTAACCAATATGTTGGTGTGAATGTTAGTGTGATACTTTCAGTTGTACCTCGGTAACTCGATGGGTGTTTTTTGGCTTGTAATGATTTAGTTGAAAACTTACTAAAGAAAGGATCAATCCCTTTACCAGGTATATTTTTGTAATAGTGATAACGTATACCAGCAGTAAGGTTGATTGGGAATAATGGTGTACTGAGCGAACTTTGTAACCAACTTGCAATATAATTCGTTTTCGCTAAAGGAAAGTTTTTTGCTTGCTCATTTGACTGCATTTTTTGCTGATAAGCTTCTGAGCCTATCGTCATTGATTGTTTGAGGGTATCAGTCCATAAAATATTAGCGTGATCTTCTAGTTTTATGCCATAGGTTGATTGTGTTCGTGATTCGTATCTACCTATTTTTCCTGGAATATTTTTTTTTAATTCGGACGCTGTTAGTTTAGTATCGGTTAAGAAAGTCTGATCAATATTAAACTGCGAATAGTAAAGATGAGTGGTTAAATCTAACCATGAGTTAGTGTCAGAAATATAATGGTGCGTGATAGAATAGTTTTTTTGCTGAGTATCACGTTGTACTTGATTGCTTTCGTTCTTACCAAATCCGCCCATACGATGCAATACTTCACGTTGTTCACCTGAATTATCATAATGGCGAGCTGAAAAAATAATTGTTTGATTTTCAGTTGGATAGAGATATGCTTTTGCAAAAAAGTTTTTAATATGCTCATTGTTTTCCATCTTTTCGCCATTGGCTAGGCGAATAGGACCACGTTGACGTTGAGTATAAGCCAATAAGCCTTCTGCAATATCATGTCTAGCTGCAACAATGCCACCATAAGAAAAATGACGATCTGCTGATGAAATCGAACTAAAGAGTTTCGCACCTAATTTTCTATCAGTTGTTAATATTGATCGAGGATCAAGGGTATTAAAAGAAACAACCCCTCCCATAGCGCCTTCGCCATGTAATACTGCAGAAGAACCATGTTTAACATCAACGCGACGAATAAGAGAAGGGTCAATAAACAATCCACCTAAATTATTCATGGTGTTTTCTGATGGTTGATGAATACCATCAATGAGTATTTTTACTCCTTTTTGGTCATACCCACGCATTAAAATATTAGCGCCATTCGTAATACCCGTCCCTGATAAAGTAACTCCGGCGACATCTTTTAGCATTTCACCTGTTGTAGCAGCGGTCTGTGCTTTTGCTGTGGTAGTATCAATTGTTGAATGAAAATCTGGAGTTGTATTTGTTGTGTCAATAACGGTGAGCGTTTCCGTGCCATTATTTTCAAGCTGTGCAGAGGCAATAGGGGAGTACAACAAACAAAGTGCTGTTGCAATACTAGAGTATTTGAAATGTTTTTTCAGCATACACATACCATAAATGTCCATAAAAAATCCTTGTATATGGAGTTATTTAGCTGGCTGCCTAGCTGAGGTAATAGGTGGCTTGCAAGTTATTGTCGAAAATGATTATTTAGTCAGGATTAATTTTCCTGCTTTTGTTTGACGTAGTTGATACAACTCTCCGTTGTGTTGAATGTAAACTACGCCATCTTTACCCAATAATTCAATACTATTAATGGATTGAATTATTGAAGAATGAGAGTTCTGATTGATTGAAGAACTATTTAAATTATGAGCTTTTTTATTCATAACATACTAAGAGTAATAAGCGTTATCATTATGATAATCATTATCGTTAACAAAAATATTTAGACAAGCTTTTTTTAACGTAAAGACGTAAAATTAAGTCATATTGTGAATAATAAAGCGTGATGCGATGAGAATTAGAACAGTGGAATAAAGGTAAGGTTATATTTTTATTAAAATATAGCGGGAGCAAAATAAAAAGGGGATAAAAAGTATCCCCTGTAACATAACGTGGTTATTTAAATCGGCTCTCAACGGCTTGTGCTAATAATTCAATAAGTTGTTCTGTGTCATTCCAGCTTAAACAAGGATCAGTGATTGATTGCCCATAATTAAGTGGTTTATTTTGCACGACTTTTTGTGAGCCTTCTTGTAAAAAGCTTTCAGCCATCATACCTACAATCGCTTGTGATCCATCTTTAATTTGTTGAGCAACATTTCTGGCTACTTCTAATTGGCGACGATGAATTTTTTCACAGTTGCCATGGCTAAAATCGATAATAAGATGTTCCGGTAAATCTACTTGTTTTAGTGCATCAACTGCGTCAGCAATGTCACTTGCGTGATAATTCGGTTTTTTGCCGCCACGTAGAATAATATGACCATAAGGATTACCACTGGTTTGATAAATCGTCATACGACCATTTTTATCTGGCGATAAGAACGTATGACCCACTCGAGAAGCGCGAATAGCATCAATGGCAATACGGGTATTACCATCAGTGCCATTTTTAAAGCCTACAGGGCAAGAGAGTGCAGATGCCATTTCACGATGAACTTGGCTTTCTGTTGTTCTTGCACCAATGGCACCCCAACTAATTAAATCTGCAATATATTGGCCTGTGACCATATCGAGAAATTCAGTTGCAGTGGGCAAACCTAACGCGTTTATTTCAATTAATAGTTTTCTTGCAAGGCGAATACCTTCGTTGACATTGCAAGAGTTATCAAGGTAAGGATCAGAGATTAAACCTTTCCAGCCAATGACCGTACGTGGCTTTTCAAAGTAGGTTCTCATGACGATTTCTAAGCAGTCCTGATACTGGTCTTTTAACTGATTAAGCTTAGTTGCGTACTCTTTAGCTGCTTTAGGATCATGAATAGAACAAGGCCCTATAATCACTAGTAATCGCTTGTCTTCACCGGTGAGGATCGCTTCAATTCGTTTACGTGCCGATGTGATGTTTTGGATTATCTCATCAGAAATGGGGAACTCTTTTGCTAAGGTTTCTGGTGTTACCAGACTGTCTAAAGCCTTAGTCCGTAGTTCGTCTGTCTTTAACATAATTTATCTCAATAAATATACAGGGTAAATCTACCCAGTGATTAAGATCACAATAAACGAAATTCAGCTAATTTCACAGTCTTCTCAGTGAAAAACCAATAAAAAAATGACGAAAATGCGTTAGAACATTCTTCGTGCTAATCCCATAGAATCAATCACCTTGGTTGAAATTTCTTCAACCGAATAATTAGTCGTATTGAGATAAGGGATATTGTTTTTTCTAAAAAGCGCTTCCACTTCTGCTAATTCAATTCTACATTGGCGAATTGAAGCATAACGGCTATTTTCACGACGTTCGCCACGAATAGCTGCAAGACGTTCTGGCGCAATGGTTAATCCAAATAATTTATTCTGATATTCTTTTAATTCCGTAGGTAATTTTAAGAAATCCATATCATCTGCAGTAAATGGGTAGTTGGCTGCTTGAATACCGAATTGCATTGCTAAGTAGAGGCTGGTGGGGGTTTTTCCACAACGAGAAACACCAATTAAGATCACTTGAGCTTGGTCGAGATTACGTAATGATATGCCATCATCATGGGAAAGGGTGTATTCGATGGCAGCAATACGAGCATCGTATTTACTAAGATTTTTTTCAGTTAATCCATGGGTTTTATTTAATTTTGGTGATGCGTTGATCCCCATTTCTTTTTCAAGTGGTATGACGAGAGATTGCACGATATCCTGACAAAAACCCTCACTGCTATTTATTATCTGTTTAACTTCAGGACTGATAATCGAATAAAAAACAAGAGGCTTAGCACCACTCTTTTTATAAATTTCAGCTATTTTCTGTTTTATTTCTTCAGCTCTTTCTACAGTAGAAACAAAAGGTAATGTATAACTTTTCATTTTTAATGGAAATTGAGAAAGTACCGCATGACCTAATACTTCGGCAGTAATTGCTGTACCATCTGAGATAAAAAAGACTGTTCTATCAATGGGTTCATTATTATCACAATTAATAGAATTTAAGCTTAATATCATAACGCTCACCTTTTTTTAGCTGAATTAGCAAATCAAACAATATTATCTAAAGCATTTTTAGTGATTATAAAGGATAAAAAAATAAAGTTTTCTGGTTGATCGATTCACCTTTCTATATTCAGCATCACATTGTGATACGCTTATTTACGTTGTCGTTTTGACAGCGGGTTTTTCTTTTTTTCTCTCTCTCATAATTGTTTAAAAAAGGATTGTTCTCAATGTCCAGCAATAGCCTCACCCCGTGCAATGTGCTTTGGTATAACCAATTGGGTATGAATGACGTTGATCGTGTTGGTGGGAAAAATGCTTCCCTCGGTGAAATGATCACAAACCTAGCGGAACTGGGTGTTTCTGTTCCTAATGGGTTTGCTACCACAGCGCAAGCGTTTAATGATTTTCTGGAACAGAGCGGTATCAATCAGCGTATTTATGAATTACTTGATAGTGTTGATGTTGATGATGTCCATCAACTGGCTCAAGCGGGTAATCAAATTCGCCAATGGGTAATTGATACACCTTTTACGCCTCAGTTTGAAAAAGATATTCGCGACGCTTATCTCACATTAAGTGAAGGTGAATCTGAAGCTTCATTTGCCGTTCGTTCATCTGCGACTGCAGAAGATATGCCTGATGCTTCTTTTGCAGGTCAACAAGAGACGTTTTTAAACGTTCAAGGTATTGATGCCATTCTCGTTGCGATTAAACACGTATTTGCTTCGTTGTTTAACGACCGTGCAATCTCTTATCGTGTTCACCAAGGTTATGATCACCGTGGTGTTGCATTATCTGCAGGTGTTCAACGTATGGTGCGTTCTGATCTTGCTTCTTCAGGTGTGATGTTTACCATCGATACTGAATCTGGATTTGATCAAGTTGTCTTTATTACATCAGCTTATGGTTTAGGTGAAATGGTTGTACAGGGTGCAGTTAACCCAGATGAGTTCTATGTACACAAGCCAACTTTAGCAAAAGGTTTACCTTCTATTGTCCGACGTAATCTTGGCTCTAAAAAGATCCAAATGGTTTACGCAGACAGTGTAGAGCATGGTAAACAAGTCCGTATTGAAGATACGCCAGAATCACTGCGCAATCGTTTCTCTTTGACTGATAATGAAGTTCAAGAGTTGGCAAAACAAGCTGTATTGATTGAACAACACTATGGTCGTCCAATGGATATCGAGTGGGCTAAAGATGGGCATAATGGTCGTTTGTACATAGTACAGGCTCGCCCTGAAACCGTTCGATCTAACCAGCAAGTGATGGAACGTTATCAGTTAAATGAAAATGGCTCTGTCATCATTGAAGGTCGTGCTATTGGTCATCGTATTGGTACAGGCACAGTCAAAGTTATTCATAACTTAAATGAAATGGATAGAATTGAAGCGGGTGATGTGCTGGTTACTGACATGACAGACCCGGATTGGGAACCTATCATGAAAAAAGCCTCTGCGATTGTGACTAACCGTGGTGGTAGAACATGTCATGCTGCAATTATTGCTCGTGAATTAGGTATTCCTGCTGTTGTAGGTTGTGGTGATGCCACTGAATGTATAACAGAAGGGCAAGTTGTAACCGTTTCTTGTGCTGAAGGTGACACAGGATTTGTTTACGATGGCAAACTTGATTTTTCTATTCAGAGCTCCGCAATCGATAATATGCCTGAATTAGGGCTCAAAATCATGATGAACGTCGGTAATCCTGATCGTGCATTTGATTTTGCAGGTCTACCAAATGATGGTGTCGGTCTTGCGCGTTTGGAATTTATTATTAACCGCATGATAGGTGTGCATCCTCGTGCATTGTTAGAGTATGATGACCAAACTGAAGCACTGAAAGCTGAAATCAATGAAATGATGGCAGGTTATGAATCTCCAGTTGAGTATTATATCAGTAAATTAACAGAAGGGATTGCAACATTAGCCGCCGCATTCTGGCCTAAACGCGTTATTGTTCGTTTATCTGACTTTAAATCTAACGAATATGCCAACTTAGTGGGTGGCGATCGCTATGAGCCAGATGAAGAGAACCCAATGTTAGGATTCCGTGGTGCGGGTCGTTATGTTTCTGATGATTTCCGTCGTTGTTTCGCGCTTGAATGTGAAGCGGTAAAACGTGTTCGTAATGATATGGGTTTAGAGAATGTTGAAGTCATGATCCCATTTGTTCGTACTGTCCGCCAAGCTGAAGAGGTGATTGACGAATTAGCGGCAAATGGTTTAAAACGTGGTGAGAACGGCTTAAAAGTCATTATGATGTGTGAAATTCCATCAAATGCCTTATTAGCTGATAAATTCTTAGAACATTTTGATGGTTTCTCTATCGGCTCTAACGACATGACCCAATTAACATTAGGTCTTGATCGTGATTCAGGTGTGGTTTCTTCACTGTTTGATGAACGTAATGATGCCGTGAAAGCATTATTATCAATGGCAATCCAAGCTGCAAAACGTAATGGAAAATATGTGGGTATCTGTGGTCAAGGACCTTCTGATCATGAAGATTTCGCACAATGGTTAATGGAAGAAGGAATTGATAGTTTATCTTTAAACCCAGACACTGTAATTAAAACTTGGGTAAAATTAGCGCAATAGAATTAATATCATCGCTATAAATAAAAAGCTCACAATATAATGTGAGCTTTTTTTATACAATTATATAAATAATAGGCAAAAAAAAAGCCTATCATGGGCTGACAGGCAAAGACTACACACAGCAATATTTTATATTCTTTAATCCCGCCAATTAATTTATTAATATGAATGGCGAAATTATTAATTTGATGAAACATTTGTTTCGTTGATATTTATATTAAGAGAAATGCGTTAATTATGCTCTAAGAATTATCTCAATAAAAAGATTGTTGGTTTATTTAAAAGTGAATATAACTTGCTGGTAACAAACAGGTTTAAAAAAATGTAATTTGTTTCAAAATGTAAGTTTGAATATAAAAATATAATATTTTATTCCTAAATTGATAATCTTTATTAAACTTTTCTCTGTTATTTTAGAGCATGTAAGTAGCTACACTTACATGCTCCATTATTATTTATTCTTTTTCGATAAAGTTTTTATTCATAAATTCTACTGTTTCAGTTAAATCAGGATTAGGTTTTGGTACTTCATTAATCCATGCATTTAATAAGCTATGAGCAACAGCAAGAACAACAGGGCCAATAAATAATCCAATCATACCTAATGTTAAAATCCCGCCAATAACACCCGTAAGAATTAATACCATAGGTAAATCAGCACCCATTTTGATTAAATAAGGCCGTAATACACCATCCATTGTTGCAACAGCACCACCCCAGATTACCATGACAATGCCCCATGTTGTATCACCCGTCCAAAATAACCATAAAACTGAAGGGATTAATACTAATAAAGGACCTATTTGAGCAAGGCAGCAAATAAACATAATGACGGTTAATACCGTAGCATAAGGCACACCAGATATCGCAAGGCCAACACCACCAACAATAGCTTGAATTAAGGCGGTTAAAACCACACCTAATGCGACAGCGCGAATAGACATAGATGCAAGTAAGATTGCCGCATCACCACGTTGACCCGCTAAACGAATAGCAAAGTGGCGCAACCAAGATACGACATTTTCACCTTGTAAAAATAGTAAGCCTGAAAATAACAACATCACACCCAAATGTAGGGCAAATCGACCAATATTTAAGGCTTGAGCAAAAAACCAGTTTGCAGCTTGTCCAACATAAGGCTGGATTTTTGAGATTAACGCATTGCCCCCAGAGACAAGAATAGAGTGCCATGTATCATAAAGTGAGCTCCCTATCATAGGGATATCATTAAGCCATAATAATTGAGGGGGCTGAATATTCGAAGGTGATTTCGCTAACTCAATTAAAGGGGCACTATTATCAATGACACTACTAATTAATAAGATAATAGGAATAACGAAGATCAGTAATATCAAAATCATCATTATCATGGTTGATAACCAACGATATTTTACTCGTTTTTCAATAATAAGAAGTAAAGGCCACGTTGCTACAACAATCATTCCAGCCCAAATAAAACCCACAATAAAGGGATTGAGTATCCAAAAACTGGCGATAATAAAAAACGAAATAAAAAGAACAGTGAATAAAATTTTGGGTATATCTGTATGGATCTGCGGTTTTTCCATGGTTTTAAATCCCTACACGAATAAAAATGCTAGAAGCAGATGAATAAACATTGCAAATATCACGTTGTTTATATCACTACGCAATTTGCCAGAATTGTATGATAAGGTGAACAGGTATAGGTCTGAAAGTACAAAATGAGGCGAAGTACCTCTTAGTATACATTTCAACATCTAAAATTAAGCAATGTGGACAATTATATTAAAGAGCTATAACAAATGATCCCACGTATATCGCAAGCACCGCAAGTTAGTGAACTCACAACAGAATTTCTTGATACTCTTCGAAAAAACGGTTTCACCGGTGATATCTCCAGCAGTTATGCTGACAGACTCACTATGGCAACAGATAATAGTATTTACCAGTTATTGCCACAGGCGGTGGTTTTTCCTCGCTCAACAGCTGACGTAACTATTGTTGCACGTCTGGTCGATGAACCCAAATTTCATTCGCTTTCTTTGACACCAAGAGGGGGTGGTACAGGTACTAATGGGCAGGCTTTAACAGATGGTATCGTCGTCGATTTATCTCGCTATATGAAACGTATCATTGAGATAAACCCAGAAGAACGTTGGGTGAAAGTGGAAGCAGGAGTGATAAAAGATGAGCTTAATCTTTTTTTAAAACCTTATGGCTTCTTTTTTGCACCAGAACTTTCTACCAGTAACCGCGCCACATTAGGTGGAATGATTAACACTGATGCCTCAGGGCAAGGTTCTATGGTTTATGGTAAAACCTCTGATCATGTCCTTGGTATTCGGGCGGTCTTGTTAGGTGGCGAACTTCTTGAAACTCGTGCTATGGATACCGCATTAGCCGAGAATATTGCACAAGAAAGCTCTGCTATTGGGAAGGTTTATCGAACTGTTTTATCCCGTTGCAAAGAGCAACGAAAACTTATTCTTGAAAAATTCCCTAAATTAAACCGCTTTTTAACCGGATATGATTTGCGTCATGTTTTTAGTGATGACATGAAACGCTTTGATTTAACCCGAATTTTAACCGGTTCAGAGGGCACACTGGCTTTTATTACTGAAGCAACGTTGGATATCACGCCAATTCCTAAACAACGTAGCTTAGTGAATGTAAAATATGACTCTTTTGATTCAGCATTGCGTAATGCGCCTTTTTTAGTTAAAGCAAATGCATTGTCTGTTGAAACTGTTGATTCCAAAGTATTAAATCTCGCTCGTGAAGATATTGTTTGGCACTCCGTTAAAGAGTTGATTACTGATATACCTGATAAAGATATGCAAGGCCTTAATATTGTTGAATTTGCGGGTGATGATAAAGATCTTATCGCTTCACAAGTCGCCTCATTATGCCAACGCTTAGATTCATTAATGAAAGAGGGTCAGAGCGGGGTGATCGGTTATCAAGTCTGTGAGGACTTGGCAGATATTAACCGTATTTATGCCATGCGTAAAAAAGCGGTTGGTTTATTAGGTAACGCAAAAGGGCAAGCAAAGCCCATTCCTTTTGTGGAAGATACTTGCGTACCACCAGAACATCTTGCTGATTATATTACAGAATTTAGAGCGTTACTGGATAGTCATCAACTCAATTATGGCATGTTTGGGCATGTCGATGCAGGTGTATTACACGTAAGACCTGCTCTTGATATGTGCGATCCACAGCAAGAATTATTGATGAAATCTATCTCAGATGACATTGTCACGTTAACAGCTAAATATGGTGGGTTACTCTGGGGTGAACATGGAAAAGGCTTTAGAGCGCAATACAGTCCCGAATTTTTCGGAGAAACACTCTATCATGAGCTACGTCAAATCAAAACGGTGTTCGATCCTCGAAATAGATTAAATCCTGGGAAAATATGTCCTCCTTTAGAGGTTGATGAACCGATGAAGCAAGTGGATACGATCAAACGAGGTACTTTTGATCGCACTATCCCTTTATCTGTCCGTCAAGATTTTAAAGGGGCTTTAGATTGTAATGGTAATGGGCTTTGCTTTAACTTTGATGCCAAAAGTCCAATGTGTCCTTCCATGAAAATTAGTGGGCAACGCATTCATTCACCTAAAGGACGAGCAGCACTCGTAAGAGAATGGCTACGCTTATTAACAGAGCAAGGCGTTAGTCCAAAACAACTTAGTTCTAGCCTTGAAAATAATAAACCTAGCTTAAGAGGTTTAATTGAGAAAACACGTAATACATGGAAAGCTAAACGTGGTGAATATGACTTTTCTCATGAAGTAAAAGAGGCTATGAATGGTTGTTTGGCTTGTAAAGCTTGTTCAACGCAATGTCCGATTAAAATTGATGTGCCATCTTTTCGTTCTAAATTTACTGAGCTTTATCACCAGCGTTATTTACGTCCATTAAAAGACCATATTGTCGCTAATGTTGAATTAACAACGCCGATTATGGCGAAAGCACCTAAATTCTTTAATTTTTTTATGAAGCAACCGTTGGTGCAAACATTAAGTAAGCACACTATAGGAATGGTCGATTTACCTTTGCTGTCATCACCTACATTGAGACAGCAATTGGCAGGGCACAGCGCGTTAGATATGACGCTAGAAGATTTAGAACATTTATCAGAAAAGCAACGCAGTCATCATGTGCTGGTGGTACAAGATCCTTTTACTAGTTATTACGATGCAAAAGTGGTTGCCGATTTTATCAAGCTAATTGAAAAGATTGGATTTAAACCTGTCTTGTTACCATTTTCACCTAACGGTAAAGCGCAACATATTAAAGGTTTTTTACAGCAATTTAGTAAAACAGCGCAAAAAACGTCAATCATGCTTAATCGTGTTGCAAAATTAGGCATCCCTATGGTGGGAGTTGATCCTGCATTAGTACTTTGTTATCGCGATGAATATCGTGAAATACTGGGTGATAAGCGTGGTGATTTCAATGTTCAACTTGTTCATGAATGGTTAAGTCAATTGGTATCTGAGCCAATAGCTGTTCGTGATGATACCGAAAAATGGTATCTTTTCGGGCACTGTACAGAAGTGACGGCGCTACCACAAAGTATGAAACAGTGGCAGGCTATTTTCCAACATTATGGGCAGCAACTAGAATTTGTGAGTACTGGATGTTGTGGAATGGCAGGTACTTATGGACATGAACTAAATAATTATGAAAACTCGTTGGGCATTTATCAGCTTTCATGGGGTAATGCACTAAAAACATTACCAACAATGCGTTGTTTAAGTACCGGTTATTCTTGTCGTAGTCAGGTGAAGCGTATTGATAATGTTGAGCTAAAACACCCACTACAGGCACTTTTGGAGATTATGCCATGATATGGAAACGTGAAACGACAATTGAGCATCTTAATCATATTGGTCAAAATAATATGATGAGCCATTTGGGTATTGAATTAACATGTCTTGGAGATGATTATCTTGAAGGAACAATGCCTGTTGATCATCGTACTAAGCAGCCTTTAGGCCTTTTACATGGTGGTGCTTCTGTTGTTTTAGCTGAAACATTGGGCTCTGTTGCGGGTTATCTTTGTACCGAAGGCGAACAAAAGATTGTTGGGCTAGAAATCAATGCGAATCATATTCGCTCAGCGAGAGAAGGCAAGGTAAGAGGGGTATGCAAACCTATTCATTTAGGACGTTCACACCAAGTCTGGTCAATAGAAATATTTGATGATGAAGGTCGTCAAGTGTGTATTTCTAGATTAACAACATCTGTTATTTCTTAAAGAATAAAAAATATACGCACAAAGTGAAATACTCGTTTTGTGCGTTTTTATTTTTATAGATAATATCAAAAAGAATAAAAATAGAGAGAGAAAATAAAACTATTTCTTTATTTAGATTTTATTTTTAATGATAATCATTATCTTCATAATAAAAGATAAGACGATCGATAATGTTAACTATTTCTAAATTAAACACCACAGTATTATTAATTGCAGGTTTATTAATCAGTGGGTGTGATAATAATTCTACCGTTAAAACGAGTAATGATATAAGTAATATTCCAGTACAAACTGTTTCTGGCTTTAATATGGCTTATCCCACTTCATTTACAATGAGCAGAGAAGATACTGAAAATTATTTCAAATCATTACCAGATAATGTTCAGGATGTCACAACAGAAATGATGGTTTATAAATCAGAACCTATTTGTGATTTGACAGAGGTTCGTTTGGTTTATTTTAAAATGATCGATGTAATGAGTTACGATGTGGATGCAGGCGCACAAGGCATTGTTGATAATATTGCGATAATAGATGGTATGAATGAAATATCCACATCAATAGAACCATTAACTATCCCAAATGTGGAAAGTCGACATGTCTTTTTTGAAGGAAAATATGCAAAAGAAAATGTCAGCTATGAAGGTATTTTAGCGGCTGATCTTAAAACGAATCGAGTATGGCAACTACAATTGATTAGTAATTTCAATAGCCTATCGAACAAACAAAAAAATAGCCAAACCCTTGAATGTACAAATAAATATATTCAAACCATCACTATCAATAAATAAGTACAAAGAGCACACAATCCAATAAGAGGCTATCACATAAGTGGTGCTATCTTGTCCCTTATGATAAGCATAAAAATGAATGTAAACAGAGCTAATAAGCTGTATGTAAAAACACATTTTTATGCTTTTTTATCTAAATTTCAGTGATAACATATAAAGTGCATTTATACTGCAACTTATGTGCGTATTGTGCGAAATATAAGAAAAATTAAAAGTTTTATTTTTTGTAATCAAAGAACAGAAAAGTGTTATATTACATGGTGTTAACATTTTCCATTAACAAATTAATTGCAAAAATAGAACAAAAAACACACATTTATGGAATATCCTTTCAAAAGACATGGTTGAAGTGATAAGGGTTATCATTACCATTAGTGTCAGGAAAGATATCAATCTCCTTTCGAAATGAGGTCAGAAATGACAAACAATGTTGAAACTTTTTCTCTTGATGACACAGCTTGGCAAGGCATTGTATTAACGGATAGTGCGGCAAAGCATATCTGTCATTTGGTTGAGAAAAACCCTGAAAAACAAGGGCTTTCCTTAAGTATTAAACCCTCTGGTTGTACAGGGTATGGTTATGTTATTGAACTCGCTACAGCCCCAAATGACGATGATCTTGTTTATGAACATAATGGAGCAAAACTCTTTGTTTCATTAAAAGCAATGCCATTTATCGATGGGTTGGTTGTTGATTATGTTCGTGAAGGACTTAATCAAATGTTTAAATTTAATAATCCTAAAGCTCAAAATGTCTGCGGATGTGGTGAGAGCTTCGGGGTATAACATAGTGAAGTTAGATTATGTCTCAGAGCAATGTTGAAATTGGTGATGAAGTTCAGGGATGGCTAAGCGATCACCATTACAAAGAAGGTTTTTATACCGATATATCAACCGATACCTTAGAAAAAGGATTAAATGAAGCGGTTGTACGTGCAATATCGGCAAAAAGAAACGAGCCAGAGTGGATGCTGGAATTTCGTTTAGATGCTTATCGCCATTGGCTAGAAATGGAAGAGCCACATTGGCTAAAAGCGGATTATCCATCGCTTAATTATCAAGATTATAGCTACTATTCTGCACCATCTTGCAGTTCATGTTGTGCTAATGGCAGTTGTGCTGGTGGCACAAATGAGACGGTAGTGGGTGATAAACAAGCCTCACAAGATTATTTAACTCAAGAAGTTGAAGACGCCTTTAACCAACTTGGAGTGCCTGTAAGAGAAGGACAAGCCGTTGCTGTCGATGCCATCTTTGACTCAGTTTCTGTTTCTACAACATATCGCGAAGAGCTTGCTGAACATGGCATTATTTTCTGCTCATTTAGCGAAGCTATTCAAGAATATCCTGATTTAGTGCGCCAATATTTAGGCACAGTTGTATCAAGCCATGATAACTACTTTGCTGCACTGAATGCCGCCGTCGCGTCTGATGGAACTTTTGTTTATATTCCCAAAGGGATTCGTTGCCCAATGGAATTATCGACTTATTTCCGTATTAATGCGGCTCAAACAGGTCAATTTGAACGAACTATTCTGGTTGCTGATGAAGGCAGCTATGTCAGCTATATCGAAGGTTGTTCAGCGCCGGTTCGTGACAGTTATCAACTTCATGCCGCTGTGGTTGAAGTCATTATCCATAAAGATGCTGAAGTAAAATATTCTACAGTACAAAACTGGTTCTCTGGTGGCGATAGTGAAGGTGGTATCCTTAACTTTGTAACTAAGCGCGCTATCTGTGAAGGTGAAAACGCCAAGATGTCGTGGACGCAGTCAGAAACAGGCTCTGCAATCACTTGGAAATACCCAAGTGTGATTTTAAAAGGGGATAATTCTACTGCCGAATTTTTCTCGGTTGCTCTAACTAATGGTAATCAACAAGCAGATACCGGTACTAAGATGATCCATATTGGCAAAAATACCAAATCAACCATTATCTCTAAAGGTATTTCTGCGGGTAAAAGTCAAAATAGTTACCGTGGACTTGTGAAAGTTCTTCCTAGTGCAAAAAATGCCCGTAATTTTACACAATGTGATTCCATGTTAATTGGTACGCAATGTGGCGCACATACTTTCCCATATGTTGAGGTAATGAATAACTCAGCACAGCTTGAGCATGAAGCGACAACGTCACGCATTGGTGAAGATCAACTGTTTTATTGTCGTCAACGTGGATTAAGTGAAGATGACGCAATCTCAATGATTGTAAACGGATTTTGTAAAGACGTGTTCTCAGAATTACCGCTGGAATTTGCTGTAGAAGCACAAAAATTATTAGCAATCAGCTTAGAACATAGCGTTGGTTAAGTATTAATCAAATTCTGGGTATAACGATACCGAAGGCATATATTATGTTAGATATTAAAAATTTACATGTCAGTGTTGAAGGCAATGAAATCCTGAAAGGACTAGATTTACAAGTTCGTGCAGGTGAAGTTCATGCGATTATGGGGCCAAATGGTTCAGGTAAAAGTACCTTATCTGCAACACTTGCCGGTCGTGAAGAATATGAAGTAGATGAAGGTTCTATTACTTTCAAAGATAAAGATTTATTAGAATTAGAACCTGAAGAACGTGCAGGTGAAGGTATTTTTATGGCATTTCAATATCCTGTTGAAATACCCGGTGTTAGTAATCAATTTTTCTTACAATCTTCAGTGAATGCAGTAAGAGAATATCGTGGGCAAGAGCCGTTAGATCGCTTTGATTTTGAAGATTTTATTGAAGATAAAATCAAATTACTGGATATGCCTCAAGATTTGTTAACACGTTCTGTTAACGTGGGGTTTTCAGGTGGTGAGAAAAAACGTAACGATATTTTGCAAATGGCTGCACTAGAGCCTGAACTATGCATTTTAGATGAAACCGACTCAGGGCTTGATATTGATGCATTAAAAATCGTGTCTAATGGTGTTAATAGCCTACGTGATGGTAAACGTGCGTTTATTGTTGTAACACACTATCAACGTATTCTTGATTATATTAAACCTGATTTTGTACACGTGCTTTATCAGGGAAAAATCATTAAATCAGGTGATTTTTCATTAGCGCAAAAATTGGAGGAACAAGGTTATGGCTGGCTTATTGACCCTCAATGAAAAGCGTGAAAAACAGCGCCAAGTTGAACTACGTAATCAACAAGCACTAAAGACGTTTTCTGAATTATATCATCAACGTAAAGGTGACGATAATCTCAATGCTCGCAATCATTGGTTGCAAGTTGAGAAAGTCGGTTTTCCTGTTTATCGTCATGAAGATTGGCACTATACGCCATTAGATGAGACGTTAAGCCAAAGCTATCAACAGTTGCCACCTTTTGATGTGCAAAGTCTCATTGCTAAACATGCTTTAACGCTTGATTGCTATCGTGTTGTGATGGTAAATGGTACGTTTTCGCCAATAGAAAGCAGTGAAGAGTTTGGCCCTTATCAAGTGACGTTACTTGATAATCAGAGTGAGTTACCTGAGGCCGTCAATGGTGAAATTTTCCTGCATTTAGTTGAAAGTTTAGCGCCACATCCTTTGCTTATTACCCTGAAAAACGGTGTTATTGCGGATAAACCGCTTTATATCCTTAATATTACACAAGGCGAGCGTGGTGCAGAGGTGAATAACGCAAATTATCGTTTTCACCTTGATGTGGGTGCTAATACACAAATGCAGGTTATTGAACACTATATCAGCAGTGACAACGAAAACCGTCATTTTACAGGTGCAAGATTAACAGCAGCGATTGGTGATAATGCCTCTTTTAACCATATTAAATTAGGTTTTGAGAATGGCGTAAGTCAGCACTTTGCTCATAACGATCTGACGATAGGTCGTGATGCTCGTGTTAATAGTTATGCTTTTTTATTGGGTGCTAAACTCAGCCGTCATCACACGAGTTCTGCGCTAAAAGGTGAAAATACAGTGCTTTCGATGAATAGCGTTGTATTACCTAAAGCAGGTGAAATTGCAGATACTCGTACTTGGTTGGTTCATGGTGAGAAAAATTGCCAAAGTCGCCAATTGCATAAAAGTATTGCTATGGATGCAGGAAAGGCCGTATTTAACGGTATGATCACTGTTACGCCACAAGCATTAAAAACAGACGGTCAAATGACTAATAATAATCTGTTGTTGGGTGATAAAGCACAAATTGATACTAAACCACAGCTTGAGATCTATGCTGATGATGTGAAATGTAGCCATGGTGCCACTGTGGGGCGAATTGATGATGAACAACTATTTTATTTGCGTTCACGCGGTATTTCTTTAACAGATGCTCGTAAAATGATTATTCATGCATTTGCTGCTGAATTAACTGAATCGATAGAAAATAGTGTGATTAAATCGCTTGTATTAGACAGAATCAATCAGCGCTTATTAGAGGTATAAAATAAGGCATTATGACGCATTCCATTGAAAAAGCGCGAGATGATTTTCCAATTCTTTCACAGCAAGTGAAAGGAAAATCACTGGTCTACCTCGACAGTGCCGCAAGTGCTCAAAAACCAGCTTGCGTCATTGAACATGAAAAGCAGTTTGCCTTAACACAATATGCCGCGGTTCATCGCGGCATTCATACGTTAAGTGCAAATGCGACAACATTAGTTGAAAATGTCCGTAAAAAAGCTTGTGATTTTTTAGGTGCCCATAGCGAAGAAGAGATTGTTTTTGTTAAAGGAACAACGGAAGGGATCAATCTAATTGCGAATGTTTATAGCCAACGATTTTTAAATGATGGTGACAATATCATCATCACAGAAATGGAGCATCATGCAAATATTGTTCCTTGGTATATGTTGGCAAAACAATGCGGCTTTAATGTTCGTGTATTACCGTTATTACAAGATGGTACACTCGATTTAGCTCAATTACCTCGTTTAATCGACGAAAGAACTAAATTACTCAGCATTACGCATCAATCAAATGTCTTGGGCACAGTGAATCCCATCGCTCAAATTATTCGTGATGCTCGCCAATATGCTATTGAGCAAGGAGGGGAGTTACATATATTGGTTGATGGTGCTCAAAGTGCAATGCATCGAACAATTAATGTTTCACAACTTGATTGTGACTTTTTTGTTTGTAGCGGTCATAAACTTTATGGGCCTACTGGTATTGGCTTGTTGTATGGCAAAAAAGAGATACTGGATGAATTACCGCCTTGGGAAGGCGGTGGTGCAATGATAAAGCATGTCCATATTAATGGTGATATTACCTACGCAGATGCACCTTGGCGTTTTGAAGCGGGAACACCGAATATAATTGGAATGATTGGCTTGGGTGCTGCATTAGATTATCTTTCAAATTTAGGCATGAATAATATTGCTGAGTATGAAAATCATATAATGAAGTATGCTCAAAAGCAGCTACAAAAAGTAAAATCATTAACGCTGTATGGCAATGATTCTCGCCAAGGTGTGATAGCCTTTAATTTAGGTAAACATCACGCTTATGACGTGGGTGCTTTTCTTGATAATTATGGTATTGCGATCCGTACTGGGCATCATTGTGCGATGCCAATTATGGATTATTATCAAGTTCCTGCGATGTGTCGTGCATCTCTTGGCTTATATACCAATAAAAATGATATCGATGCGTTGGTTAATGCGCTATTACGTGTTGAAATGTTATTAGGTTAAAGATTAAAAAAGAGGTTATTCATGGCAGTTGCCAATTTGCCAGATGAAGCAAAACTATTACGCAATTTTTCTCGTTGCCAAGATTGGGAACAGCGTTATCTTTATATGATGGAGTTAGGTGAGCGTCTCCTTCCTTTAACAGATGAACAACGCATTTCAGCTAACTTTATTGAAGGTTGCCAAAGCCAAGTTTGGATTGCTGTTTCTCTTAATGAGAATAAGCAACTGGTATTGGCTGGCGATAGTGATGCTGGCATTGTTAAAGGGCTAGTCGCCTTGGTTATTATCTTATTTCAAGGTAAAACAGTTGAGCAAGCTTTAGCGACGGATGTAAAACATTATTTTTCATCATTAGCACTAGAAAGCCACTTAACACCTTCTCGTACGCAGGGTTTACATGCGATGGTTACGACATTAATTAAGCGTTTTTCAGAATACGCTGTAGCATAAATGTTACCTGATCCCGCATTAATGTTCTAAACTGACTTATTATATGAAAGTATAACAATGATAATGTTATCATTATAATAGTCAGTTTATTTTATTTCTAACACACGGGATAAACGATGAAAAAATGGTTAACTCTTTTGGGAGTATCGCTGTTAGGGATGAGTAGCCACTTATCTTATGCGACAGAATATCTACTACCTGCTGATGACCAGCGTATTATTGGTGAAAACGTTTCATATATAGTTCCCGATGATAAACGCTCACTAGAAGCTATTGCGTCTGAATACCAAGTGGGATTGCTCAATATGATGGAAGCAAATCCTGGTATTGATCCTCTTTTACCTGATGCAGGTAAAACATTAACTATTCCATTACAGATGATTTTGCCTGACACCGTGCGAAAAGGTATTGTAATCAATCTTGCAGAATTGCGCCTTTATTATTACCCCAAAGAAGGTGGTACAGTTGATGTTTACCCTATTGGTATTGGTCAATTAGGGCGAGAAACACCTGAAATGGTAACTTCTATTTCTCAACTTATAAAAGATCCTACTTGGACACCAACGGCGAATATTCGCAAAAACTATGCGGCAAAAGGGATAACATTACCTGCGGTTGTTCCTGCTGGTCCTGAAAACCCTATGGGGGCTTATGCGTTAAGATTGGCACATAGTCGAGGCGAATACCTTATTCATGGTACTAACGCTGATTTTGGTATCGGTTTAAGAGTAAGCTCAGGCTGTATTCGTTTACGTCCAAATGATATTGAGACATTATTTAATGTAGTACCTAAAGGAAGTCGTGTTCAGGTTATCAATAAACCGATTAAATTTACTGAAACTGCAGACGGTAGACAATTTATTGAAGTTCATCAACCACTATCACGTAATGAAGATGACGATCCGCAAACCATGCCTTTTACATTTACGAAGCAATTTAATGCTTGGTATGAAAGTGGCAAAGTCAATAAAGATAAAGCCAATGCAGAGCTTATTCGTCGCTCGGGTATACCTGTGGATGTCACTATCAATTAAATTTTTCGCAAGATTATAGAAAAACATAAAAAAAACAGATTGTTAGATATCTGTTTTTTTATGTAAAGAGAAGGGTTAAAACAAACTAATTAGATAAAAGGCGTATTTTTGACATTAAATCAAGGCTATTGTCTTTAATGTAAATAGATTCTTTATTGATATAAGGTAATAGATATTATGCAAAGTAATGTAAATGTTGCTTCTAATGTGACTAATACTTTTAATCGTATTATTTCTAATATTGAAAAAAAATATAGCCAATTAGCAGATGTAATCACTGTACTAAAAAATAGTACACAAACTTTTTTTGTTGGAAGTGAAGCGAAAAGACAACAGAATATTAATAAAATATGTGGCGAGTTTATTTGTCGGATCTCAACACAAACAGAAAATAATGAAGATGAAAGATTAAACGTAACAAAATTGAATGATAGTGGTAGCGGGCGCATTAGTACTAGGTTAACCCATAAAACATTGACTAAAGATGTCAATAATTTATTCAATCTTATCCAAAGTGAACTTTTAAATCAACCTGATAAGAATCTCTCAATCACTGAGGGTTACTCTGATAGTTCAGTCAATATAATGCTGGCGACACTATATCAATTGTATCAACAGGCAGATAATTATACTAATAACAGTTCATTAAAATTTCAGATACTGGAATTAATTAATAATTTGATTATTAAAAGTAATAGCGAAGCGACTGAAAACGATAACGCTATGACGTTACTTGAAAAAAATCCTACTATTGAAAGTAATAGCGAATCGACAGAAAACAGTAAGGCTATGACGTTACTTAAAAATATGAATAAAAAATATAAAAATGAATTAGAGTTACAGATAGAAAAAATGAAGGAAAAAATAGAATATAAAATTAAAATAAATACTCAACGTCAAAAACACCTCAAAGATTACGATCTGGAATAAAATACAAACCAAAGCCCTAACACTGTTAGGGCTTTGTGATTAATGATAACCTTAAGCTGCTTTCAGCCTATCGGTGTGTCAAATTACTTTTTATAAGTGGTGACTTGGTTATCTAAACGTTGATTTGCACGAGCCGCTTCATCGTAAGCTGATTTAGCTTCAGCGCGAGCAGATTGTACATCACTACTTAGTTGTTGAACTTGAGTGTTCAGGCGGCTTACGTCAGAAGAGATTTGATCTAATTGTGCATTATTACTAGAAGAACAACCCGCTAATAAGCCTGAAGCCAGAATTACCGCACCTAGTACAAGTTTCGCTTTCATAGTTACAACCTCTATTATTAGTTTGTGTAAAGGAACAAGTAGCATTTATATGAAACCATTAACAAGTATGGCACATATATAAGAAAATGCTGGATTTATTTACCGCATTCTACTGAACCATTAGTTGAACAATAGAAAAAATAACACTTAAAACGCAAATCTTCAGTACAAAAAATGCGTGTTATTTCACAAAAGATTTTTATTCATAAAAGTCTGATAGAAAACATTTTATCTGCATTATTTTATTGTCACTTACCTTTATCGCTATAAAGTACTACCTAAATTTACTTTTATGAAAATAGGTTCTACCTCATTTTTAAACGACTCAAGTGTAAATTTTTGGAAGTTGAGATCGTTATATCCCCTAAAGAAGAGTATCCCTCGTTCTAAATCGGTGAGTGTTGTCCATACCGAAAACTCACTTGTATGAAGAGCTTTTAATGTGTTATGACCTAGTAAAGGATCGATTGTAGAATTTTTAGGGCGATCAAAACGATTCATAATATGCGCCAGTTCAACAAGTTGTGTGTCTTGATCAAAAACTTGATGATAATACGTTGTGTAGTAGACAGCACGAATAAATCTATCAACAGAAGTATCAGAGCTTGGCAATGTTGCTAACGCAATTCCACTATCTGGTTGTCTTACCTTAATATGTCCAAGTGTGCTGGTGGAAATATTAATATTAGAAAGATGAGTATAATTATTTAAGTTGGTCAGATGCCATGGAAATAATGGGCCATTAGTCATACAGTAAGTCGGATTATCATAAATACGCAATTTCCCTTCTGAAATTTCAACAACAATGCAGGCTCCTGTTTTATCATAAAAAGCATAATGGAAAGGGCTGGGTAAATTGTGTAATAGAAGTAACTTTTGTGACCAAAATGCTGTTTTAGGGATGTTTTGTTTTAATTCTTCAACAGTTGCATATTGTGCTAAAGCCCATTCACCAATTGCTGCGATAGGCACTGAGGTTGCGTAGTTTTCAGGACTAAGATCATCGAGTTTTGAATCAGGGAGCATGTTCAAGCTAAAAGAAAGCCCTTCTGTATTGACTCCTTCAAGTACGTCTTTTGTTCCTTCTAAATTAATTGGTGCTGTAATGGCGATAAAAGGGTATTTAACGGCATATTTTAATCCTGGGGTACCATCGGGGGCATTTTGTTGGAAGGTATGAGCTTTAGGATAATATGCAAATATTGAGGCTGGTTTGTCGACTGAAAATTCCATTGTTCTACCATGATAAATGCGATTTTTCTTGTCTTTAATAGCAAGGGTAGTACAAGCAAAAGCATGGGCATTTATTGCAGACATTTTACATCCTTATTTTACTTACATTAATAAAATAGTTTATTAAAAGCATAGAAGAAATATGGACAGTAAGAGAGGAAAAATCAGTAGAATAGAAGAAAATATAGGAAGAGAAGAAAAAACGCCACGATAACCGTGGCGTTTGAGCTATTGACGTACTACTAAATTACAGAACGTGAACAGATGAAGTATTTGTTGTACCGCTATCAACTAGAGCACCCGTAACCATAACAACACGCTCACCAGCATGAGCTAAACCACTTGCTAATGCTGCTTCTTTACCAATACGGTAGAAGTCATCAGTAGAAGCGATTTCGTTAACTAATTGAGTGGTAACACCTTTAACTAATAGTAACTGACGTGCAGTTTCTTCGTTATTTGTTAAAGCTAAGATTGGTGCAGTTGGGAAATATTTACGAATAGAACGCGCTGATTTACCACCGAAAGTTGCAACAACAATCAGAGGCGCATCTAAGTTCTCAGCCATTTCTACCGCACCGCGACAAACTGCTTCAGTTACACGTAATTTTGCAGTTGTTTGTTTGTAATCAAGGCGAGATTGCATAATACGGTCTGTACGATCACAGATAGTTGCCATGATAGTCACTGCTTCTACTGGGTATTTACCTTTCGCACTTTCACCTGACAGCATAACAGCATCGGTACCATCTAAGATAGCATTCGCAACGTCACCTGCTTCAGCACGAGTAGGGCGTGGATTTTTGATCATTGAATCTAACATTTGCGTTGCAGTGATAACCACTTTACGCGCCGCATTACATTTTTCGATCATCATTTTTTGTGCGAAGATAACTTCTTCAACGGGGATCTCAACACCTAAGTCACCGCGGGCAACCATGATACCGTCAGAGGCTTCTAAGATCTCATCAAAATTATTTAAACCTTCTTGGTTCTCAATTTTTGAGATGATCATAATGTTTTCGCCGCCGTGTGCTTTTAAGTGAGCACGCATTTCTTCTACGTCAGAACGTTTACGAATAAATGATGCTGCAACGAAATCAACGCCTTGCTCGCAACCAAAGATAAGATCTTGTTTATCTTTTTCAGCTAATGCAGGTAAACCGATAGAAACGCCAGGTAAGTTCACACCTTTGTTTTCACCTAGGTCACCGTTGTTTAAAACTTCACAAACAACTTCAGTATCAGTTACAGCAGTTACTTTCATGCCGATAAGACCATCATCAACTAAAACGGTGTTACCAACAGTTAAATCTTTAGCGAAACCTTCATAAGTGACAGCAACACGGTCTTTGTTACCAACGACAGTTTTGTCTGTGGTAAAAGTGAAAGTTTGGCCAGCAACTAAAGAGACATCATTACCACCTTCTAATTTGATGGTACGGATTTCTGGGCCTTTAGTGTCTAATAAAATAGCAGCTTTTTTGCCTGTTTTAGCGCAAACGTTACGCAGGTTCTTGATACGGTTGCCATGCTCTTCATAGTCACCGTGAGAGAAATTTAGACGCATAACATTCATGCCTGCGTCCAGTAATTGATTCAGTTTTTCTTCAGATTCGGTTTTTGGTCCGATGGTGCAAACAATTTTTGTCTTTTTCATGGCAGTCTATTTAATGGTTGTATTGTAATGGATGAATAAGGATTAATGTCGCTATTTTTAATCAACTGTGCGAAACAGAATATATAAACTCATCTCTAATGGATAAGTTGCGCAACATGTTAATGATTCAGCAACATCATAAAAAACTTGTCACTATTTTGTATCGAAGGTTGGTAGACATCTTACATTATAGTCTATCACGATTCATTTGTTCTGTTTTCTAAAGATGCCCGTAAATCAATACGCTGAAACCTTTCAACAAAATTATGTTTTGTATTATAGAGGTTAATTTCTATGAAGAAAATCGAAAAAAGGTAAATTTAAGTGATGTGATCAAAATACGGTGCTGACTGCTTGTTTTTTAAACGTTTTGTTGCGCAATAAAATATTGCAAGCAAAATTAATTATTTTGTAGGGTAGGTAAGATGAGTAAAAATTAGAAAAAAGAGAAATGGTGCGTCCAAGTGGACTCGAACCACCGACCCCCACCATGTCAAGGTGGTGCTCTAACCAACTGAGCTATGGACGCACTGTATTGAGATGTTGTTGAAAAATAAATGGTGCGTCCAAGTGGACTCGAACCACCGACCCCCACCATGTCAAGGTGGTGCTCTAACCAACTGAGCTATGGACGCACTGTATTGAGATGTTGTTGAAAAATAAATGGTGCGTCCAAGTGGACTCGAACCACCGACCCCCACCATGTCAAGGTGGTGCTCTAACCAACTGAGCTATGGACGCATTATCTATTCTGGGTAACAACGGGAACGAATATTAACGAGATGATCTGATTCTGGCAAGAGGAAAAACACAATTTTATACTCAACTGCTCGTATTTAAAGCTATTTGTTGATATTTGTGTCATTCTCTTGCCAAATTAACCTTTTTTGTTTAACGCTCTGAGCGTAATAACACCACTTCATCAGATTGACGCTGGATCCACCAAATACGAGAACCCATCATAATCGCGGATGCGGTTAAACCAAGAATAAAGCCAATCCAGAAACCGGCAGGGCCCATCGCTTCAACAAAATAATCAGTACGCCCTAAGATATAACCTGAAGGCAGACCAATGACCCAATAGGCAATAAAGGTAATAAAGAAGATAGAGCGCGTATCTTTATACCCACGTAATACACCCGAGCCAATAACCTGAACTGAATCTGATAACTGATAAAGTGCAGCGAATAACATAAGATGAGACGCTAATGTCACCACTTCAATATTATCGTTGTACATTAACGCGATTTTTTCTCTAAAAATGATAGAGAAAATTGCGGTACAACTTGCTAACATTAACCCAACAGCAAGTGCTGTAATCGCTGAAGTACGGGCTTGTTCTGTAGATCGTTGTCCTAAGTTGTGACCAACACGGATTGTCGCCGCTATTCCCAATGATAGGGGGAACATAAACATTAACGAGCTAAAATTCAGTGCAATTTGATGACTTGCCACTGCAGTAACGCCTAAAGGTGAAACTAATAATGCAACAACGGCAAACAGTGTTACTTCAAAGAATAAGGCTAGGCCAACGGGTAAGCCTAAAATAGTAATACGTTTTATTATGTGGAAATCAGGGCTTACTAAACGTTTCTTTGGCATAACGTCACGTTGTGTCGGTGCTCGGCGCACGTAATAACGCATCATTAAGAACATCGCCCAGAAAACAGAGGCCGTTGCAACACCGCAACCAATTCCTCCTAATTGTGGTGCACCAAATTTACCGTAAATAAAGGCATAGTTAACAGGAATATTAATCAATAATCCAATAAAGCCAATGATCATGCCGGGTTTTGTTTTCGATAATCCCTCACATTGGCTTCTTAGTACCTGATAATAGAGGCAACCAGGGGCTCCCCACATAATGGCATGGATAAATCCAATGGCCTTTTCGGCTAATTCAGGTTCGATATCATGCTGCGCTTCAATAATAAAACGGCAGTTATAAAGAATTGCAATTACCATGATTGATAAGAAAGTGGCGAGCCAAAAACCTTGCTGTGTACGATTAGCAATGTGTTTTCGTTGTCCTGAACCATTTAATTGTGCAACGATTGGTGTTAAAGCCATTAATATGCCTTGGCCTAATAAAATCGTTGGTAACCAAATAGACGTACCTACTGCTACTGCCGACATCTCTGTGGCATTTACAGCACCCGCCATGACAGTATCAACCACTCCCATTGCTGTTTGGGAAAATTGCGCGATGATAACGGGGATACCGAGAGCAAGTAAGCTACGCGCTTCTCTTATATACTTCTGCACGCATACACCTTTATTTATTATAAGAAAACGAGAAAGGGGGAGAACAAACGTCGCGTTGTTAAATGACGTAAAGAGATCCTCAAGACCGCTTATTCTAATGATAAAAGTTTAATTAGCAACGAAAGAAATTAGGCTTTTTAAACACAGAATTTTGATAATTTATTAGGTGTTTTTACGCTATATTGAACGGCAATAATTAATAAGGAACAAATACGGTAATTGTTCCTTTGGATTAATACGAGCTATGTTATCCTGAATAGCATAAAACCTAAATTGAGTTTACCAGTTTATCGACCCAAGGAGATGTAAGATGTTTACAGGTATTGTTCAGGGGAAAGGGCGGGTTATTGCTATCGAAGATAAAGGCGATTTTCGTACCCATATCATTGAATTACCCAACGAGTTAATCAGCAATTTAGAAACAGGTGCTTCTGTTGCAAATAATGGTTGCTGTTTAACGGTTACTAAAATTGAAGGCACACATATTAGCTTTGATTTAGTGAAAGAGACATTACGTTTAACTAACCTTGGTGAATTAAAAGTCGGCTCTGAAGTAAATATTGAGCGAGCGGCTAAATATGGTGATGAAATTGGTGGGCATGTGATGTCTGGTCATATTGTGACAACGGCTGAAGTTGCCAAAATTATTACATCAGAAAATAACTTACAAATCTGGTTCCGTATCTTTGATAAAGCATTAATGAAGTATATTTTACACAAAGGTTTTATCGGTATTGATGGGATCAGTTTAACTGTTGGCGATGTGGTTAATAACCGTTTTTGTGTACACTTAATTCCTGAAACGCGTGATAGAACAACATTAGGTTGTAAGCGTCTTGGTGATAAGGTCAATATTGAACTTGATCCTCAAACTCAGGCGATTGTAGATACAGTAGAGCGCGTTATGGCACAACAGGCACAGCAGAAAGCTTTGTTAGTAGCAACCGAACAAAATGAAAATAAGGAATAAGAAGCACATAATTAACTATTAACGTGTTGCGCTAAAAAGGGTACTAAAAAGCCAGTTTATTGATTAAACTGGCTTTTTTAAGAAAAAATCAACGTGGAATTTGTAAGCCACCAATCTGTCCTTTAGGGCTTAACATAATTTGCCATAATTGAATATCTCTGGCTCTAAATGCACCTGCACACGCATTTAGATAATAGCTAAACATGCGCTTAAAACGAGGCGTGTAATTTGACTCAATGTCTGGCCAGCAGGCTAAAAATCGTTGATACCATGCCATTAAGGTTTTATCGTAATCAGCACCGAAATTGTGCCAATCTTCCATTACGAATTTACCGTCTATCGCACTTGCAATTTTTTGGATGGAGGGTAAGCAACCATTAGGAAATATATATTTACTGATCCAACTATCTACATTCACTTTATCGCGATTAGAACCTATGGTATGCAATAAAAACAGACCATCTTCCTTTAAGTTACGACGAACCACATCAAAATAGGTTTCATAGTTTTTAGGTCCTACATGTTCAAACATACCGACTGAAACGATACGATCAAATTGTTCATGTAAATCGCGGTAGTCTTCTAAAATAATATTAACATCAAGTCCTTGGCATCGTTCTTGTGCCAATTTCTGTTGTTCAATAGAAATAGTAACCCCTGTGACAGAAACACCAAAATGTTTTGCCGCATAAGCAGAAAGTCCTCCCCAGCCACAGCCAATATCTAGTAAGGTCATTCCTGGTTTTAGATCTAATTTTCGGCAAATTAAATCTAATTTATGTTCTTGGGCTTGGGCTAAATTATCGGCCTGTTTCCAGTATCCACAGGAATATTGCATATTAGGATCAAGCATGGCGATAAATAAATCATTACCGAGATCGTAATGTTCTTTACCTACCATCCAAGCTCGTTTTTGTGTTTGTAAATTGAAAAGGCGTGCTGTCGCAATTCTGAAAATATCATGTAGATTTTTAGGAAGCTTGTTTTCAAGGCCTGCACGTAAAATTTTATGAAAAAATATATCTAGTCGTTCACAATCCCACCAGCCATCCATATAGCTTTCACCTAGCCCAAGTGAACCTTGCTGTAATACTCTTTTATAAAAATTTTGATTATTAACTTGAATATCATAAGGTTCTGAACCATTAACTCGAATATCAGCATGAGTTAATAGTTCGATAGCAATCCTTTTATAAGGATCATTGGAGGTCTTTCGGCCTTCTTCTACACAAGATGTACTCATAAATTCTCCGGCGTAAACTAAGCGGGTTTAGAGACATAAACTAAGAAAGAATGTGCGTAGATAGATAGTATTAAAATAGTATTGTGTTCAATATGAATTGAACGGATAGAATTAATAAAACAACTAATCTCACATAATCAGCGAATAATTTGTTTAATGCCTCAAAATCCGAAAGAAAATAGATAAAGCGCAGTTAAGCGTTTAGATAAGTATAGATATGTGAATTATTTTTCTCTATAAAATAAAACGGCCATTTTTTATAAAATAGCCGTTTTAAGAATTATCTTAAAATAAAAGGGGGGTTATTCAGTTGCTTGAACTGTGTGTTTGACAACAGATTTATTACGCTGAATAAAGTAGCCAACTGCCATTGGGATCGCTGTTAACGCCATAATTGCAGTAGTGTTAATTAGGGGATGCTGGCTGATAAATGCAGACACGATAAAACTTGCTAAACTACAAAGACCCAGTTGTAGCGCATTTTGTAATGCGGCTGCTTTACCACTGATTTCAGGATAAGCCGATAAAGCATTAGATACAGCGATTGGATAGGAAGCGCCATTCATTGCGGCCATAATACAGAACGGAATTAAGATCGTGGTTAATGTTGGTTCAGTGAATTTAGCAACAAGGTATAATGCAGTCATACTAACAGCATAACCAATTAATAGCAGTGGTAATAATGTTTTACCCGTCATTTTTGATAGTAGAATACGACAACCATAGCCACCGACCATAAAGGCAATAGTTTGTGGAATATAACTTAAACCAATATCCTGCGGAGAGTAGCCCATTTTTTCAAGAATGATTGGTGAGCCAGCTAACCAAGCAAAGAAACCTGCACTACAAGACGCGTAAACTAATACGTTACCAGTGTAGAGCGGGGATTTTAATAAAGTCATAAATGAGGCAGAAGATTGGTTTGCATCTGTGACGGATGTTTGTTTAATGTTTTTCAGCATTAATGTCGGTAACATCAAAACTAAAGTTACCGCCATTAACAGCATGAAAATCATACGCCAGCCACCATGGTTTAATAATGATGCACCGATTAAAGGCGCAAGTGCTGGGGATAACGCAACCAGTGGCATAATTAAAGCAAAAACGCGCTGAGCGCGAGATTCATCGAAACGGTCGATGACAAGAGCTTGCCAAATAACAGCTGCAGAGCAGACACCAAAAGCTTGTAAGAAGCGCATCGCAAGTAAACCTGTTGCACTTTCAACCCACAACATGCCAAGACAGCCTAAAGAGAAAAGGCTTAACCCAATAAGAAGAATAGGTTTTCGACCTATTTTGTCAGAAAGTGGTCCCCAAAGTAACTGAGCAACAGCAAAACCAAATAAAAAGATACTTAAGCTATTACTGATAGCGCCTTCGCTGATAGCGAGTTCACGCTGCATCATACCGAATGCAGGCAAGTACATATCAATTGCTAAGTAACCTAGCATACTCAAACCAGCTAGGTACACCATGAAGCTCATAGGTGTTTTTGATTGTGTGGACGTTTTAGTATTCATTTTATTTTCTATGCTATGTGATGTAGAACATTTTATGTATTGTAACTAAGACTTATTTTACTTGTGAAACGGGAATATTTGGTTAATGCTGTGAAAAATTTTCAAAGGAATAAACTCTATGTGGTCAGAATACTCTTTAGAAGTTGTTGATGCAGTTGCAAGAACAGGAAGTTTTAGCTCAGCTGCGCAAGAATTGCACAGAGTGCCATCCGCCGTTAGTTACACTGTTCGGCAATTAGAAGAATGGCTTGCTGTTCCTCTGTTTGAGCGCCGTCACCGTGATGTAGAATTAACCGATGCAGGTAAAATTTTCATTAAAGAAGCACGATCTGTTATCAAAAAAATGAATGACACTCGACATCTATGTCAACAGGTTTCCAATGGGTGGCGTGGTCAATTTAGTATAGCAGTTGATGGCATTGTTAAACCCGAAAGAACACAACAACTTATTCTCGATTTTTATCGTCATTTTCCTGATATTGAGTTGTATGTTTACCCAGAAGTGTTTAATGGGGTGTGGGACTCCTTAGTTAATGGTCGTGTTGATTTAGCCATTGGTGCAACAAGAGCGTCACCGATTGGTGAACGTTATAGTTTCAGGGATATGGGTTTTATGCCTTGGCGCTGTGTTTGTCATGTTGATCACCCATTAGCTAAAGCGGAACACCCACTAACGGATGATGAAATGCGACCTTATCCTAGCCTATGTTTAGAGGATACATCACGTAGTTTACCAAAGCGTGACACTTGGGCGTTAAATAACCAACGTAGAATGGTTGTACCAACGTGGGATATGGGGCTTGAATGTTTGTTGGCAGGATTATGTGTAGGAATGGTGCCTTGGCATCGTGCTGAGCCATTGATAGTTCAAGGAAAGTTAGTTACTTTGCAACTGGCACAGCCATTGCCAGACAGCCCATGCTGCCTGACGTGGGTCGATAAAAGTGAATCGCCTGCTTTGACATGGTTGTTAGATTATCTTGGAGATAGCCAAACCTTAAATGAGGAATGGCTTCGCTAGAAATCAGATAGCTGGATAGATAAGAATTAACGACGGTAGTCGATAAAAGGACCATCGGCAACTGAACGGCGCTCAACTAATCGCGGATGAACTTCGATTGTTTGGGCGTCTTCGCGTTTATTTACGATGCGATCAAGCAACATTGATAATGCCATTTGGCCTAAACGCTCTTTTGGTTGATGAACGGTTGTTAGCGCAGGTGTAAAATAACGTGCATTACGAATATTGTCGTAGCCCACAATAGAAATATCTAGAGGAACACGTAGACCAAGTTCATCCGCAGCGCAAATTGCACCCATCGCCATGACATCACCGCCACAAAAAACTGCAGTAGGGCGTTGTTTTTGGTTTAGCATTTGATACATCGCCTTATAACCGGATTCAGGTTCAAAGTCACCTTGTACAATCCACTCATCTTTTACTGTGATTTTGGCTTCTTCCATAGCTTTTAGAAAGCCCTGTAGACGACCACCGCCAGTGTTGCGCTCTAATGGTCCAGGAATAATACCGATATCGCGATGACCACGCTCAATAAGGTAACGACCTGCGATATAGCCACCATGGAAAGCGTTATCGATAATGGTATCGGTAAAGTCACCACGCGCTTTTCCCCAATCCATGACAACCATGGGAATATTACGATAGCCTTCTAAAAGAGTTAGAAGGTGATCAGGATATTCAGAACACATGACTAATAATCCATCAACACGTTTTTGTGCCAGCATGGCTAAATACGCTTTTTGCTTATCAAGATTGTTATGTGAGTTACATAAAACCAGAGTATAGCCTTTGCTATAACAACTATTTTCAACTGCTTCAATCACTTCAGCGAAATAAGGAGCTTCACTGGACGTGGCTAACAGGCCAATAGATTTGGTGTGATTGACTTTCAAACTACGCGCAACGGCACTTGGCGAATAATTTAATTCTTTTATAGCAGCCCAAACTGCTGCTCGTGTGTTCTCAGCAACAAAACGGGTTTTGTTGATCACATGAGAAACAGTCGTGGTTGATACGCCTGCGCGTTTTGCCACGTCTTTTATTGTTGCCATGGTGTGGAAAACTCCTGACCTTCATTGGTCTCTTTTATCTAATTTTATGGTTTAACTGCCAGTATAGTCATACATAGGGCAAACACTGGCAATAATTTAGCGATTAGCTGTGAATTTTGTATGATCTAGCTCAAAAGTGAAAGTATTAATCAATGTTATAAATTGTGCACTAGTCGCTATTTTAACAAATTCTGATATGTGATAATAATTAACCATGACAAGGTTATGGTTAATAATGTGTATTATAATCATTTTGAGGGAGAATAGATGGATACGGATCTGAAATTTGGTTTGAGTACAGCAGTAGCAGCGCTGGTTATGATTGTTATTTTTTCTACTCTGCTTTTCTAATCATGTTTTAATAAGTACTCGATTAATTTAAGTAATAGATTATCGAATACTGAATATAACAAAGGGCTCAAGGCCCTTTGTTATTATGTCATCAAAAATGAATCTCAATCATTCACCTTTGATTATCAATCTAAATTAAGCAAGGTTAGCTTCAACAAATGACCAGTTAACCAATGCCCAGAACTCTTCTAAATATTTCACACGTGCATTACGATAGTCGATATAGTAAGCGTGTTCCCAGACGTCAACGGTTAACAATGGTTTATCTTCGCCAGAAACAGGTGTTGCAGCGTTAGAGGTGTTAACAATGGCTAATGAGCCATCTGCTTTTTTAACTAACCAAGTCCAACCTGAACCAAAGTTTTTTGCTGCGGCATCATTAAATTGTTTTTTGAACTCTTCAAAAGAGCCAAATGCTTTATTGATTGCTTCTGCGATTTTACCTGTTGGTGCACCACCTGCATTTGGTGCTAAGCAGTTCCAGTAGAAAGTGTGATTCCATACTTGTGCCGCGTTATTGAAAATACCACCATCGGTAGACTTGATGATTTCTTCTAAAGATTTATTTTCTAAATCAGTACCTTTAACTAGGTTATTTAAATTAGTTACATAGGTTTGGTGGTGTTTGCCGTAGTGATATTCTAAAGTTTCTTTAGAGATATGTGGCTCAAGAGCATCTAACGCATAAGGTAATTTTGGTAATTCGAAAGACATTGCGTACTCCTTTAAACTATCTATTTCGGGTTTTGTGCCTGAAATCATTCCATCAAAACCATTTGAATCGATAGAATGAGGCAAATGAATCACTAATTTGTTACTATTTTGCTAATTATTTTAACAAAAATCCATTGAAATAACAGCTAAATATCTTTTATCTATTAGTATAGAACATATAGATTAGTTATTTTGATAAGAGTATCTCTCACCAAGATATACGTAAAGTGTTAAAACATTATCCTAATATCAGTGTATATAACATTTTAATCATGACGATTAATAGGAATAGGGCAAATATTTGGCGTACTCTGGCAATAGGGAGTCGATAGGCGACTTTTACGCCGATAGGAGCTGTAAGTATACTGGTGATACTGATGCCAATAAAAGCAGGCAGATAGATAAAACCTAAATAATAGTTAGCTAATTCAGTTTGTTGCCAACCATAAACGATCCCCATAATCGACCCAATAGTGGCGATAATTACACCAAGCATTGATGATGTTGCGATACATTTACGGGTATTAAATCCCCAGTAGCTTAATAGTGGTATTGTTATTGTGCCCCCAGCTATACCAATAAAACTTGAAATAAAACCTACTAAACTACCACCAGTAGTAAGTGCTGGTTTTGAAATAACGGGGTCTTGTGCATTCTCAACACGTTCGGCTTCTTTTTTCTTGGTCAGTAATCCATATATGGTATAGGCCATAAAAATACAAAAGATAATTTGTAATAGTGTATTTGAGAGTTTTTGTACTAGAAATGTCCCAACAAGCATACCGAGAAGAGTACCTAAAGCGAGGAGCGGAAATTGTGACCATAAAATCGCTTTGCGTTTATTATGCGAATAAGCGGAAGAGGCGGTAGAAAATATAATGACAGAAAAAGAGGTTGAAAGGGCGATTTTCATTACCATGTCAGCAGGGATAGCTTGTTGGCTAACAACATACATTACAATAGGAACGATAATGGCTCCGCCCCCAATCCCTAATAATCCGGCAAAAAATCCAGTTATACATCCCACAATCAAAAACAGTAAAATCATTTCCATACTAAATACTCATAAGTTTCAGTAAGTGTGTTGGCTAAACCATGATAATGGCAGATCCCTATTAGAAATAATATCTCATTTTGATGGAAGTGTTATTCGACAGAACAGAAGAGTTATATGGCTTAAGGAATAAATTTACTGTATTAATCTATTTTATCAGGTGCGCCGTAAAACCCCTGTCCTTCACTTTAAGGCGGGGAGGATGTCAAAGATCCTAATGAATGGCAAATTAGCTTTAATGGGCCATACATCATTTCATTTTTAATAATACTTTTATCATGGTTACAATTGATTGAAATAGAGAAACCGTGCAAATAATCAGCGATTAAATTTAGGCTATCTTCTTCAATTTTTTTAGGAAGAGCTAAAGGAGCGGTGATAATTTTAAATCGTTTGGCGAATATTTGAGCAGGGCCTTGCAACGACATAGTCAGTATAATATTCAGTAATCCTTTGTATTTACATAACATTTCCACATAACTGACACATAAATTTTTTAATTCCTCTTTCCAGTCAGAATACTCTTGAGGAATATAGATCTCCTCTGTAAGTGATGTAGCGAGTGTCTCTAACAGTGAATTTTTATTTTTGAAGTAGTGGTAGATTGCCATGGGATCTACATTTAATTGTGTTGCTAAAGATCGAATACTAGGTACTTTTCCGTCGTTTTCCATCAAAATCTTGACTTTGTTTAAAATAGCATCAGCGCTTAACTGTGAATGTGCTCTTGTGGGTCTTCCTTGTTTTTTTTCATTGACATTCATCTAATAACTCCAATAAGCTCAATATAAATTCTACGGTGTAGAATTATTGTAAGTAATAGTTTGAATTTATTCAATTACAAAGAATTTGATGAGATATGTATGGCAAATATTGTATTTATTGCAACGAGCTTAGATGGTTATATTGCAGACAGGCAAGGTAAGCTAGATTGGTTATATTCGATACCAAATCCAAATAATATTGATACTGGTTTTATCGCTTTAATGGAGAAAATTGATGCGTTAGTTATGGGGCGTAATACTTTAGACACGATACTCAGTTTTAATTGTGATTGGCCTTATACAAAGCCCGTATTCGTGCTGAGTAATACTATGACAACTGTTCCAAATGGTTATAACGGGAAAGTATTTTTAGTCAAAGGTGAATTACAAAACATTATTACTGAATTGAATGCCAAGGGGTTTAATGAACTTTATATTGATGGCGGTGTGACAGTGCAAAACTTTCTAAATGAAGACTTAATAGATCAAATGATTATCACCCGCTTTCCGATCTTACTTGGGGGTGGAACACCTTTGTTTGGCGAACTAAAACAGCCATTAAATTTCAAGGTGATTAAAAATGAGATATTACTAGAAAATCTAGTTCAAACTACTTATTTACGTGATAAATAATATTTATTCTTTCTAGGAAGTGATATTAGGCATTAATACACTTATCTAAGTGCTCTTTATCTGCGACGCGACTAGTGGCTAAATTGACATTAACCTTGTTTTATTTGTCCTTACATTGTCATGTATTATCGTGTTTTTTTCGTCGATTATATGGAAATTTATCTGTAATTTATTGATTTTAAAACATAACTAAACTTATATAGAGCTTTCTTATATAAAGTGGTATTCTTCTTTCATGTTTTCTTCAATATAAAACATACTGAATATAAAAAGGCTGTAAGGACTTAATAAATGACGACTATTGAAAAAATTGAACGCCAGATCAACGAAAACCCAATTATTTTATACATGAAAGGTTCACCAAAATTACCAAGTTGTGGTTTTTCTGCTCAGGCAGTTCAAGCTATCTCTGCTTGTGGTGAGCGTTTTGCGTATGTTGATATCCTGCAAAACCCAGATATTCGTGCAGAATTACCAAAATATGCGCATTGGCCAACCTTCCCACAATTATGGGTAGATGGTGAATTAGTCGGTGGATGTGATATTATTTTAGAAATGTATCAGCGCGGTGAATTACAGAAGTTATTAAAAGAGACTGCTGATAAATATCGTGGTGAAGAAGAAGCACAGTAATTAAATTTTTATCGTTTCGCTATTGAAACGCATAAAAATAATGAGTTCTTCAAGAAAAAGCCAGTTCATTAATAAACTGGCTTTTTCTATTATTCATAAATGTATCAGCGAAATTATGGCTTCAAGGTGTAGGTAATGGCCATCCACCCAGTTTTTTCCAGCGGTTAACTAATTCACAAAAAAGTAATGATGTGCGATTAGTATCATATAATGCACCATGCGCTAATTTGCTATCAAAAGGAATGCCAGCGGTGATGCAGGCTTTAGCTAAAATTGTCTGTCCTAATACCAACCCACTTAAAGCCGCAGTATCAAAGGTGGCAAAAGGGTGAAAAGGATTACGTTTTAATCCAGCACGTTCAGCCGCAGCCATGACAAAGCTGTGATCAAAATTTGCATTATGGGCCACAATAATGGCGCGATTACAATCTGCATCCTTCATTCCTTTACGTACCATTTTAAAAATAGCATGCAAAGCTTCATATTCACTGACTGCGCCACGAAGTGGATTTGTTGGATCAATGCCTGTAAATTCTAAGGCAGCAGGTTCTAAGTTAGCCCCTTCAAAAGGTTCAACATGAAAATGTAATGTGTTATCAGGTTTTAGCCAACCTTGTTCATCCATTTTTAATGTAATAGCGGCGATTTCAAGTAAACCGTCTGTTTTCGCATTAAATCCACCTGTTTCAACATCAATAACTACAGGGTAGTAACCCCGAAAACGGTTACAAAGCTTATTGGGATTATTTATATCAGGCATTAAGTTGTACTTATCCGATAAAAATAAAATATCGGAAATTGATAATCAGTAAGGCCAGAAAGATAACATATGTATCTTTCTGGTTTTTATAAAAATTAGTTACCTAGAGCGTGACTTGCACTTTTATTTTCGATGAGCTCGATTTTATATCCATCAGGATCTTCAACAAAAGCAATAATTGTTGAGCCACCTTTTACTGGGCCAGCATCACGGGTAACATTACCGCCAGCTTGGCGAATGGCTTCACAGGTCGCGGCAACATCATCAACACCTAATGCTACATGCCCAAAAGCTGTTCCCATTTCGTAGCTATTTACACCCCAGTTATAGGTTAATTCGATAACTGCACCAGTGCTTTCATCACCATAACCAACAAAAGCTAACGAGTATTTATATTCCTCATTCTCGCTAGTGCGTAGAAGTTGCATACCTAAAACCTTGGTATAAAAGTCGATAGAACGTTGTAAGTCGCCCACACGGATCATGGTATGAAGTACTCGCATATAAACCTCTTGTGTTTTTTAATGATTAAACCCTACAGATAAACTGATGGCGGGGTACTATAACGCGTTAAAGCCCTAAAGTTCAATTTTACTACGCTTTTAACAGTTCAATAAATCATGTTGTGCAGATAATATCTCTATTAACTATACTCTATTGTAACAAACAATAGGGAGGGAAAATCAAATGCAGGAACAATTAGAATTTTTTGATATTCCTAGTCCTTGTATTGGGCGTTGTGAAATGAATATGCAAGGATATTGTGTTGGCTGCTATCGTAGCCGTCAAGAGCGGTTTAATTGGTCAACAATGAATCAACAAGAGAAAAGAAATGTATTACGGCTTTGTCAGCAACGTTATTTAAGATCATTAAAGAAATTGGGTTCTACAATTGAAAAAGAAAATAAACAACTCAATTTATTTTAAATATTCTACTTATTTTTTAATATTAAAATAATAATTAACTATCTTTTTAATTCATTATTGTTATTTATTGTAGTTATGATGTTTATTATTTTTTCTTTATTAATGTAAGGTTGATATTTTAAATTGTTACCATGCTGTATTGTTTTTAATTGATTGATTATAAGTGTGTTTTTTTTGCTTCTGCTATTGTCTGTAAAATAATAATTATTATTATGTAAAAAAATATAGATTAGTTTTTATAACAAGGTTATTCTTTATGAACTTTCATGGCTAGAAAGAAATGGTTTAATTATGTCTGGAAAATAATTACTTATCTAATAAATGGGATTATAACTATATTAGTTATTAAAGGTAATGTTTTAATTAAAAAGAATAGGTAAATATCGTATTAAAAATGAATATCTAAACTTTGTAATAAGTTGACTGAAAATGCTAATTAAGGAGAGATAAGTGGAATCAACATTAGGAGCTGATTTAGCGCGTTTAGTTCGATTATGGCGTGCTTTAATTGATCATCGTCTCAAACCATTAAAATTAACTCAAACCCATTGGATTACTTTGTACAATATCAGCCAATTACCTCCAGAGCAGTCACAAATCCAATTGGCAAAAGCGATAGGAATCGAACAGCCGTCTTTAGTGAGAACCTTAGATCAACTGGAAGAGAAAAAACTGATATGTCGGCATACATGTGCAAATGATCGTAGAGCAAAACGTATAAAATTAACAAAAGAATCTGAACCTTTTATTAATGAGGTTTATGCTGTTATAGAAAAAACGAGACGAGAAATATTAGGTGGTATTCAACTAGAGGAAATAGAAAGACTAATAAGTACAATCCAAAAACTAGAAAAAAATATAAATAGGTTAAATGACTAATAATTTCAAATTTAATATATATTCTAATTAAATAATATTAATTATATGATGATAACAATACTCTCAATAATCCAATGTTCAGCTAGATAACAAGTGAATGAGTCACTAGGGACATATAGAATATGCAATTGGTGCGAGTAAACGATATCAATAATATTGAAAATTGACGAGTATATAACAAAAATCATTATATATTCCTAATTATAATAACTAGATTATATATTTTGCTCTCTCTTTAGATTAATTATTATTGGGTCATAAAATAAAACAGGCAACATTAAAGTTGCCTGTTTTTTTGTTACTAATTAGCGAGGAGAAACAGTTAAGTTATTTCCATTACCGATAACTGCAACACGTTGACCTTGACTATACACAGTGTTATCTGCTTTTTGAACGATAGCGACAGTTCTACCACTATCTAAACGAACTTCAATTTGAACACCCTTAGTCATATTTAAAGCACCTTGTGCTTGTTGTCCTGCCATACCACCTGCAATTGCACCAGCGGCTGTTGCAAGGTTACGACCTGTTCCTCCGCCAACAGTGTTACCTAACATACCGCCGAGAACGGCACCACCGATAGCGCCTAAAATATTTTCATCGCTACCCGCTTGAATATTGACTGAACGTACAGAAACCACTGTACCATAAGTAATATTTTGAGCTTGTTTGGCTTGACTTGCAGTATAAGTGTCACCTGATAGTGAACTTGTATTCACACAACCAGTAAGTACAGTCATTGTGAAAAGGCCAATAAGTAAATGCTTAAACATAGTCACTCCTAAAGAAAACCTGAGGTAAATTGCTCAGATTATACCAATGTTGTCTATTATCAGTTATAGCTTGTTTTTTGCGTATGTCGAGACTGATTTTAATAATATATAGCTTACTATATAGTAAAAGCCGATAGTAAAAACAGAAGAGATTTCTGAAAAAAAGAGAATATAACATTATATGTTAAAAATTTGCATCATCTTGATTATAAGGAAAAGAACATGATAGCAGGGCGGTACATTGGTGTGATGTCTGGCACAAGCTTAGATGGTGTTGATGTTGTATTAGCTGCAATCAATAATAAGTTCGTTGCACAACAAGAAAATCACTTTCTGCCTTATCCTCAGAATCTACGCCAACGAATTTTAGCTGTTTGCCAAGGGCAATCGACTACCTTGCATGAAATCGGTCTATTAGATGCTCAATTAGGTGAACTTTATGCGCAAGCAATCATAGAATTACTCTCAAAAGCAAAACTTAGCGCGAGTGATATTACGGCAATAGGGTGTCATGGACAAACTGTTTGGCATGAGCCAGAAAGTGATATGCCATTTACTATGCAAATTGGTGACAACAACCGTGTTGCTACACTAACAGGAATTACGACGGTCGGTGATTTTCGCCGCAGAGATATTGCTTACGGTGGACAAGGGGCGCCTTTAGTGCCTGCTTTTCATCTTGCCGTATTAGGACATCCTGTTGAAAAACGTATTATTTTAAACATTGGTGGCATCGCCAATATCTCATTGTTATTACCCGGTATTGCCGTTAAAGGCTACGATACAGGACCAGGAAATATGCTATTAGATAGCTGGAATTGGATCCATAACCAAACACCCTATGATGATAATGGCAAATGGGCTGTGACTGGTACTGTAAACCCAACTTTATTGAAAGATATGCTTTCGGATCCTTATTTTTCGCGTTCAGCACCTAAAAGTACAGGGCGAGAATATTTCAATACACAATGGTTAAATTACCATTTAGCAAGAGTACCTAATGTTTTTCCTGAAGATGTACAAGCAACACTAGTGGAATTAACCGCGATAAGTATTGTGCAACAGATACAATTAAACGGTGGATGTGAACGTTTACTCGTTTGTGGTGGTGGGGCGCGAAATGGGCAAATTATGCATCGATTAGCTTCACTATTACCCGGTACAGAAGTCGCAACAACGGATAAATATGGTTTAAGTGGCGATGATATGGAGGCACTGGCATTTGCTTGGTTAGCCGCGCGCACTATTGCAAATGAATCAGGGAATTTACCTTCTGTAACAGGGGCATCGAGAGAAACTGTTTTAGGGGCGATTTACCCTACAAATCCTCGTTAAGCGTGATATGCTGAATGCAGTTTCTCAAAAGAGAGAGTGAAAAATGACAGATCTTGATTTTATTGATGTTGCTGATTTACGCCGTGAATATATGAAAGGTGGATTACGACGTCATGAATTAACTGAACAGCCATTGGTATTGTTTGAGAAATGGCTAAAACAAGCTTGTGAAGCGCGTTTAAGCGATCCTACGGCTATGTGTGTTGCAACTGTTGATGAAAATGGACAACCTTACCAGCGTATCGTGTTATTAAAGCACTTTGACGAACATGGCTTAGTTTTTTACACCAACTTGGGCAGTCGCAAAGCGAGCCATTTAGAGCACAATCAACGCGTTAGTTTATTATTCCCTTGGTATCCATTAGAAAGACAAGTTTGTTTTTTAGGGAAAGCCGAAAAACTGTCTCCTATTGAAGTTATTAAATATTTCCATAGTCGCCCTAAAGATAGTCAAATTGCAGCGTGGGCTTCTCGACAGTCTTCTCGCATTTCTGCAAGAGGCGTGTTAGAAAGTAAGTTTCTAGAATTAAAGCAGAAATTTCAAAATGGGGAAGTGCCATTACCGAGTTTCTGGGGGGGATATCGTGTGACATTTGATTCTGTTGAATTTTGGCAAGGAAGAGAAAATCGGCTACACGATCGCTTTATCTATCAGAAATCACCACAAGGATGGGACATTGAGCGATTAGCACCTTAATAGAGTGTTAATAAATTTGCCTCAAAAAGTCTTTTTCTACTGGTACTTAATGTAGTGGCGCTTTATGCTATACCACTCGTGTTTCACTTATATTTTAAATAGACAAAAAACAATAAACCGATGGAGTCATTGATGTCTAGCAAGAACCTAATCACACAATTGCAGGAGCGTGGGCTAATTGCTCAGGTTACGGATGAGGCAGCTTTAGTCGAGCGTTTGGAGCAAGGTCCTATCGCTCTCTATTGTGGCTTCGATCCTACCGCTGATAGCCTGCATTTGGGGCATTTGGTTCCTTTGCTGTGTTTAAAACGATTCCAACTAGCCGGGCATAAGCCTGTGGCGTTGGTGGGTGGTGCAACGGGTCTGATTGGTGATCCTAGTTTTAAAGCCACCGAGCGCAAACTGAATACCCAAGATACTGTTCACGAATGGGTAGAAAAAATTCGTAAACAAGTGTCACCTTTCTTAGATTTCGACAGTGGTGAAAACAGTGCGGAATTAGCAAACAACTATGACTGGTTTGGTCAAATGGATGTGCTGACATTCCTGCGTGATATCGGTAAACACTTCTCTGTGAACCAAATGATCAACAAAGAAGCGGTTAAACAGCGTTTAAACCGTGACGATGTGGGTATCTCTTTTACTGAATTCGCCTATAACCTATTACAAGCTTATGACTTCGCGTCATTAAATACGCATTTAGGTGTTGAATTACAAATCGGTGGCTCTGATCAGTGGGGTAATATCACTTCAGGTATCGATTTAACCCGTCGTTTCAATCAGAAACAAGTATTTGGTATGACTGTACCATTAATTACTAAATCTGACGGAACTAAATTCGGTAAGACAGAAGGCGGTGCGGTTTGGTTAGATCCTAAGAAAACAAGCCCATACAAATTCTATCAGTTCTGGATCAATACAGCAGATGCTGATGTTTATCGCTTCTTAAAATTCTTTACCTTTATGAGCATTGAAGAAATTAATGCACTTGAAGAAGAAGATAAAAATAGTGGTCAAGCGCCTCGTGCTCAACGTGTATTAGCAGAACTTGTTACAGGTTTAGTTCATGGTGAAGACGGTTTAATCGCCGCTAAACGTATTACAGAAAGCTTATTCTCTGGTGCAATTGCAGACTTAACACAAGCTGATCTTGAACAATTAGCACAAGATGGTATGCCAACAATTGAGTTAGAAAAAGGCAGTGATTTGCAACAAGCGCTGGTTAACGCAGAATTAGTTCCTTCTCGCGGTCAGGCTCGTACAATGATTGGCTCTAACGCAGTTTCAATTAATGGCGAAAAACAAGACAATCCTGAATACATCTTTGAAGAAAAAGATTTCTTATTTGGTCATTATTCTATTTTACGTCGCGGTAAAAAACACTACTGCCTTGTTATCTGGAAATAATTGACAAGTAAAGGGCAGCCGGTGAGTTGCCCTTTTTCTTAATAACAATAAATAAATGTATATACCTCGCCTATGATAATAAAGCTTGGGTGTTGTGTGTATTCACAATAATCGGTTTATGTCATGAAAAATATACTCTCTATTCAGTCTCATGTTGTTTTCGGTCACGCGGGTAACAGTGCTTCTGAGTTTCCAATGCGTCGCATGGGTGTAAACGTTTGGCCTTTAAACACAGTGCAATTTTCAAATCACACTCAATATCCAGAAAAATGGACTGGTTGTGTTATGTCAGCAGAACACATTACTGAGATCGTTGATGGTATTGCCGCAATCGGCAAGCTCTCACAATGTGATGCTGTACTAAGTGGTTATTTGGGATCGGCTGAACAAGGTTTGCGCATTGTTGATATCGTTAAAAAAGTAAAACAAGCCAATCCTAACGCATGGTATTTCTGTGATCCTGTGATGGGGCATCCTGAGAAAGGCTGTATTGTTCCTCCTGCTGTTTCAGGCGTGCTGTGTGAAGATGCATTACCTATTAGCGATATCATTGCTCCTAATTTATTAGAGCTTGAAACATTAAGTGGTGGTAAAGCACTTCACAACGTTGATGAATGCCTAAATGCTGCCCGTGAATTGTGTAAACAAGGCCCTAAAATTGTATTAGTAAAACACTTATCACGTGCTGGATATCGTCATGATCGTTTTGAAATGCTGTTAGTAACCGCAGAACATAGTTGGCATGTTAGTCGCCCATTAGTTGATTTTGGTGAGCGTCAACCAGTAGGTGTCGGTGATTTAACTAGTGGTTTAATGCTGGTGGATTTACTCAAAGGTATTGAATTACAAACCGCATTAGAGCACGTTGCCTCAGCAGTTTATGAAGTGATGCTAAAAACAAAAGAGATGAATGAATACGAACTACAACTCGTTGCAGCTCAAGATCAAATGGTGCATCCAACACACCGATTCTGCGCAACACAGCTAGATTAAATCAATCAACTTTTAACAGAAGAAAAAGCGGATATTAATGTGATATCCGCTTTTTAATTGTGTTTAGATTATTTTTTATTGAGTTTTAATTTACTCTTTAATTAACCCTTCAGTGACTAGTGCACTATGTACATTAGGTCGTTGTGCAATACGTTTTAGGTAGTTTTGTAGGTGTGTTAAATCAGTTAAATCTAAACCAACATGCGGTGCCCATTGGCTTAATGTAAATAAATAGGCATCAATAACCGTAAAATGCTCACCACATGCACATTTTTGTTTGCTCAATACATCATTAATATAGGCGAATTTGCTTTTTAATTTAGTTTTAACAATAGGTACATAGCTTTCAGGTGTATCTGGTGAAAATAGAGGGCCATAGCCTTTATGCACTTCACTAGCAAGAAAGTTTAACCATTCAATTTGATGATAGCGTTCTAGTGATTTTGGCGATGCAATTAAATTTCTATCAGGTTTTAAGTCAGCAAGGTATTGAACAATTGCAACACCTTCAGTCAAAATATCACCATTATCTAATTGAAGAACAGGAACTTGGCCTTTGGGATTGATGGTTAGAAAATCTTTCCCCGATTCTGTTTTTTTAGCACGTAAGTCGATTCGTTCTATTGAGAAATCTAAACCAGTTTCACGTAAAACGATATGAGGGGAAAGCGAGCAACTACCAGGCGTGTAGTACAATTTCATATTGAATAGCTCCCTATCAATGAGGTGGTGAATTAACTTACAGATATTAGAATATCTTCACTAAGATAAGATGATAAGTGGTTCTAAGAAATTAGCAAACTCAAATGGTGCGAATAAAAAAGGCTTTTGTAAATTTGTGAACAAAACGATTAATTGATGAAAACACTCGAAAGTAAATGTGCCTTATATTTATAACATATAAGGCGTATTTTATTATGATCCTTCAAAAGAAGATAAAAATGAAATATCAAGGTAATAAATTTTCGTTTTTTTTGTCAACACCGTTTCTTACAAAACTTAATTCAGACTTAATAAAAAATAAAGCCACAATAAAAATAATTACACCAATAAGGGAAAAAATATAAAACAGAAATCTAAATTTCTTCATACATTAAATTCTTTTATTAATATGTGATTATTTTATCGCTAATATAAAGAAAGGATTATAAGAATAAACTAAAAAAGTGAAATTTATCTAACGAGCAATGATATTTAAAATAAAAGAAAAAAGTCAGGTATCAGATAAAAATTTGATAGTTAATAGAATTAAGAGTTAAAACAGTAGAGACAATATAAAAACCAGCCTTAATAGTAAGGCTGGCTTCTATTATTTATATAACAGGATTATTTTAGTTCTAATTCATTCATTGCGGCGATGCTGAAACCACCATCTACATGAACGATTTCACCTGTAATACCACCAGATAAGTCTGAGCATAGGAATGCTGCTGTATTACCAACATCTTCGGTTGTTACAGTACGACGCAGGGGCGTTACTGACTCGCAATGGCTTAACATTTTACGGAAATCTTTGATACCAGATGCCGCTAATGTACGGATTGGACCAGCAGAAATACCGTTAACACGAATACCTTCAGGACCCATAGCATTTGCCATATAACGAACGTTAGCTTCTAAAGAAGCTTTCGCTAGACCCATAACATTATAGTTAGGGATTGCACGTTCAGCGCCTAAATAAGTTAGAGTTAATAGAGCTGAATTCGGATTTAGCATTTCACGGCTTGCTTTCGCCATAGCAACGAAGCTGTATGCACTGATGTCGTGAGCAATTTTAAAGCCTTCACGAGTTACTGCATTAACGTAGTCGCCATCTAATTGGTCAGCAGGAGCAAAACCGATAGAGTGAACAAAGCCATCATACTTTGGCCAAACTTTTGCAAGTTCTGCGTACATAGTATCGATGCTTTCATCTTTTGACACATCACACTCTAATACGATATTTGAGTCTAATGATGCTGCAAACTCTTCAACGCGTGGTTTCAGTTTTTCATTTTGGTAAGTAAATGCAAGTTCTGCACCTTGGTCACGCATAGCTTTGGCAATACCATAAGCAATTGATAATTTACTAGCAACACCAGTAATAAGAATGCGTTTGCCGGTCATAAAGCCCATAGCTGTATCCTTGTTTTTTCGTAAATCGCGATAATAACATCATTCACAGTTTTATTTATCTGTTAGGTTATCACGCTTATTGTTAATAAACGTGGCTGATTCTACCACGACATTTGTAAATTTGTTTAATTTCCCTAGCACCTCCGAGGAGTTAAGGGAAAAGGGTGAAATAATGTGCAATCAACATTATGCTTATATTGTTTACACTTAAGTCAAATCTTGGCGCCAAGCTTCTGCTGTTAAGGCTTCACCAAAGTGACTTGCTACCAATCTTCGAGTGACTTCATGTAATGGTGATGCAAGGACTTCTGCTGTATTACCACGTTCAACAACTTCGCCATTATCCATCACAATGACTTTATCGCTAATATGTTTTGTCATGCCTAAGTTTTGTGTCACATAAATGTAGGCAATATCATGAGTTTCTTGCAGTTCTAACATCAAATTTATAATTTGTGAACGTAAAGACATATCTAGCGAAGCTATTGCCTCATCGGCAATAATGACTTGAGGTTGTAATATCAATGCTCGTGCAAGTGCAATTCGTTGGCGCTGACCTGATGCAAACATATGAGGATAATAATTTGCATGTTCAGGTAAAAGACCCACTTGACGTAATGTTTGATAAATTCGTTTCTCACGCTCAATAGCGCTTAATTCCGTATTTAGGCGTAAAGGTATCTCTAATGTTTGACCGATACGTTGGCGCGGGTTTAATGAGTTAGTGGGATCTTGAAATATCATTCTAATCCGCTGGCTACGATAAGGATAATCACCAAAAGTCAGTTGATGCCCATTAATAAAAATATCACCACCTGTAGGCTCAGTTACTCCTGATAACATTCTCGCTAGTGTAGATTTCCCTGAACCATTAGCGCCAATAATAGCTAAAGTTTGCTTGGGTTCTAGCGTAAAACTTACCGGTTTTACGGCTTCTAACTGCTGACGTCGAAATAATCCAGTACGATAGCGAAAAGTTTTTGATAAATTTTTTACCTCAAGCAGTTTATCGAACATCAGTTGGCTCCACATTTAACGGAAAATGACAAGCCACGGCATGGTTTTTAAATAAACGTAACCGAGGTGCTTCAATACATTGTCGCTGCGCATAAGGGCAACGAGGCCCTAGCCGACAACCTACAGGTAAATGCTCAAGAGAGGGAATTGCGCCCGGTAATGTATTTAAACGGCTTTTATGGGCTAATGAGTTGGTAAAATCGGGAATAGAGCGGATCAAAGCTTGAGTATAAGGATGATAAGGTGTGACTAATAACTCGTCAGGAGATGCTGTTTCGACAGTTTGGCCACAATACATAACCGTAATTTTATTCGCTAATTTACTCATCCATTGCAAATCATGACTAATCAACAAAATGGTCATATTGTTGTTTTGATTGAGTCGAGTCAGCAAACGAAAGATTTGGGTTTGTGTTGCTGGCTCCATAGCGTTAGTAGGTTCATCCGCAATCAGTAATCGAGGCTGATTTGCAATAGCAATAGCAATCATCACTTTTTGGCATTCACCTTCAGTCAATTCATATGGGTAACTGCGCATAATGTCTTTATGATCTTTAATACCGACACGGTGTAATAGCTCAATTGCGCGACGTTTCCGCCAATGAAAGCGTTGCCACCAATGGCCTTTAAAAGTCCAGCGAGGAATTGCCTGTATAAGTTGTTGCTCAATTTTTGTAGCAGGATCAAGGCAAGATTGTGGCTCTTGGAAAATCATTGAGATATTATGACCAATGACACGGCGTCGCGCTTTTGGTGATAATTTAAGTAAGTCGATATCATCAAAACGAAAACGATCGGCTGTCACACTGATATTATCTTTTGTTACGCCACAAATCGCTTTTGCAATTAAGCTTTTACCAGATCCCGATTCACCAACAAGGCCTCTTACTTCGCTTTCATTTAAGGTTATAGAAACACGATCTACCGCTTTTACTGGGCCATCTGGTGTTATAAATTCAATGGTTAAATTGCGTATATCTAATAAAGGCATTATTCCACTCCCTCATTTATAGCACGCTGTAAACCATCACCTAAAAGGTTTACCAGTAAAACACTTATCATAATAGTGGCACCCGGAATTAAGACTGTCCAAGGAGCAACATAAATTAACTCTAAAGAATCACCTAGCATTGCTCCCCATTCTGGTGAAGGGAGTTGGGCTCCTAAATTGAGAAAACCTAATGCTGTAATATCAAGAATAGCAATTGAGAAGGCACGTGTTAATTCAGAAACTAGTACAGGCGTAATATTAGGTAGTACGGTGTACCATAAAATAGAGATATTCGATGCGCCATCAAGACGAGAAGCAATAACATACTCTTTGTTTAATTCATCATTAACAGCAGAGTAAATCATTCTGACTAAACGAGGTAATAGTGCCAGCCAAATTGCTATCATTGCGTGACCAAGACTTGTTCCTACAAAAGCCACAACAATAATAGCAAGTAGTAAGGATGGAATTGATAACAGTGTGTCTAATATATGATTGAGAACGGCGGATTTTAAGCCGTGGGTCATACCTGCAAAACAGCCGATAATTAATCCCATTAATGTCGCTGCAAAAGTGACAATAAATGCACCACCAAAGGTCATGCTTGTACCAATTAAAATTCGGCTAAATACATCACGCCCTAAATCATCGGTACCAAAGAAATAGGAGACATTGCCGTTTTGATACCAAGATGGGGGAGTTAGTTGATGGCCAAAAAATTGTTGGTCGAGTGCATAAGGCGCAATATGAGGCCCTATGATACTGAGTACTAAGAGAAAAAGAACGCCATAAAACCCTACCATTGAGATAACGTCTTTAGAAAAACATTGCCAAATCACCGCGGCGGGTGAAGGTGTTTTTTTCTCTTTATAAAATTGGCTATCTAAAGGCATATCCCACCTTGTGTTTCATTGGGTTACTCATTGCGCCCACAATATCTGATAAAACGTTAACAATAATGACCATTGAACCCACCAACATTACACCAGCTGAAATAGCTGAGTAATCTTGTTGGCGGATTGCTGTAACTAACCAACGACCAAGTCCAGGCCAGTTAAACACTATTTCCGTCACCATAGTTAGTGTCAGCATGGTGGAGAACTGTAAGCCTAATTTAGGAATGATAGGGGGTAAAGCATTATGAAGAATATGGCGACGAATAATTGTAAAACGTGAGAGACCTCGAGTTGCGGCTGCTTTCACGTAGTTCTCTGACATGATTTCTTCAGTACTGTTTCGCATTAATCGAATAACTTCAGTTGTTGGTGCAATAGCCAGAGTTATTACGGGTAAAATCAAATGCTGTAATACGTTAATGATCATTTGTTGGCGATAAGGAGAATCAGATAACCACGCATCAACTAATGCAATGCCTGTAATAGGTTGCAAGTTATAAAGCAAATCAATACGGCCTGAAACAGGTAGCCAGCCTAATTTTAGTGAGAAGAAAAGAGTTAACAGCAGTGCAAGCCCAAATACAGGCACAGAGAAACCTAAGAGCGCGAAATTACTGATAATAATATCGGCGGATTTATTACGCCAAACCCCCGCAATAATGCCAGCTGGAATACCTATAATCAGAGCGAAAAGAAAGGCTAAGGTACAAAGCTCCATGGTCGCGGGAAGTGCTTCTATCAATTGCAATTTGATAGGTTCACCATTGATAGAGGAAATACCAAAATCAAAATGGATCATATTATGGGCGTAAAAAAAGTAGGCATCAGTGAGTGATGCACCACTTAGTGGGGCATTTGGTGTGTAATAACTTAGGCTAAAGCTCACTAGCGACAAAAAGAACAGTGTCACAAGTAATAAAAGTAATCGACGTATTGAATAAATAATCATGGATTATTTTACAGCCTCTTTCTTGTGATTTTGTTCATCTACTTCTGCCTCTCGATAAACACCAGCAAAAGACGCATTGCCAAAAGTACTCAATACCAACCCTTTAATATCATAACGATATGCTTGCATACGTAAAGAGTTTGCTAAAGGCAACACAGGTAACTCTTGAGCAAGTATATCTTGAGCTTGATGATAATAATCCATTCTTGATGCAAGTTGCTGACTATAAAGCGCTTTTTTCAAAATGTCATCAAAGTTAGGTAAACACCAATGACTTAAGTTAGTTTGTGAGCCAATTGCTGCACAACTAAAGAGAGGGCGGAAAAAACTATCAGGATCGTTACTGTCAGTTGACCAACCAGATAAGGTCATATCATGGGTGCGATCCATCATACTCGTTTCTTGATATCGTCCTTCAATAGGACGAATATTCATTTGAATACCCACTTGCGCTAAGTCTGCTTGAATAAGTTCCGCCATTTTTAATGGGCTTGGGTTATAAGATTGTGAGGCGCTAGGTACCCAAAGATTTAATTTCAGCTCATCAAGGCCTAGCTCTTTAAGAATTTGTTTCGATTTTTCAGGATTGTATTCTGTAATTTTGGCTCTGTTATCGTAAGCCCAAGATGCACGAGGAAGCACTGATGCTGCCGTTTCCGCCGTACCATAATAAATAGATTCCATTAAACGTTCGTTATTAATGGCATAAGCAATAGCTTGACGAACTTTAAGATCATTTAGTGGTGGCTTACTGGTGTTAAAGGCTAAATAAGCGATATTCATACCAGAACGCAACGTTAATCTTAGTCGCGGGTCGTCACGCAATACTTTTAATTGGCTAGCCGCAGGATAGGCTAAAACATCACACTCACCTGTTAATAGTTTAGATATGCGACCTGTACCTCCAGCCCCCATATCAATAACAACTTGTTGCATTTTAGGCTGGCCTTTCCAATAGTTTTCATTTCTGAATAAACGAACAAATTGGCCTGGTTGATATTCATCAAGAAAGAAAGGACCCGTACCTACTGGTTTCCAATCAAGTTGAGTCTGGTTGCCCGATTTTTCTAAGCTTTGTGCATATTCAGTGGAAAGAATAGGGGCGTAATGTGTTGCTAAATGCCACAGAAAAGAGGCGTCAGGCTCTTTTAGGCTAAATTCGACTGTGTATTGACCCAATTTTTTAATTGATTGGATATTGTCGGCAAAACTTAAGCTATCAAAATAGGGATATTTTCCACCATTAATTTGATTGAAAGGATTTTTGGGATTAATCATCCTTTCAAAACTAAAAATAACATCATCAGCGGTGAGTTTACGTGTTGGTGTAAACCAAGACGTTTGTTGAAAAGAGATATTTTTACGTAAATAAAAGCGGTATGTTGCGCCGTTATCTAATGTTTCCCATCGAGCTGCGATTTCAGGGATCAGGCGATAAGTGTAAGGGTCAACATCTAAAAGACGGTCATAGAGCTGGGCAGCCAGAGGATCAATAATTAATCCACTACTTGATAACTGTGGATTAAAGGTATTTACACTGCCATCAACACAATAAACAAAACCATTTTGATTAATTGGAGTTGGCTCAAGCGTTATAGATGGTGCTTGTGTTTTTGGTGCTACATCCGCGATACAAGTTGCGCTTGTAAAGGTAAATAGCAAAGTACCAATAAATAAAATAGGGCGCATAAATAATGTCTTTTAGAGAAACGATTTTGCTATTGTAACTTAAAAAACTTTCTATCCCAAAATAGTCAAAAAAACAAAGTGAGAAAAATTCTCAATAAAATGCTTTACAAATGCTAATGATAAAGATTATCATCCGTATTGTCCTTCGGCGGTAAGAGGTTTTCCGCAGAGGGAACGACATTGCTCACATTGCTTCCAGTATTTTTTTACTAGCCAGCTCGGGTGCTGGCTTTTTTTTTGCCTATTGTTTATAGAGTTTTCTTGCAATTAAAAACATCTATATCAATAGATTAAGTTGTTATTTGATGTTTTTTAATTAGCCCTCTAAATTGATCGTAGCTTAATGATAACTTTTCAGCCGCCTCTTTCTGGTTATATAAGCTCTCTTTTAATGCATTATTAACTAATTTTTTTTCCGCCTCATTTTGCCATTGGCGTAAATCCAACGGTAATGTAGGGAGTGAAAAATTTTCTTGAGACGATTTCTTTAATTCGGATTTTTTTGACGTTTGAATACCAGCAAAGGGATCAATAATGATATTGTTGAGTACGCTATCACTAGTTCCATGACGATAAACTGAGCGTTCAACAACATTTTTAAGCTCACGAATATTACCTGGCCATGAATAATCTAAAAGTGCTTGGCGTGCATTATCACTGAAACCAGGAAAAAAAGGTAAACTTAACTCTTGGCACATTGAGATAGCGAAATTTTCAGCAAGTAACATAATATCTGCGCGTCGCTCTCTTAATGGAGGGAGTCTAATTACATCAAAAGCTAATCTATCCAGTAAATCAGCACGAAATTTACCTTCTTCCGCCATTGCTGGTAAATCAGCATTTGTCGCGCAAATCAGCCTAACATCAACATGCAGAGATTGACTACCTCCAACGCGCTCTAAATGACCATACTCAATGACACGTAAAAGCTTTTCTTGTACAAGCATGGGCGCAGTCGCCAGTTCATCAAGAAAAAGAGAACCTCCATCCGCACGTTCAAAACGCCCTTGATGACGATTTTTAGCGCCAGTAAAAGCGCCTGCTTCATGACCAAACAGCTCAGAATCAAGTAAATTATCATTGAGTGCAGAACAGTTGATTGAAATGAAAGGCCCTTGCCACCAAGGTGCAAGGTAGTGTAATCGATGGGCAATCAACTCTTTACCTGTACCTCGTTCACCAATAATTAATACAGGCTTTTTTAATTGAGCAAGTGCTGAAGTTTGTTCTAATACATCAATAAATTGACTATCAACGCCGATTATTGTCTCTAAATTCTCATTCATTGGTTAAATTCACCATATTGAGGTATTTTTTGCCAGTTTATCAGGTGTTCGAAAAACAGGCGAATAATATAAGTCACCTATTATTAATAGCTTAAGTAATTTTTAAAAGTTGGCACGCAAATTGTATTAACTAAAGTATACGGGCGTTACGATAGTACGCCATTATTGAAATAATTTAACGTCACTAATTAGCATAGCTATTAAGGATAACATCATGGGTATATTTTCACGTTTTGCTGACATAATTAATGCCAATATCGCTTCTTTATTAGATAAAGCGGAAGATCCTGAAAAAATGATCCGCCTAATGATCCAAGAGATGGAAGATATGTTAGTTGAGATCCGTACAACTTCAGCACGTACTTTAGCTGAAAAGAAAGGATTAGAGCGCCGTATCGAACAAGCTGAAAAACAGATGAAAGATTGGCAGGATAAAGCAGAATTAGCTCTTATTAAGGAAAAAGAAGATTTAGCTCGTGCAGCATTAATCGAAAAACAACGTGTAGCATCAGTTAATGATACATTGAAACATGAACTGATTATCATTGATGAAACGCTAACTCGCTTAAAAGGTGAAATTAGCGAGTTAGAAAATAAGCTAACTGAAACTCGCGCAAAACAGCAGTCTTTAGTTGTGCGTCATCAAGCTGCAAACTCATCTCGCCAAGTTCGTCGTCAATTAGACAGTGGTAAAATGGATGCAGCAATGGCACGTTTTGAACAGTTTGAACGCCGTATTGATCATATGGAAGGTGAGGCTCAAAGTTACGGGCTAGGTAAAGAAAAATCATTAGACCAACAGTTTGCTGAATTAAAAGCTGATGATGAAATTAGCGCGCAATTAGCGGCATTAAAAGCTAAAATCAATATCAACAAAGAGTAACAGCAAACGTAATAACCATCTTATAAAGGATATGTAATGGGCTATATATTTCTGGGAATACCACTGACCATTTTTATTTTGTTTATTCTCCCTATCTGGCTGTGGTTACATTACAACAGCCAGAAAGGCGGAGGTAATGTTCAGCTAACCCAACAAGAAATGCAGCGACTGAACGCGCTGGTGGATAAGGCTCAGCAAATGCAGGAGCGCATTAAGACGTTAGAACAAATACTTGATGCAGAACATCCTAACTGGAGGCAATCATAATGACGATGCAGAGCAAACAATTGTATCGCTTGCCACAAGAGGGCGTGATCCGTGGCGTATGCGCAGGCCTAGCCCATTATTTTAATATTCCTGTTTTACTTGTCAGGGTTATTGCGGTGATTGCGCTGTTTGCTGGTTTTTTCGGTTTAACTATTATTGCTTATCTTGTCTTAAGTTTCTTTATGGAGCCAGCACCTGCTAATTATCAACAAGGCGAAGATCAGCAAGAGAGCTTAAAAGAAATTTTAAGCGGAGTAGATAACCAATTGATGCAAGGCGAAAAACGTCTGCAACAAATGGAACGCTATATTACCTCTTCCACTTATCAGTTAAATAAACGCTTTCGAGATTTGTGATATTTTTGCCATTTAATCTGATAAGACGCTCCATTTTAGGAGCGTCTTTCTTTCAGCCTATTTATCTTTTTCAACGCTTGTATTGTGAGAGAGTAAAATTTCTGATTGAGGAGTGTATTGTGAATTTCAATCAAGTATTCGTTTCTTTAAAAACAAATAAACTCGCCCAATTAGCTAAAAAAGGGTTAACATTTGGATTAATGTTATTCACTTTATTTGGACCAGCAGCAATCACAGGCGGAATATTAAAACGAGTAAGTAGTAAACCGTTACGTTGGCTGGTTCTATTGATAGCTGAACCTATTATCAAAGCAGGCTTTAATAAGCTATCGCGTCAAGTGTCTTGGGAGAAACATGAAACGCCTACAAAATGAACTTACAGCTTTTATTAATCGTGGTGTTGATAGACATCTTCGTTTGGCCGTAACCGGATTAAGTCGAAGTGGTAAAACAGCATTTATCACCTCTTTAGTTAATCAACTTATTAATGTACATACAGGTGCGCGTTTACCGCTGTTTTCGGCTGCACGAAATAAACAGCTACTAGGTGTAAAACGTATTCCTCAACATAATTTTAATATTCCACGTTTTACTTATGATGAGGGAATGGAATCTCTTTATCATACCCCCCCAAGTTGGCCAGTTCCTACAAAAGGGGTTAGTGAAATTCGTTTACAACTACGTTATCGCTCTAATGAATCGTTAACTCGTTTTATAAAAGAGACATCTTCTCTTTATTTAGAAATTGTTGATTACCCTGGTGAATGGCTATTAGATTTACCTATGCTTGAGCAAGACTATTTTGAATGGTCAGAGCAAATGAATAAGATCAATCGCCAAAGAACGTCACCTGAACAACATTGGCAATTACTCCTTAAAAAATGTGATCCTTTTGCGCCAGCGGATGAAACATTATTAGCTGATATTGCCTCCGCTTACACTGACTATTTATTAGCATGTAAAGAAGAGGGGCTTCATTTTATTCAGCCAGGGCGTTTTGTATTACCCGGTGAATTAGCTGGAGCACCTGTTTTGCAGTTTTTCCCATGGGCTGATTTACAAAAATACGATATTGCCAAATTAAAGAACGCAGATAAACGTACTAATATTGGTATGCTAAAACAGCGCTATGAATATTATGGACAGCATGTTGTAAAAGGTTTTTATCGCGATCATTTCCAAGGATTTGATAGACAAATTGTTTTAGTTGATTGTTTACAACCTTTAAATCAAGGTGCAGATGTTTTTAATGATATGCGCCAAGCATTAACACAATTAATGCGCAGTTTTCATTATGGAAAAAGAACCTTACTTAGACGCTTATTTTCACCTTGTATCGATAAACTTCTATTTGCAGCCACAAAAGCCGACCATATCACGGTTGATCAACATGAAAATTTAGTGTCATTGCTTCAACAGCTTATTCAAGATGCTAAACAAAATGCTATTTTTGAAGGGATCAGCATTGATTGCATGGGACTCGCTTCTATTGCGGCAACTGAAAGCGGAATAGTTGATCATCATGGCGAAAAAATACCAGCCTTAAAAGGTTTTCGCCTAAACGATAACACACCATTGGTGTATTTCCCTGGTGAGGTTCCTAAGCGATTACCTGAAAAAGCATTTTGGGAAAAACAGGGGTTTAGTTTCGAATCTTTTAGACCTCAGCAAATATCAAGAGATAGTGCGATTCCTCATATTCGCATGGATAGTGCAATGGAATTCTTGTTAGGGGATAAATTAAAATGAATGAGCCATTAAAATCGCGAATTGATTTTAAAGAGCCCATACTTCAAGAAGAAGTCACCTTAAAAAAAGGTGTTGGCTTTAATAAAAATGAACAATTTTTGCCTATTGATCCACAATTGGATGAGGAGAATGAAGGGCAATTAGAAGGCGATGTTCAATCAATTTTAAAACCGAAAAAAAGTGTCTGGAAACGTCTATTAACGATCGCGAGTACCATTTTAGGAATTAGTGTTATTGCCCAAACTGGACAATGGATTTTCAACTCATGGATAAATTCTGACTGGATTGCGTTGGGTGCGGCAAGTGCAGGTGGGTTAATTGTTGCTGCTGGCATTGGATCAATTATCACAGAGTGGCGCCGTATTTATCGTTTACGCCAACGCGCTGATGAAAGAGATAAAGCAAAAGAATTACTTTATAGCCATGCAATGGGAAATGGCAGGCCATTTTGTGAAAAACTCGCTAAACAAGCAGGTATTAGCTCACAACATCCGGCATTAATTCGCTGGCAGAGTGCATTACATGACACACATAATGACAAAGAAGTATTAGAACTTTATAGCCAACTTGTTCAACCAATTTTGGATAAACAAGCAAGAGCTGAAATTAGTCGTTCTGCTGCGGAGTCAACTTTAATGATCGCTGTCAGTCCACTGGCAATGGTTGATATGGCCTTTATTGGTTGGCGCAATATTCGTTTAATTAATCGTATTGCCGAAATTTACGGTATCGAGTTAGGTTACTATAGTCGTTTAAAACTATTTCGTCTTGTTTTGGTCAATATTGCATTTGCTGGTGCGACGGAGCTGGTTAGAGAAGTCGGAATGGACTGGCTTTCACAAGATCTTGCAGCACGGTTATCAACTAGAGCCGCTCAAGGTATTGGTGCTGGGTTATTAACTGCACGATTAGGAATAAAGGCAATGGAATTATGCCGTCCTTTACCATGGATTGATGATAATAAACCTAAACTAGGCGATTTTAGAAAAGAGTTAATTGGGAAATTAAAAAATACCATTGGTAATAAAAAGAAAGAGTAAATCATTATTTAACCTTTCTATTCTTTTAAATAAAAACCGTAGAAGTTATTCTGCGGTTATTTTATATAAATATTAACAACGTGTTGTTTATATAAAATAACCCTAACGATAAAGAAAAAGAAATATTGTTATTAAAATAATAAACTGAATGCTATAAATTAATTTTAATTCCTTATTACCAAAGATGTTATTATTTTAAAATGAAACTATCGTGATAAGAAATTTTTAAAATAGTCGATTCTTTAAAGGAATAAGACTGTTATAACTACTTGTATATAAAGATTAATATCTGTTTCTTTAGCGACATATTTATGCTTTTAATCACAGTATTTCTTTTTTGATAGAAAATAGTATTGATTTTAGTGTAATAAATAGCGTTAAATATCACCCCAAGGTAATTGTTATAGTTTTTTTGATATCTTTTAATATGCTTATTTTTTGATTAATTTACTAATCAAAAAATAGTGATGGATTTCATTTGTAAAAAATATAAGAAGTGACTAAATAATATTTATAACAAGGTTAAAAAATGAAAGAAATACAAATATCAGTAATAAAGAAACTCTCTAAACCAAGACGTAAACTTTATCTGAGTTCGGCATTTAATATCTCAAATATTGATAACCAACTCAGCATTTTAATCCCTATTCTTAGTGAGACGATTAGTGAGATTAAAAAGAGACAATATCAAAAGCAATCTAAGCCATTTCGAATAAAAAAGGCATCCCAATTTTTTGAATATTTAGCTGAGTCAGATAAGAAAGAAAGGGCAATAAATGCATTAGAGTTTTTACTTTTTTGTTTTGATAATGGATGTAAAATCATCAAAAAAGTGATTAGTCAAGAATTAAGTCCTTTGGTGAAAGATGTCGAATATCTTATCGATTTTGAATTGAAAAAAATAATAAGAACCCCTTCTTTTTCGTTATTTGATTTTTTTAAGACATAAATAATCAGGGTTAAAAATCAAAAAATTAATTTAATTGTGTAAAAATAAATGCTAGTAGTGTCAACCTTTGCTGACAAGCCTCTTTATTTCGTTGATATTTATGTATAATATCTAGAATTAGTTCAGGGTCACTCAGTATTAAGAAGGTTCATAATGCGTTTAGAGGTCACTTGTAAAGATCGCATCGGGTTAACCCGTGAATTATTAGATCTGCTGGTATTAAAAAATATAGATTTACGTGGAATTGAAATATTCCCAATAGGTCTGATTTACCTGAATTTTTCACAGATTGATTTTGATATTTTTCAGCCGTTAATGGCTGAAATCCGTAGAATAGACGGTGTTATTGATGTACGTACGGTTGCATTTATGCCTTCTGAGCAAGAACATCGTGCAATTTGGACATTATTAGAATCTGTACCAGTACCTGTTTTTTCTATAGATACAAAAGGTAAGGTTAAATTACTAAATCCCGCAACGAGACTACTGTTTGGTTTATCTCCAGATGATAATTCTGAGAAAACCTTTAACCAATTGATCCCAAATTTTAATATCCATCGTTTTTTAGAGCAAAAAGAGCATTTTATTCAGATGGTGCCTATTACGCTGAAAAAACAAGATTTTGAAATGGAAATTGTCCCAATAAAACTCACGGATGATAATCAATATAATCATTGTGTTGGCGCTTTTGTTTTGTTGAAATACCATTCTATTATTTATGATCACCCTAAATTAATGGCTAATGATCAAAGTGGTTTTGACCAAATTATTGCTGTAACACCTAAAATGAAGCAGCTTATTTCTCGCGCAAAGAAAATGGCAATAATGGATGCTCCATTGTTATTAGTGGGGGAAACTGGTACAGGAAAGGATTTATTGGCAAAAGCCTGCCATTTATTAAGTAACCGTTTAAGGTATCCATTTCTTGGCTTAAATTGTGCTTCAATGCCTGATGATGTTGTTGAAAGTGAGTTATTTGGCTATGCTCCGGGTGCTTATCCTAATGCCATTGAAGGGAAAAAGGGCTTTTTTGAGCAAGCCAATGGTGGTACTGTTTTACTAGATGAAATTGGTGAAATGTCGCCACAAATGCAGATCAAACTTCTACGTTTTTTAAATGATGGAACGTTCCGTAGAGTGGGTGAAGAAGACGAAGTTAATGTAAATGTGCGTATTATTTGTGCTACTCAGAAAAATTTGTGGGAATTAGTGCAAAAGGGGTTGTTTAGAGAAGATCTCTATTATCGATTGAATGTATTAACATTAATATTACCGCCATTAAGGGAAAGAAAGGACGATATAATTCCTTTGGCAACTCATTTTATTAATCAGTACTGCCAAGAACAAAAAATAGGTGTACCATCTATTTCTGCTGATTTCTCCAATTATTTAATACAATATTCTTGGCCTGGTAATATTCGCCAATTGCGTAATACTGTTTATCAAGCAATGGCACAGTTAGCTGGAAATACATTGCGTGCTCAAGATATTACGTTACCAGAGCATACGGATGAAGCATTATTTGATGAGAACCTATTAGAAGGTTCGTTGGATGAGATGACAAAACGTTTTGAAGCTTCTATTTTAGCGCGTTTATACCATGATTATCCAAGTACACGTAAGTTAGCTAAACGCTTAGGTATTTCTCATACTGCTATTGCGAATAAACTCAGAGAATATAATCTTACGAATAAAAAGAGTGATAAGCCTGAAGACTAATGGAGTAATAAGATTTTGTGCATAATAAAAAATAGACGAGCATAATACTCGTCTATTTTTTTATCAGTATTATTTCAGTGCTTTTAACGCATCATCATAATTCGGTTCAGTTGTAATTTCATCAACCAGTTGGGTGTAGATAACAGTGTTATTTTCATCTAAAACAATCACTGCTCGGCTTGTTAAGCCAGCTAATGGACCTGATGTAATTGCAACACCGTAGTTTTCTTTGAATTCAGTGCCTCGCATTGTAGATAATGTTACTACATTAGCTAAGCCTTCAGCACCGCAAAAACGTGCTTGAGCAAAAGGTAAATCAGCTGAAATACATAAAACAACAGTGTTATTTAATTCATTCGCAACTTTATTAAATTGGCGAACACTCGCAGCACAAACCCCCGTATCTACACTTGGGAAAATGTTTAAAACTTTACGTTTACCTGCAAAATTCGCTAAAGAAACATCATTAAGATCTTTACCAACAAGAGAGAAATCTGCAGCTTTTTGACCTACTGCTGGGAAATTACCCGCTAGTGTCACTGCATTTCCTTGTAAAGTAACTTGATGTGCCATTGTTGTTCTCCTTTATTAGTTGTCAGACTAACTGTTATTAATACTCATTATTAACGATAATTTTCGTTAATGCTTAACCATAATTAAAATTTGCCACTATTGGCATAGTCACCACCAAAAACATAAAAATTTATAAAATATTTGTAATCAGTGATTGTGCCTTTTTATCAGGCTCTTATAATTGTGCTGTTTATTCTCATACAGATTACAGGACGAAACAGACATGCGCAAAATATTCGTCATCTCATGTGCACTTGTCGTTCAAGGATCAATCATGTCGCAGGTAAATGCGGCAGTAGTCCCCGCAGGAACGATACTCGATAAAAAGCAAGAAGTTGTTCGACATTTAAAAGATGAGCCTGCATCACTTGATCCTATTAATGCAGTAGGATTAACAGAAGCTCAAGTGCAACGTGATTTATTTGAAGGGTTGACGATAGAAGATGAGCATGGACGTCCCATTCCGGGTGTTGCTCAAAGTTGGCGTACAGAAGATAATCGTGTATGGATCTTCACTTTGCGTGATAATGCAAAATGGTCTAATGGCGAAAAAGTAACAGCAACAGATTTTGTTTATAGTTGGCAAAGGTTAGTTGACCCTAAGAATCTTTCACCTTTTGCATGGTATGCATCACTTGCATCTATTGAAAATGCACAAAAGATTATTGATGGAAAATTAAAACCAACATCATTAGGTGTAGAAGCGATAGATGAAAAAACACTAAAAGTGACATTAGAGAGGCCTGTTTCCTATTTTCCAAGTTTGACGACTAATTTTTCACTATATCCAGTGCCTCGTCATAGTATTGAAAAATATGGTTCAGAATGGATTAAAGTTGGTAATTTAGTGGGTAATGGCGCCTTTGTATTAAAAGACAGAGTGATTAATGAAAAGATTGTATTAGCGCCAAATCCTTATTATTGGGATCATAAAAATACAGTATTAACTAAAGTGACTTTTGTTCCTATTAATCATGAATCACATGCGACAAAACGTTATTTAGCAGGTGATATTGATATAACAGAATCATTCCCTAAAAATTTATATCATAAGTTAATGAAAGATATTCCTAATGAGGTTTATATCCCAGATCAATTAGGAACATATTATTATGCTTTTAATACCCAATCGGGGCCAACAAAAGATATTCGTGTACGTAAAGCGTTAGCGATGGCAATAGATAGAAAAATTATCACTGATAAGGTATTAGGTACAGGGGAAAAATCAGCAAACCGTTTTACACCTGATGTCACGGCGGGCTTCACCCCAGAACCCACAATTTATGATGAATACACTCAAGATGAATTAGATAGCCAAGCTAAGATCTTGTTAGCGGCTGCTGGATATGGCCCTCATAATCCATTAACACTCTCATTGCTATACAATAATTCAGAGAATCATCAGAAAATTGCTATTGCTGTTGCTTCTATGTGGAAGAAAAAGTTAGGGGTAAAAGTCCAATTACGTAACCAAGAATGGAAAACATATATTGATAGCCGAAATTCGGGTGATTTTGATGTTATAAGAGCATCTTGGGTTGGTGATTATAATGAACCTTCTACTTTTTTAAGTCTGTTGAACTCTAAACATGCAGGTAATATTTCGAAATATCAAAATGAACAATATGATGAAATATTACTATTCGCAAGTATGACTATCGATTCAAATGAAAGAAATAATTTGTATAACCGAGCAGAGCAAATGATTGCTGAAGATGCGCCAATCGCGCCTATTTATCAATATACGAATGGACGCTTAATAAAACCATGGTTAAAAGGGTATCCCATTGATAACCCAGAAGATGTTGCTTATAGTCATACGTTTTATATTCTTAAACATTAATTTAAAGACTAAATTAGAAGCTTAAAATTAAGCTAATATAAACATTTTAATTTAGTAATAAAGTCATTGAGTATAAATAATACCTCAAGATTAAAATTTATTTTGAGGTGTTTTTTTATTCTATTATCAATAGTAAAAATGAAAATATTTTAATTTATAAATTGATATATTGTTAGTCGATAAGCTAAGAAAATAAAAAAGTATAAAAAAGAACCCCTTTAAAAAGGGGCGTAGCAAAATAAAGCAGGATGATTTATTGTCTGGATATAAATTATATTCTTTATGCTCTATTTGCACGTTTTTTATTGTGTCTAACTGTTACAGTGGTTAATAAAATATTTATAAAAAAAATCCCTCTGTTATAAAAACAGAAGGAGACTCAAAAGGAATAAACATTGCAGAAAAGATGTTAATACATTTTTGCCACTTTGTTTTGACTAATTGTGCAATGTGTTCGATGTTAAATATTATATTTCATATTATTTATAGGTATAATCCCTTAAAGATGATAAAAAATGATAAATTTATTATTATATTTAAGCCATTTATAGATAAAGCTACCTCTTGGCTTCGATGCATTGTTAAATTAAATTATAGTTTATAAGGGCACTTTAAAAGCGATAACCTAAAGATAATTGTATACTATTTAATTCAATATGGCGTTTGTTTGCAGTGGTATCGGAATAAAGATAGCCAAAGTTAATTGCAACCTCTTTTATGGGGTTATAATCGATGCCTATTTGGCCAATAACACTTGTTGTATCCACTCTATGCGTGTCTGTAGTATTTATTTCAGGGTGAAATTTATCTTCTTGGTGTTTTAATTTATTGGGCCCCATTTGGGCATAAATAGAAAATTTAGGTGTTATTCTATAAGTAGGGCCGATTAATAGAGCGGTAGTTTTAGTTTTATATTGTTTTATTGATGGAGTGATAAAACGAGGATCTTTAAAGGGTTCTTTATGGTTTGAATTTAAATAGAGTAGAGAAATTAATAAACCCCAAGCATTTCCTGTTTCATAACGATAATTGATTATAGGGCCTTTGGCGGTATCTCCTTTTAGTTTTCCATAAATATAGCCACTATAGACAGTATGTGATTCATTGTAGGCATATAATGTAGAAGAGTAAGGTAAAACTAAGCTAATTAAAATAATTATTAATTTATTCATTATAGAGGTTCTATGTTGATGTAAAGAACTCTATTTTTAGTAAGTTTAAGCACAATTTCAATGTTAATTGATTGAAATTACTCTTAAAAAAAATTAGCAGACTTATCTTTAATGCATAATAAAAATGAGATTACATAAATAGCTCATTAATAAGTTTATTAATTTGTAAATAAGCAACTATTAGAAGAATAATATTAATAGATGAATTACTCACAATAGCGAATATAGCCTATTGTGAGTTTGAGTTAAGTAAAAAATTACTTTTTATCGACAATTTCTACCAGTGTATATTTTACACTAGGTGCATCAGCTGGTGGATTAGGAATATCTGTAACATTTACTTTTAATGTGTATTCAGTACCCGCTTTATATTCAAAACCTTCAATGTTTTGATAGAAAAGGGACCATTCGCCTGAAGGGAGTTCTTTCACCTTCATGCATTTCATTGGTGCAACACCGACACAGTCATAAAGTTGTGAATCGACCAGAAGTGTTTTTGTTGTATCAGAAGTAGAGGCAGAATTAGCACTTTCAGTCGATGTTGCATCATTGCATCCGGCTAAAAGCAAAAATAAAGGAATAGCGAGAAATTTTTTCATATTGATGACCTTATTTTTAGGTTGCAATAAATGTATAAGATAATATTTAGTATACACTAGGGATCTAATTATTATAAATTACAGTAGATAAAATTTTTCCTATAAATAAAGTAAGTTACCTATAGATATTTCTAGTATTAATATACTAATGTAATTCTCCGAATTGGATTTAGTGTAATAATCCTAAAGTAGGAAATATAAATAGAAGTTTTAGATTAATTATACAAAAATAGTGTTGATATACAGTGAATTAGAAAAAAGTATAAAATAACATATTGAAAAATAATTAAATAAAGAGACGATTAATTAATCTATAGCGACTAAAGCAAGAGTATGGAGGAAACTAAGTGAAAACAATTAATGACTCTATTTTGCAAGATTCAGATGCAATTTATACCACACAACTTGATGGTCATGGTGGGGTAATAGAAATAACAGCAGATACAATTGCTACAAACAATAATCCTTATTGGATACATTTGGACTATCGTAAGCCACAAAGTGCGAAATGGATAGAAGAAACAGAATTACTTCCTCCTATTGCGAAAGATATCTTACTTGCAGAGAATGTTAGACCAAAAGCACAACGCATTGGTGAAGGTGTCGTCATCAATTTGCAAACAATTAATAATAATCCTAATGATAGGCCTGATGAACTAGTCGCATTCAGAATTTATATTAACAGCCAAACAATTGTTTCGAGTCGTCATCGTCGAGTTAACTCGGTGGATTCTGTTATTCATACCTTAGAGTTAGGCAGTGGGCCGGAAAGTAGCGGTGATTGGCTTATAACTATGGCAGATGCTGTTACTGATGAAATAGGTGAATTTGTTGAAACTTTACATGATCAATTAATTGAACTCGAAGATATGATCCTCGACCAACAAATACCAGCAAGAGGTGAACTTGCATTATTAAGAAAACAATTGATTGTTTTACGGCGTTATATGGCCCCGCAACGAGATGTATTCTCAAGACTCTCCATTGAAAAATTACCGTGGATGAGTGATAGCGATCGGGTTACGATGTTAGAAATCTCAGAAAGACTTTCTCGACGTTTAGAGGATTTGGACAGTAGTATTTCTCGTACGGCAGTGATTGCTGATGAAATAACATCAATGATGGCTGATGCAATGAATCGACGTACTTATACTATGTCATTAATGGCGATGTTATTTTTACCAACAACTTTTCTAACAGGGCTATTTGGTGTCAATTTAGGCGGGATCCCTGGAAATGAACTTCCTTATGGTTTTGCCATTTTTTGTTTATCTCTCTTTGTTTTGATTGTGATTGTTACTTGGTGGTTAAAACGTAGCAGGTGGTTGTAAATTTTCAGAAAATTAATCGTAACTAAATGGATTTAAAAAAGAATTCTCTAACCCTGTTTGAGATATATCAATTTTTTAAAATAGAACATCTGGCATTATAACTCTCGCAGGTGAATACAACGTTGAGCGATGAACGTTGTGCTCCATAATTGTAGTTTTTCTCATATTGAGTTCTTAATACAGAATAATTGACCATTATTACACCGATGTTTATTAACATCGGTTTTTTTTTGCTTAAACTTATTATTGGCGATTATTTGGTCATAAAAATCCTAAGCCTTGAATACAAGGCTTAGGAGATAGTCGATTATTTCACTTCAACAATATCGAGTTTGTTTTGACTAAAGTCAGGACGTTCATCATCTTCGTCTTGGAACATCACTGGAACGGTTGGAATATCGTCTTTATCAAAAGCTAAGTCGCCACCATTAATGACTTCATCACCATGTTTGATATTCACAAAATCAAATAATTGAGTATCACATAAGTGTGATGGAACAATGTTTTGTGTTGCTCTAAACATGGTTTCGATACGACCAGGGTAACGTTTATCCCAATCTCTTAGCATCTCTTTAATAACTTGACGCTGAAGGTTAGGTTGTGAGCCACAAAGATTACATGGAATAATTGGAAATTGTTTAGCTTGTGCGAAACGCTCAATATCTTTTTCACGAGCATAAGCAAGAGGACGAATAACGATTTGTTTGCCATCATCACTCATTAATTTAGGTGGCATACCTTTAAGCTTGCCACCATAGAACATATTTAAAAATAATGTTTCTAAAATATCATCACGATGGTGGCCTAAAGCAATTTTAGTCGCACCAAGTTCTGTTGCTGTGCGATATAAAATACCACGACGTAAACGTGAGCATAAAGAGCAGGTTGTTTTACCTTCTGGAATAATATCTTTAACAATTCCATAGGTATTCTCTTCAACAATTTTATATTCCACACCAAGTTCATTTAAATACTCAGGTAAAATATGCTCAGGGAATCCGGGTTGTTTTTGGTCTAAATTGACTGCAATAAGTGAAAAATTAATTGGCGCACTTTTTTGCAGATTCATTAGGATAGAAAGTAGCGTGTAACTATCTTTACCACCAGAAAGGCAGACCATGATTTTGTCGCCATCTTCAATCATATTAAAGTCAGCGATAGCTTGCCCAACATCACGGCGTAAGCGTTTTTGTAGTTTGTTGAAATTATATTGCTCTTTTGGGATGCTCATTTTTTACGGTTCTATATCGTTGCTGATTATTCTGTAACTTGCTAACCAAGGCTTTGTTCTTCGGTATCTTGGATACCTTAACAATATGATAAATCAATAAAATATTTTATAGATTCAAATAATAAGTTGTGTGAAAAACAAAGTTATTTATGGCAAGAATATGGATAAGTCGCCAATGATACCAGATGGTAGGGTAGTTTCGATATAGATAACTACAGTTAAGCGATTTCAAGGCGGTAAAAAGTAATAATTTTATACACGGAATAAGGCTATTACTTTTTGTATCACGCGACGATTATTGATAGATATAAACCTTAATAAGGCATCGTTAGTCGTTCACGTAAAATAGCATTTTTCTACGTTCAGCGGTCAATTGTGACAATTCATCATCAGAGAAAAAATTAAGACATTTTGAGGGCAACACTCAACATAAGCAGAGCCTTGTTCTCTATGATTACATAAATCACATTTAATGATATCAATTTGAAATTTCTGACCAAGCTCTAAATTATTTCGATTACCGTCTCTTTAATGGATATCTGTCACCAAAAATTATGATGATAATGTTGCTAATTTAGTTGCGAACCCCATAAAGAAAAGCCCGATAACACCATTACCTAATTTAGCGATATTTTTACGTGAGCCAAAGAAACGGGCAAGGGCTACACCACCAAATATTAGAAAAGAGAGATAGATAAAACTAAATGCTTCAAGCATGGAAGCGAGGATTAAATAAGATAATCCAGTATGTGCATAATTAAAATCGATAAATTGAACAAAAAATGAAATATAGAATAGAATCGCTTTAGGATTAGTCATACTTAATGTAAGTGCTTTTCTAAAAACGTGTTTCTGTACTGTTGTTGTTTGTTCTGAATGTACTTTTTTGGAGAAAAAAGTGGCATGGATAATTTTTATTCCTAAATAAAGGAGGTAAAAAGCACCTAAAAAACGAACAATAGTAAAGAGTATAGGAGAGGCTTTTATAACAGATGCGACACCGATAAAAGCGAGAAAAATCAAAATCGCATCACCTAAAAACACACCAAATGCAGCACGATACCCGTCACGAACACCGCCTGATGCGCTTGTTTTTAGCACATAGAGTGTATTAGGGCCAGGAACGAGGATAATAAAAAACATGCCTGCAAGGTATGTCCAGATATTGAGTACACCAAATTGTTCAAGCCACACGTTAACCCCCAATCCTACTTTCTCTGTATTACTTAATGAATTGCTATTATATAAAGAGAATCCGCATTATTTAAACGCATATTTTCACTCAGATAGAAGATAAATGTTTGATGCTTACTGCTTTCTGTTTGAAACAGTACCCTGTTAATACTTCAATGGATTACACCCTGTTATGAGCATTTAAAAAGATCTACTTTTCTTCTGTAAAGAGAGTAGGTCTCTTAAGTTAACTAGATTATATTTAACTTTTTATTATACAGTGTTTATGTCGAACAATGATGATAAGGGAAATGCAATGTTAAAAGTCATTGCTTAAGATTTTATTAAAACAGAAGCATTACTAGGGAAATTGTAGAGTCGAATAACAAACTGATTTCTCCTTGTAGAAAAGAATTTTTTAATTTATGCCTGCTAAGTTTTTGGTTAAAAATGCAACTTGCTAATAATATATGAAAGGAAAAGCCACTTATAGAGTGGCTTTTTTATACACATTAATATTAATAAGGTTATCTATCTTAGATACCAGATTAAAAATACACTTAAATATTAATCAATATCATATAGGTTAAGACAAATTAATTTTACTTAGTAAGTGTCTTTTATTTTACTGATTAGTAACCAATAGAATTTCAATCGAAGCTTTAATCATATTTAAATTACGGCTGAAACTAATGATAAATTGAAATTACTTCTTTTTTAATAACGTTATGATCTTAATATTTGCTTAGTAATAGTGAAAAATAAGGTAAGTTTATTGTTAGAGCGGATGGTCTTTTAATTATCAATTTAATCATAAGAATTTCTTTATAAAAATTAATTAATAACGTATTATTTATAAATAAAATTTATTGAGCATTAAACTCAATTTGATAAGAAAGCTAAATTCTATTTTAGTTCCTTTTTCTATCCTTTGCTTTTATATAGAGAATAAAAATGAAACGTAATTTATTTCTGTCTACTTCGTTGTTAGCTATTTCTACACTTTCTTTTAATGTACAAGCCGCGTTAGATAATACTTTATCAGTGGGGTATGCTCAAAGCTCAATTAAATTGAATGATGATAAAATAGATGATAATCCTAAAGGGATTAACTTTAAGTATAATCATGATTTTGATAATGATTTGGGAGTTATTGGATCACTGACGTATACAAAATTAACCTATAATTATTATAGTCGTTGGGGAAAAATTGGTTCAAGTGAAATTGACTATGTTTCATTAACGGCTGGTCCTAGTTATCGTTTTAATGACTATTTTAGTGCATATGGTTTAATTGGTTTTGGTCACGCTAGTCAAGAAGATAAATATTATTATGCTAATGATACATACAGCAAAACATCCGTTGCTTATGGATTAGGTTTACAAATTAATCCAATTCCAAGCGTAGCAATAGATGCATCTTATGAGTATTCAAAATTTGATGATGCAAAATTTGGTACTTGGGTATTAGGTGTTGGTTATCGTTTCTAATTTCAAGTTAATAAATAATATTGTTAAAAGGTCACGTAACGTGGCCTTTTTATTTTTTATAAAATATAAATTAAATAATATTAAAATAAATCATTTTGTTTAATTTTAAAATCTATTCACCTTCATTTTTCAAATAAATATTTTATTTATTTACCTTTATTTGGATGGTTCTCTTTATTATTTTTCCATTAAAATTAAATTATTTATATAAGTTTTACTTTGATTTATTATTTTGAGTGGAAGCAGCGATTTATAGTGTTGAATTAATTGCAATTTAAACTATTTTTATTGCTGTTTCTTATTTTATTAACTAAAGATAATATTGAGATATATAATGAAAAATAAATTATTATTACCAATTACAGCAATTTTCTTATCAATAACGGCATTTAATGCATCTGCTACATTGAAAAACACATTGTCTATAGGCTATGCACAAAGTCAGATAAAAGTAGATGGCGAGAAGGTAGATGAAGATCCTAAAGGATTTAATATTAAGTATGATCGCAAGATAAATAATGATTTTGGTCTTATAGGTTCATTTGTTTATAATAATAAAAAATATAATTGCTATGATAATAATGATAAAAATGTAGGGCATACTGATGTAGATTATTATTTATTTTCGGTTGGACCAAGTTATCGTTTTAATGAATATATTAATGCGTATGGTTTAATCGGTACCAGTGTTTTTAATGCTAATTATAAAGCTCCCTCTGAAGAACAGCATGAAAACAAAGTATCTATAAGTTATGGATTAGGTTTACAAATCAATCCAATTCCAAATGTAGCCATCGATGCATCTTATGAATACTCAAAATTAGATGATATGAAATTTGGTAGTTGGGTGTTAGGTGTTGGTTATCGTTTCTAATTTTAAGTTAATAAATAGTATTTTTAATAGGTCACGTAATGTGGCCTTTTTATTAATATAAATGTTTATCGCTATATTTGAGATGTAACTTATCAAAATGCATTTAATATACACTAAATGTGTTTTTTTTATTCAGGTTGCTTGACTGTCGATAAAGGATCTTTATGATGCCATATTTTATATAGAGGAAAATATGTTAACTGTAATAAAAGCAGAACCTTCGCACTATAATGAAATGATTGCGGTTTGGGAATCGTCAGTTAGGGCTACACATACATTTTTGTCTGAAGATATCATCTTCTCGCTTAAAAAAGATATTGTAGAACACTATTTTCCAATGCTTAATACATATGTTGCGATAGATAATAATAATATTATTCACGGGATTTTAGGCACAGCAGAAAATAAGTTAGAAATGCTATTTGTTGATGCAAATTCTAGAGGGTATGGTTGTGGAAAGTTGCTTACAACTTTCGCGATAAATACACTGGATATTGATGAGCTAGATGTCAATGAGCAAAATCTTCAAGCGATTGGCTTTTATCTTTATATAGGATTTGAGCAAGTAGGGCGTTCAGAATTAGATGGACAAGGCAATCCTTTTCCATTGCTACATTTAAGATTAAATAAAAATAAGTATAAATACTAAACAAAGAGATGTTAAAGATATAAAATAGGGAGAAAAGTAAAAACTCTCTTTATTTATCTTATGCAAGTAATAATTATCCACTTAAACTTGATTTATATCGTGATAACTTATCTACTTTAATGAAATAATTTTTTCATAATTAAATAAATCTAACACAATAGTGGAATAGTTATGAAAAAAACCTTAATTGTTATTTTCTCTTTATTTTTATTACCCTCTTGCTCTGAATCACAAGAAAATAAAGTTATTGAATATTGTATGGATACATTAAATATCTATAGTAATGTGAGCAAAGATCAATGTTTGTGTTTTTATAATGAAGCAAGTGATAAATTTTCTTCAACTGAAATAGATAGAATGGTCAAATCATCGCCAATAAAACAAGAAAGTACACTGACAAAAGAAGGCACCATGTTTTTAACTATCGCACATTCATCTAAATGCTTCGAGTAACAGATATTACGTGTAATACCTAACAACAGTGTGGCTGTTCCTCGCCCACATTAGGCGAGGGTTTACGGCGGATTTTGCTAAAAGATAAGCAGGTGAAGAGACAAGAGATCATGATTTCCAAATAATATGGAACATAGGTTGTAGTGGATCACGACTAATTAGAACACGACCAAAAATATCATCAATATCAGAATCATCGTCTGGAGCGAGACCAATAATCACTTCGCTAAAACGGGCTGATGTGACAGGTAGGCCAACAATAAATTGCCAATCATTACCTAATGGAACTACTTCAGCAGCACCTCTTTCTTCAAATTGCAGGTTAAACAATAATTGGTCTGCAACATCTAAATTATCAGCTGCTTGGGCTAAAAATAGATCATAAGCTTGTTCTAAAGCGTCGTCTTCACTTATTAAAGTTGGTTCATTCATGGTAATGCCTGTCTATTATTTCAATCATTATCGCGTTAGTGGTATCGCATTTTTACTAATTTAGCACCGTTATATCTTATCAGTTCTTAGTAGTCTATTGATTATAACATTTCTGTTATAACAGAGGACTAAAGAAATAGCAGATGCGCTCTAATACACGATTTAAGAAGGGACGTTTTTCCCATTCATCCATGGTTAATTCTGTTGAGCGTGCAATATAATCATATTGCACGATGCTTAAATCACTTCCAAAACCTTCATCATCAATGACAACGGTAATTTCAAAGTTTAACCATAGGCTACGCATATCAAGATTAACTGAACCTACCATACTGAGTTGTCCATCAACCATCACACTTTTGGTATGTAATAAACCATCTTCAAATTGAAATATTTTAACACCTGCTTCTAGCATTTCTGTAAAGAAAGAACGGCTTGCCCAACGCACAAGGAAAGAGTCATTACTGCGAGGAATAATAATACTGACATTAACTCCTCGCATCGCAGCGGTTGAGATTGCATGAGCCAGATCATCGCTAGGTACAAAATATGGTGTTGTGAGTACCAGCTCTTTTCTTGCAGAGTAAATCGCTGTAATAAGTGATTGCTGAATTAGTTCATCAGGAAATCCTGGGCCTGAGGCAATGATTTGTGTTGTATGACCACTTTCTTGTTCACAAGGCATAATATTGTCATCAGGAGGAGGAGGTAAATGGCGCTCACCCGTTTCCATTTCCCAGTCAAAAGCATAAATCATACCTAATGTTGTAGAAACAGGGCCTTCCATTCTTACCATAATATCAATCCATTGACCTACTCCGGAATCTTGCTTGAAATAACGAGGGTCAACCATATTCATACTTCCTGTATAGGAAATGTAATTGTCGATCAATACGATTTTTCGATGTTGACGCAAATCCATGCGGCGTAAGAAGAAACGGAATAAATTAACATGCAGTGATTCAACGAATTCAATACCTGCGGCTCTCATTACATCTGGGCCATTAGTACGGAAGAAATTCCAACTACCTGCGGAGTCAACCATGACTCTGCATTTTACACCGCGTTTAGCGGCTCTGATTAAGGCATCGGTGACTTCATCGACTAAACCACCTGATTGCCAAATATAGAAGACCATTTCAATGTTATCACGAGCGTTATTAATATCGCGTGTAATTGAATTTAGCGAATCTTCACAGGTAGTTAACAGTTCAATTTTGTTACCTTTAACGCCTCTAATACCCTGGCGTTTAGCGGTTAATTGGAAAAGAGGGGTTGCAATATCGCTCGTACTTGTAGCAAAGATATGTTTACATTTTCTCAAGTCTTCAAGCCACGCAACAACAGAAGGCCACATCTGTTTAGCATGTTCAACGCGTCGTTTTCCTAGGTGTAATTCACCAAAAGCAAAATACGCAATAACTCCGACTAATGGCAGAATATAGATGATTAATAACCATGTCATTGTTGATGTAACCGGTCGTCGGTGCATTAGGACACGAAATGTGACCCCTGCAATTAATAGCCAATAGAAGAAAAAGGTTAGCCAACTCAATACAGTATAAAATGTTGTCATAGTAGAGCTATTTTCCGTTGAAAATGAATTGCATGGATATGCTAAAGGCAATTTACTAAAAATAGTTCATTATTTTTGTTATTTGCCGAATGTTGTTATTAAATCAGGATTATTATCTCTGTCAAATCTCTTTCTTAAGAGATAAGTATTAAATAAGTAATAAGATACAACTCTTTATTCATTTTTTCTCTGTGAGAAATGCTTAAATGCTGGGTGAAATTTAAGCAAACCATAAATCCCCCCTTGGATCACAAAATGAACGTCTTATAATAGTCCACTTATTCGAAAAAATAGGTGCTGATAGTATGAGACACAGTAGGACTGAAGTAGCTCGTTGGCGAATGATGAGACAAGCTATACGTAAACGACGCCGATGGCTAGAAGGGCAATCTCGCCGTAATTTCCGAATTTATAAGCTGCGTAAACTTGATACTTCTAGAAAACATAGAGCACTTTTATTTGTACAACACATAGAATGGAACTCATAATTTCACTTTTTAACAGTTAATATCAATCATTTTGCTAAACCTTATTGAATATGATTGCTATTTGCATTTAAACTAGGGGCATATTTTTTCTTTAGGTGAAATAAGATCAGTTATGCGTTGGAAGCTTTGGGTACTCATATCACTTTGTCTACATGCCTCACTTGTTGCGGCTGCGATGTTATATGTTGTAGAAGATAAGCCAGTTACACCTGAGCCTATCTCTATACAGATGTTGGCATTTGCAACAGATGAGCCTGCAGGTGAACCAGAGCCTGTGGTTGAAGAAGTTATCCCGCCAGAACCTGAGCCGGTTGTTGAACCAGAACCTGAGCCAGAACCTATTCCTGATGTAAAACCTGTTATCGAAAAACCAATAGAGAAAAAACCTGAACCGAAACCAAAGCCGAAACCAAAACCTGTGGACAAACCCAAACCGCCTGTTGAGCGACCACAACCTTTAGTTGTTAATAAAGGTAATGATCTCAAAAATCTTAACCCGACGGCAAAGCCAAGCGATAAAGGCGATGAAAAACCAGTTGCAGTGGCAAGCAGTGGTGAAGGCAGAGTACCAAATGCAGTACGCCAAGGTTTACCTGAATATCCTTCGCGAGCAAGAGCTGTGGGTATTGAAGGGTCTATAAAAGTTCGTTTTGATGTTGATGCTGATGGACGAGTAGATAATGTAGAAATACTTTCTGCTGATCCTAAGAATGTATTTGAGAGAGATGTTAAAAGAGCTATGCGCCAATGGCGTTATGAAAAAATTCCTTATAAAGGAAAAGTGGTTCTTATTGAGTTTAAAATGACAGGGATATCAGCAAGCTAATCTTTATAAAGTTAGCAGTTACACAAAGCGATATTATTATTTAATACCAGATAAATAAAAGGCACTTTAATAAGTGCCTTTTTTAGTACTCAATTTTTAATCCTGTCACGCTATTAGCGCCGTAATCAAATTATCGTAATGGCGTTTTATTCCATTGTGCTTGTTAACGTAAAGTGAGCCTTACCTTCAGGTAAGCGGCGAGCTGAATTGTTCTCATCAACGGCAACGTAGGTAAACACCGCTTCTGTTGCGCGATAGCGTTGGCCGACAGGTTCTGTGGCAACTTTCTTAACCCAGACTTCAATATTAACCGTAATTGAAGAATTACCTGTTTTTAAGCAACGTGCATAGCAACAAACGACATCGCCAACAGCCACAGGTTTAAGGAAGGTAATGCCTGTCACGCTTACAGTAACGACACGACCTAACGCAATTTCTTTTGCTAAAATTGCACCACCGATGTCCATTTGAGACATTAACCATCCACCGAAAATATCACCATTGGCGTTAGTATCAGCAGGCATGGCAAGGGTACGTAAAACGAGCTCACCATTAGGCAAAGATTGTTGTTCAGTCATGAAAATAAAGTATCTGTAAATAATGTTGAAAACAAGGAGATATTTACTCGTCATACTTCAAGCTGTAGCGTTGTTGACTTCGTTTATTCGCATTAGTCACATACTGATGTATGCTCCTAGTGTTTCATTCACTTGTCGCCTAACTACACCTCGAATTATTTAGAGTACATATCCTCCAATAAAATAAAAATGATTATTCAGATTTTGAATGAGCATCATGTGATGTCGGTTTAGATGCTTGTTTTACCATATCATCTGATAATTTGTGTTCACTATTTTCTGTAGTTTCGTCTTTAGTTTGTTCTTCTGGTAAACGGTTATTCCAGATATAAACCACACTAGCGATTGTAAAGATAAAGGTTAAAATAGTTAAGCCGAAGACTTTAAAATTAACCCAAGTCTCTTCCGCTAAAGAAAATGCCACATAAATATTACCAAGAGCACAAGCAAAAAAGAAAATCACCCATGCAATATTGAGTTTCTTCCAATTTGCGGGTGGCATAGCAAGTTCTTTGCCTAACATTCTTTCCATTAACGTTTTTGGCGTAAATAACTGCATACCAATTAAAACGATGGCAAAAATGGCATAAATAGCGGTCACTTTCCATTTAATAAAATCAGCAGAATGGAAGAAGATCGTTAATGAGCCAAAAATAGTGACCACGATAGCAGTAATGAGTGGCGCTTTCTCAACTTTATGGAAAATAAGCCATGTCAAACCGACTGAGATCCACGTCGCGATAATTAATGCACCTGAAGCATAGAAAATATCTTGCCATTTATAAAAGATAAAAAACACTAATAGTGGAGCAAAATCAAGTAATTGCTTAAGCCAGCCATTTTTCATAACAGATAGGAACCTATGGTTATTAAATTCATAAACTTGGCTATTCTAATGCAAAGCGACAGAAAATGGGTAAACAATTGCATATCTTTAACGACAGAGAGTTAATTTATACAAAAAACGCTATTTTTATCTGAATTAACCCAATGAAAAATCAACGTAATTGTGTTTATGTAAAATTAAAACTCAAGCTTGAGTTATGAAAGAGGATTTAAATATAACTCTAGTATATGATTTAGTTACTCATCATTATCATCCGCCACTTTTTGATGAATGTATATTCTGATAAGAGGAAATCAATGAACGGAAAAAGAATAATAAAATGGATGCCAGGATTAGGCTTATTATTTAACTATAAGCGTGAATATTTTGGCTATGACTTAAAAGCAGGGCTTTCGGTTGCTGCCGTCGCGCTACCTGTTGCTATTGCTTATACTGAATTATTAGGCATTAATGCTATTGTTGGATTGTATGCCTGTATTTTTCCCATGATTATTTATGCATTATTTGGTACTTCTCGCCAATTAATTACGGGACCAGATGCAGCAACATGTGCCGTTATTGCGGCAGTCGTTATTCCATTATCTGCTGGTGATGAAAATACACGATGGCAACTTGCCATTATTATGACTGCAATGACGGGGTTTTGGTGTATTTTAGCTAGCCATTTTCGATTAGGGGCATTCACTGACTTTTTGTCTCGTCCTATTCTTCAAGGGTTATTAAATGGTGTGGCTATCACCATTATGGTCGGGCAAATTAGTAAAATATTTGGTTTTGACACTTCTCCAGAACACCTAATTGAAAAACTTATTGAAGTTCCATTTCGATTAATGGATGCGCATTTACCTACGGTATTGATGTCAGTGGTAACACTCGCTTTATTATTAGGTATTCGTTATTTTCGTAGCCGATGGCCAGCACCACTAATTGCTATGGTTGTAATGACTTATCTTAGCTGGCAATTTGATTTAGCAAGTTATGGTATTGCTATTGTGAATAAAGAAGCAGGAAATGTTGATCTATTTCTGCCAGTCGTGTCGATGAGTGGATTTCATCCTAGTGTATTACGAGAGTTATTGGTTCCATCTATAAACTTGGCTGTCATTAGCTTTGTGAGTTTTATGATGACAGCTCGCAGTTTTGCCAGTAAAAATGGTTATGATGTCGATGCAGATCAAGAATTAAAAGCATTGGGTATTGCCAATATTGCGGCAGCACTTTCACAAGGATTTGCTGTAAGTGCAGCAAGTAGTCGTACCGCAGTCAATGATTCTGTCGGGGGTAAAACGCAATTAGTTTCTATTATCGCAGCACTGGTTATTCTACTGGTGTTATTATTTATGACAGATTTCCTCGCCTATATTCCATTATCTTCACTTGGAATTGTGTTGATCGTCTCTTCATGGTCACTGCTGAGTATTCGTCATATTTGGTCTTATCGTAAACGTAATAAACAAGCATTTACATTGGCATCATTCACCTTGTTAGCAGTGTTATTAGCAGGGGTGATTAATGGTATAGGCTTTGCGGTCTTATTAGGCTTATTACAATTTTTACGTATTGTTTTTCGACCAAGCGATCAGCTATTGGGTATCGATGAGCAAGGAATGGTTCACTCAATGAATAAGGATAATGGTATTGAACCTATTGATGGCTTAATGATGTATCGTTTTAATTCACCACTGACTTATTTTAATGTGGGTTATTTTAAAAAACGGGTACTTCAACTTGTTGATAATGCACCTCAACGTCCAGCTTGGTTAGCAGTAGATGCAGCTGTAAGCTTTACCTATGATGATGTCAGTGTATTTGCTGCTATTGATGAACTAATACGAGAGTTGCGAATAAAAGGCGTTAAATTGGTTTTGGCAGGACGGAGAACAGAGTTAAATCGCTGGATTGAACGTAACAAAATTTCGCTCAATGAAGATGACTTGATTATTGCTCCTGATCTCTATTTTGTGATCAGACTTTATCAAAGCCGACAACAGATCAAAGAAAAACAGAAAGAAGCAAGAAAAGAAGCGTTAAAGCAAGAAGCTGAAAGCCAAGAAACAGGGAGTAATAAAACATCGATATCAGAAGTATCAAGAGAGAGTCAGACTTCAACACCTTAAGCATTCCAGCTAAGTTTATGAGTGGTAATAAATAAACAGTAAAATCCCGTGATAAGTCGTTAGCTTATACACGGGATTTTTTATCGATAAGTTTTATGGGGAGTTATGTTTTGAATAAATTAGCGCATTTGTTGCGTTGTGTATTTGTTTTCAACCAACATAAATAAACGAAATAGGTAAATAATCATCCACGCTGAAGCCATATTTTTCAGAAGGTAGAATAAGAAATTATGGATAAGATCAGGTAGTTGAATAGTTAGATTACTCACAAAACCAATGCCAAACTGCAATAAGATCCAAATACCTAAAGCAGGAATAAGTGAGCCAGATTCACTAAAGCCAATTTTCCAGCCTAAACGAATTGCACTACCCATATTTTGTTGGCGCACTAAAACAACGGGTGCTAATGCAAAACCAATAAGCAAAATGATGCCAGGAATAATCATCACCATAAAACCTGCGCTAATTAAAATAGAGCACAGAACAATTAATAAAAACATTTTTGGTAAGCGAGGTAAACATGCGTTAAATGTTTGCCCAAGAGTAACATTGTGACCAGCAGAGATTGCCATAGCGAACATCAATAAGGTGAGAACCAAGATGCTTTGCTGTAATGTTTCAAATGCATACAGTGATAACACTTTTTTGGCAATACCCACGACACTGTTTGACATTGCTTCTAACTCCGCAGGAGAAGCAGAGGAAAGCTGTGTATTTTTAAAATTAGCCACAAATTCAATCATCACTTGGTATTCTTGAGGATTGGGGCCAATTAAGACATGAATTATCGCTAAAATAACAGCAAGGATAGCGGAAAGTGTAACAATGCTACGTCGTTCATTCTTATAAAAATTCAGACTGTCTCGGTAGATTGTGCGTGCCGTGGTAGGCATGAAACTGCTCCTATAAAAAATAGACTGTGTCAATGCGCGCTATTGTACCTTCTACAACAACAAAATGGGATATTTTCTCTTACTTCTCTTATTTGGTTTTTTTCTTGTTATCAGTAATTAGAATATACTTATTATTTAAAATAAATAAAACATTATTTTAACATAAAAATAACCTTATTTTTAATTACATTTTTCAGGATATTTTTATTCAAAAATTATTAATAAAAATAAATTTAATTATAAGAAAAAATTGTATTAATCGGTAATTTGATGCAGATCAATTATAAATAATCGCATTGATAAATAATAATAAGAGAAATAACACTTTCTGCAAAAATAATTCCAAAGTTGTGATCGGTATTAGATCATAATTATCAATAAATGGTTATATTTTTAGCGGAGATTTTACTTATTACAGGAATGGGTTAAATAATGAAAAAACTTTCTGCGCTTATTTTAGCGGCTGCAACTCTTGCGCCTTCTATTTCTTTTGCTCACCAAGCAGGTGATTTCTTATTCCGTGCAGGTACTGCAACTGTTCGTCCTAATGCAGGTTCTGATAATGTATTAGGTATTGGGCATTTTGAAGCTAATAATAATACCCAATTAGGTTTAACCTTTGGGTATATGATCACTGATAATATTGGTGTTGAGCTATTAGCAGCTACTCCTTTTGAGCACAAAGTATCATTAACAAACTTTGGTGAAATTGCGACAGTCAAACATTTACCACCAACATTAATGGCACAATATTACTTTGGCAATGGTGAAGATAAATTACGTCCTTATCTAGGTGCAGGTCTTAACTTTACCACTTTCTTTGATGAAAAATTCAATTCAGCGGGTAAAGGTGCTGGTTTATCTGACCTAGATCTTAAGGATTCATGGGGCTTTGCGGCACAAGCAGGTTTAGATTATAACCTCGATAAAAACTGGATGCTGAATGCGTCTGTTTGGTGGATGAATATCGAAACGGATGTTAAATTTAAAGCAGGTGAAGATAGACAATCAATCAGCACACGTTTAGACCCATTTGTCTTTATGTTTGGTGTGGGCTACCGTTTCTAATTATTCTTTCTTTAAAAGAATGTCTTATAATGAAAAAGCGAAGTTTATCTTCGCTTTTTTTATGTTTTAAATTTGAACCAAGCCTTTCACTTTTAGATTATATAAATTCTCTGTTTTATTGTTGAATACATCATTTATGAGTAATTAAAAATAGAGATAAAACAAAAGATGTATTTTAAATATAATATTTAAACATTAATAAAAATATATCTTATATATATCTTTTGTTTTTACCTTCTTAATAAGATAAAAAAGTGTATTTTTATTTATTAAAAACCAATGGTCTTTTTATAAATAAAATAGGGTAATATATAGTTGCATTTTAAATGCAACTATATTTGGTTTTAGTGGAAGTGCTTTGTGTATCAAGAGAAAGAAATAAAAAAAGAATAAAAGAGGGTTAAGAGAAGCAATATTCATAAAAATAAGAAGATTGGTTTTTAATCATTAAATGATTAATTATTCTTTTTAATTGCCCTCTTTACGAACATTTTTTTAAGTCGAAGTGAAAATACTCTTTTTTAATCTATTTACGTTTTTTATAAAAATTGATCTGCTTTATGATAAAAGCTAATACTGAGAATGGAGTACTTGACAAAAAAAGACCACCGAAAAGGTGGTCTAAAAAGTAAGGCTAAAGGAAGACTAGAATAAAAAAGGGATCAGCGGATCACCATTGAGTTGACAACACCTTTTACGCCAGTCACTTTACGGGTTGTTTCAATGGCACGATTAGCATCCGCTTGAGAAGAAACGAAACCACTTAATTGAACTTTACCTTTAAAAGTCTCAACGCTAATTTGTGTTGAGTTAAGATTTTTTTCACCGATTAGTGCCGTTTTAACTTTGGTAGTGATCACGGAGTCATCAAAATAACCCCCAGTACCTTCTGATGTTGCAGTTGGAGAACATGCAGACAACGTAAATGCCATCAGTAATGCCGCCATAACAGCGGAGATTTTTGCCCATAGTTTCATTATCAAACTCCTTATACATTGCGTAATTAATTGAGTATCTTTGAAAAGAAAACATAAAGCGCTTTATAAAGTATGTGCAAAAAATAAAATTTTGCCAAATTTTTATAGGTATTGATTATGTTACTTTAAATGGAGAAATAAGAGGGATTGCACCATTTCATGCGGACTAAGCACCAAAACGGGTCCCCAAAAGCGTGAGTCAATTAATAATGAATTAAGAGTAATCCGCTTAGAAAAATAGCAAACTATTCTCCTAAAGCGGATTGATTACGATAGTTAAGAGAGTGTAGCTGCTTTCATTTCTTGGACAAATTGAGTAAGCGCTTTAAGCATCACTTCAGGTTGATGAAGATTTTTCTCAATAATTTGTACAACAGCTGATCCTGAAATAGCACCCGCTGCACCATTTGCAATCGCTTCTTTCACTTGTTTTGGTTCTGAAATGCCAAATCCTTGTAATGCTGGGGGCGCATTACAGGTTTTTAGCTTGTCAGTAAGATGTGTTAGTGATTGTTCTGCGCGTTTATCTGTGCCAGTTACACCTGCTCTTGATAGTAAATAGGTATAACCTTTACCTGACGTTGCTAACTCTTGTAAAAGCTCATCATCAGCATTAGGCGGGCAAATAAAAATTGGAGCGATATTCGCTCGCTTTGCTGCCTCTCGGAACGCTTTTGATTCACGTAAGGGCACATCACCAATTAAGACAGAATCGACACCAGCTTGTTGGCATTTACCATAAAAATTATCAATCCCATTACTAAAAACAAGATTGGCATAAACTAATAAGCCAATAGGAATATTAGGATGTTTTTTGCGTACATTAGCTAAAAGTGCAAAGCAATCAGTGGGAGTTACGCCAACATTGAGGGCACGTAAATTAGCACCTTGAATAGTAGGACCATCAGCAAGAGGATCGGAAAAAGGAATACCAATTTCTAATGCATCTGCGCCACCTTCAATTAATGCATCAATAATTTGTAATGACAGCTCAGGAGAAGGATCACCTAATGTGACAAAAGGAACGAATGCGCCTTGCTGTTGTTGTGCTAATGCCTCAAAGCATACTTGATAACGGCTCATTAGATTTCTCCTCTTGCTGCTAAAATATCGTTTACAGTAAAAATATCTTTATCACCACGGCCTGATAAGTTCACAATTAATAACTGTTCTTTGTCAGGATTTTGTGCAATTAATTTCAGTGCATAAGCCAATGCATGAGAAGATTCTAAAGCTGGAATAATTCCTTCTCGGCGAGAAAGTGCTTTAAATGCTTCTATGGCTTCGTCATCGGTAACAGAAACATAATCAGCACGACCAATGCTGTTTAAATGTGCGTGTTGTGGTCCAACTGATGGGAAATCAAGACCCGCTGAAATTGAATATGACTCTTCAATTTGTCCTTCATCAGTCTGCATAATTGGGGATTTCATCCCAAAATAGATCCCTAATTTTCCATGTTTCAGAGGTGCGCCATGTTCACCTGTTTCAATGCCTTTACCCGCAGGTTCAACGCCAATGAGTTGCACAGATGTTTCTGGAATAAAGGAAGCAAATAAACCGATAGCGTTAGAACCACCACCAATACAAGCAATAACAGCATCAGGTAGACGACCTTCACGCTCTAGAATTTGCGCTTTGGCTTCATCACCAATCATACGTTGAAACTCACGGACAATAGTTGGATAGGGGTGAGGGCCTGCTGCTGTTCCTAATAAGTAATGCGCGCGATCGTAACAGCCAGACCAGTCGCGCAATGCCTCATTACAGGCATCTTTTAAAGTAGATGAACCACTATGAACGGGAATAACTTCAGCACCCATTAAACGCATACGAAAGACGTTAGGTGATTGACGTTCGACGTCTTTTGCACCCATATAAATACGACATTTCATGTTAAGTAGTGCGCAGGCCAAAGCCGTTGCAACACCATGTTGACCTGCCCCCGTTTCTGCAATAATTTCGGTTTTACCCATACGTTTTGCTAATAAGGCTTGGCCTAATACTTGGTTAGTTTTATGAGCGCCGCCATGCAGTAAATCCTCACGTTTTAGATATAAACGAGTCCGCGTGCCTTCTGTTAAATTACGGCAAAGAGTTAATGCTGTTGGTCTACCTGCATAATTTTTTAATAAATCTTGGAATTCTTGCTGAAAAGAGGGATCGTTTTGTGCATCAATAAAAGCTTGTTCGAGTTGATCCAACGCAGGAATTAAGATTTCAGGTACATATTGGCCACCAAATTCGCCAAAGTAGGGGTTAAGTTTTCTCATTGTGATGTCATCCTGTTTAAAATTTTATCTTTGTGAAATTTAGTTTCGCTATAATTGTGCAAAGACTTGGTTCAGACGTTGCGCATCTTTTATTCCAGGAGCCGATTCTACTCCAGAGTTAAAATCAAGCCCGATACAGCCTGTTTTAACTGCATCTAAACAGTTTTCACTGTTAAGACCACCTGCAAGTAATGCTTTTTCACGTATTGTGTTTGGAATTTTTTGCCAATTAAATGTTGTTCCTGTACCGCCTGTGCCGTTATCAAGTACATATTTATTAACGTGTGAAACGGGGAGAATATCACTGTGAATTGCCATATTTATGGCTTGCCAAATCTCACAGCTAGGTTGAATTTTTTGTCTAAGTTGCTCAATAAACTGAGCATCTTCTTGTCCATGTAATTGAATGGCAGATAAATTAAGTTTTTCTGCATAGTCACAAATAAGTTCAATAGGTTGGTTTTGAAAAACACCGACAAACGCTAAGGGGGCTTGTGTTATCAGCTCTTGAGCTTGTGACAATGTCACTTTACGTGGAGATTTTTCTGCGAAAATTAATCCTGCATAGTAAGCACCGGCTTGATAAACCGCTTTTACATCTTGTGTACGAGTTAACCCGCACACTTTATGCTTTCCCAAAACGAGTGCTCTTACTGCTTGGTCAATATTTTCTTGTGACATTAAGGCACTACCCACTAAAAAACCATTAGCATATTGGCTTAACTCTTGAACTTGCTGGTGGGTATGAATACCTGATTCACTGATCACAATTGCATCTTTAGGCAATCCTTGGCTTAACTGTTGGGTACGAACTAAATCGATAGAGAGATCACGCAAGTCGCGATTATTAATACCAATAACTTTGGCATTAAGCTTAATTGCTCGTTGACGCTCTTCTTCGGTGCTGACTTCGGTTAATACACCCATATTTAATTGATGAGCAACTGTTGATAGCGCGCGATATTGTTCATCATCTAAGATAGAAAGCATTAATAAAATGGCATCTGCTTGATAAAAACGTGCTAAATAGATTTGGTATTCATCAATAATAAAATCTTTGCACAAAACGGGCTGATGTACAGCTTGGCTGACTTGACGTAAATAATCAAAGCTTCCTTGAAAATATTTTTCATCGGTTAATACCGAAATTGCTGCAGCATAAGGCTGATAAATTTTTGCAATTGTAGCGGGATCAAAATCAGCACGAATTAATCCTTTTGAGGGCGATGCTTTTTTACATTCTAAAATAAAAACCGTATTAGGTTGAGTTAATGCCTGATAAAACGAGCGCGTTGAAGGTACTATTTGCTGCACAAATTCTGATAACGGTTGGCTTGCTTTACGTGCGATCAAATATTCTGCTTTATCTTTTACAATGGCGTTTAATACAGTCATGTTTTTATCCTCTCGCGGCTAATGCGGTAACACGATTTATTGCTTTACCGCTATAAATGGTGTGCATAGCAACTTCAGTATTTATTTTTAAATCTTCTTGCCCATGTAAACGCATTAATAAAGCGACATTAGCTGCGACAGATTCGGTATGTGCTCTTTTTCCTTCGCCTTGCAGTAAATTCGCCAATAATTGCCGGTTAACTTCAGGTGTACCACCTTCCAAATCGGCCATTGAACAAGGACGAAGACCAAAATCACTTGGTGTGAGTTCATAACGCGTAATTTCACCATTACGTAATTCAGCGACTTGAGTCGGTGCATGTAACGACACTTCATCCATACCGCCACTGTGTACCACGGCGGCGCGTTCATAACCCAATACTTTTAGTGTGTCTGCAATAGGCATTAATAACTCAGGGCTATAAACACCAATTAATGCTAATGGTGGGCGAGCTGGATTAATCAAGGGACCTAATACGTTAAATAAAGTGCGTGTTTTTAGTTGTTGGCGCACAGGAGCAGCAAAACGAAAACCACTGTGATACTGCGGTGCGAATAAAAAGCAAAGTCCCACTTCATCTAATAATTGACGTGCATCATCTGCACTTCTATCTAATGGAATACCAAAAGCAGCGAGTAAGTCTGATGAGCCTGAGCGACTAGATACGCTACGGTTACCGTGTTTGGCAACTTTAATGCCGACTTCTGCCGCTACGAATGCGCTAGCAGTTGAGATATTGATGCTGTTCGCGCCGTCGCCACCTGTGCCAACAATATCGCAAAAAGTGTAATCAGGACGAGGAAATGGTAGTGCATTTTCAAGTAATGCTCGTACAGCACCGGCGATTTCTTGTGGATGTTCACCACGCATTTTCATGCTAATTAATACAGCGGCTAATTGTGATTCTGTTAATTCACCACGGATAATCGCGCTAAACAAGGTTTGGCTTTCTTCTAATGTTAACTGTTGCGCGCCAAATAATTTGTTGAAGATAGTTTCCATTTTATGCGTCTCCTTTAGGAGTTAATGCCCATGCGATTGTTTGTTCTAAAAGTTGTGCGCCTTTGGTGGTTAAAATTGATTCTGGGTGAAACTGGAAACCACATGTTTTATGTTGACGGTGACGCACCGCCATAACAGTGTTATCGCACCAAGCATTAATAATAAGTTGTTCTGGAACTTGTTCTCCTGAAAGTGAATGATAACGAGCAACGGGTAAAGGGTTAGGTAGATCCACAAACATTTCACTGTTATCGTGTTCAGCTAATGTCGCTTTACCGTGTAAGATCTCTCCACATGAAGAAACTTTGCCACCGTAAGCTTCAATGATGGCTTGATGGCCTAAACAGATGCCAACAACAGGTAATGTACCTAATACGCGTTTTAACAGCTCAGGCATACAGCCCGCTTGTGAAGGTGCACCAGGCCCCGGAGATAACAGTAAAATAGGGTTATCGAGTTCGCGCAGTTTCTGTTCAATAAAATCAGCTGTGACGCTATTGCGATAAATCACCACGTTATTACCAAGGCTACGTAATTGATCAACAAGGTTATAAGTAAATGAGTCAATGTTATCGAGCAGTAAGATAGTCGCCATTAACAAGCCTCCTGCTGTTGTGTATCCGTATGCGCTTGTAAAATAGCGTTGATTACAGCTTGTGATTTATTGTGGGTTTCTTCCGCTTCCATTTTGGGATCTGAGTCGAGCACAATTCCGGCTCCGACTTGAATAGTGGCAATATTATTTTCAACATAAGCAGAGCGAATAACTATGCAAGTATCAAAATCACCGGCACCAGTAAAATAACCAATGGCTCCACCATAGCTGCCACGTTTCGTTTTTTCATAACGAGCAATTAATTGCATAGCACTGACTTTAGGCGCTCCCGATAACGTTCCCATATTCATACAAGCTTGATAAGCATGAAAAATGTCTAAGTCATCACGTAATTTTCCAACCACTCTAGAGACTAAGTGCATCACAAAAGCATAACGGTCAACTTTTGTTAACTCCGCGACATAACGGCTACCTGCTTGGCAAATGCGTGCTAAATCATTACGCGCCAAATCAACTAACATTAAATGCTCTGAAAGTTCTTTGGTGTCAGTACGCATTTCTAGCTCAATACGGCTGTCTAAATCTGCATTAATTGAACCATCGGCATTGCGCCCTCTAGGACGAGTTCCCGCAATAGGGTAAATTTCAATTTGGCGATCACTGGTTTGATATTTCAGTGCGCTTTCTGGTGATGCACCAAAAACAGTGAATAGCGCATCTTGCATATAAAACAGATACGGGCTTGGGTTTTTCTGTTTCAACACTTGATATGCAGCAAGTGGTGAAGGGCAAGCTACTTGAAAGCGACGAGATGGTACGACTTGGAAAATATCACCACGACGAATATAGGTTTTCATTGCCTCAACGATATCACCATAGCCTTTATCGTCCATATTGGTGTGTATTGTTGATCCTTCTGCTGTTAAAGCGTGGCGAATAGGGTGTTTTAACGGTTGTTTAGCCAGCGAAATTAACTCAGTTTGTCGTAAAGTGAGACGTTGGCATTCTGTTTTATCATCGGTAAATGCAATGGAAACCAACTGACTATCTTCATTTTGATGGTCGATCACGATTAATTGCTCAGCTAAATAAAAGCAATAATCAGGGCAAGAAAAATCACTTTCTAATTCAGGAATAGATTCAAATCCGCAGACTAAGTCATACGCAAATAAGCCACCAACAAAGATAAAGTTTGCATCTTTAGTATCTTTATTAACAAGAAAGAAGCGTAACGCATCAAATACGCTAGCAGATTTTAATTTGCTTTCTTCATCGGTCTCTTGTGAAGGCGTTGCAAAAGTAAAGACACACTGTTTGTCGTTTTCTGACGTCAAATTAGCTTTTTCTTTTAGTGCGATTTTTAATGCGGGCAATAACGCTTGTCCATTAACGCTTAATGCATCAATAGTGACTTGATTTTTTACTGCACTGATGCGTAATGCACTATCAACAATTAATAAGCTTTTTAAGTTCGCTTTAGTGTCGATTTGTGCGGATTCTAACAATAATGTGTAATGTTGATTTTCACATAATGTATTGAAAAGCAAAGCTGGTTCTCTGTGATAAGGCAGTGGCATTGCCTTGGTATTAAATGAGAATGCAAGTGATGTATTCATTGTTATCGCTCTATATTATTTTCTTTATTTACTGTTTTTAAAGCATAAAAAAACCCGCGTAGGCGGGTTTTAGATATCACTGACGTTAAGCCGGAGATCAAACCGCCCATAAAAGAGTGTTGCGCCACCAAAGAGCGATAAGATGTTGATTGATATTCATAAAATCTCCTTACAGCTAACGACGAATAAATGGAAAGTGAACTAGCTCGTATTGCGTACTAGTAAACTGGATTGCGTTAGGTTCGTCAAGTACTTTATGGCATACTCTTTAAAAATTATTATTTTGTTAAGGTGAAAAGGGAGACGTGATGACTGAAGGGCTATCTGATTTGAGAGTGATTTATGATTTACACAGCCACACTACCGCGTCAGATGGCGAGCTTTCACCAGAAGAATTGGTTGATAGAGCGATAGAGCGTCAAATTAATGTTTTAGCGATTACGGATCACGATACAACAGCGGCAATTGCACCAGCTAAGCATTATATTGCAGAAAAAAATCTGCCTCTTACTCTGATATCAGGTGTCGAAATATCGACTTTGTGGGAGAATATAGAAATCCATATTGTTGGATTAAATATTGATATTGACCATAACGCGATGAAATCGCTCCTTTCATCACAAAGCCAATGTCGTGAAACACGTGCGATAATGATAGGTGAGCGATTAGAAAAAGCAGGTATTGCCAATGCTTTTGAAGGCGCTAAAGCGCTAGCGCATGGTGGGCAAGTAACAAGAGGACACTTTGCCCGATTTTTAGTGAATGACGGACATGTTGCTTCAGTTAATAAAGTATTTAAACGTTATTTAGCGAAAGGAAAAACAGGCTATGTACCCCCGCAATGGTGCTCAATAGGTGACGCGGTCACAGCAATTCATGCTGCTGGTGGTGTTGCAGTATTAGCACATCCGGGTCGATATGGTCTATCTTCTAAATGGTTAAAACGATTAACACTTTATTTTAAACAACAAGGTGGTGATGCAATCGAAGTGGCACAATGCCAACAACCACCACAAGAACGAGAACAACACGCGGCATTAGCTCAATCTTATGAGCTAAAAGCTTCGTTAGGTTCTGATTTTCATCGTCCTTGCTCGTGGATAGAGTTGGGGCGTAATTTATGGTTACCCGGTGGCGTTGAACCAGTTTGGTCGCTATGGCAGGAGTAACATCAGAAATTCGTTGAGGGATGTATGAGCCAACTTTTTTATATTCACCCTGATAATCCGCAGGCTCGTTTAATTGAACAAAGTGCTGATATTTTACGCAAAGGTGGAGTGGTGATTTATCCAACAGACTCTGGTTATGCTATTGGCTGTTGTTTAGAAAATAAAGATGCAATGACGCGAATTTGTCGTATTCGCCAATTAGATAAAAAACACAATTTTACACTGATGTGCCGTGATTTATCAGAAATCGCCAATTACGCTTATGTTGATAATGTGGTATTTCGTTTAATAAAAAATAACACGCCAGGTAATTACACCTTTATCTTAAAAGCGACTAAAGATGTACCAAAACGTTTGATGAATGATAAACGTAAAACTATAGGCTTGCGTGTTCCTTCTAACCCTATTGCATTGGCATTGTTAGAAAATATTGGTGAGCCATTAATGTCAACAAGCCTGATTTTACCAGGCAATGATTTTGCTGAATCTGATCCGGAAGAAATCGAAGATTTATTAAGCAAACAAGTTGATTTGGTTATCCATGGTGGTTATTTAGGGCAAAAACCGACAACGGTAATTGATTTAACAGAAGATACCCCTGTCATCGTGCGTGAAGGTACGGGTGATATTACGCCATTTCAGTAAATCATTGAGTTGATTAAACGGGATTAAAAGCAAATGACTCGATAGTGAAGAAATTTATCGCAAGATAAAGAGATAAAAGGTGAAGGGATGTATCGCTTGTGTTAAATTTATACATTGCGATAAAAATCATGGTGCTTATTTTTGAAATCGGTTATATCAACGCGTATTTTAAACGCTAAATACAATAACTCGGTCTGCAGACAACGACTAATTGTCGTTAGGATTTTTACCAACATCGTTTTATCGTCACTATTTATCACAATATTGATGTGAAAAATCGTCAATATTGTTCACTATTGAATCAATAAACCTGTGTTTATTTCTTATGTTAATAAACATGGGTTATTTTTTACTTAATTGATTTTTAAAAATTAATTCTATTTTATGACGCCTGTGAAGGCGACAAATGAGGTTGTTTCATGAGCGATAAATCGCAACGTACTGAAAAGTTACAAAAAATCCTTGCTCGTTCTGGTCACGGCTCTCGTCGTGAGATTGAAGGTTACCTTCAAGAAGGACGTATCAGCATTGATGGTACAAAAGCAAAATTAGGTGATCGTATTGATGTCACCTCTACAGCAAAAATCCGCTTAGATGGTCGTATTCTAAATATTCGTGAAGCACAAAAAGATGTCTGTCGTGTGCTTGCTTATTATAAACCTGAGGGAGAGCTGTGTACTCGCAGTGATCCGCAAGGTCGTCCAACTGTTTTCCAACGTCTTCCTCGTCTTAACAGTGCTCGCTGGATTGCTGTTGGTCGTCTTGATGTAAACACCAGTGGATTACTGTTATTTACCACAGATGGTGAATTGGCTAACCGTTTAATGCATCCTAGCCGCGAAGTTGAGCGTGAATACGCAGTTCGTGTTTTTGGTGAAATCGATGATGCGAAAATTCGTCAATTAACGCGAGGTGTACAATTAGAAGATGGTCCTGCTTCATTCCGTTCTGTTTCTTACCGTGGTGGTGAAGGGATTAACCAATGGTACAATGTTTCACTGACTGAAGGGCGTAACCGTGAAGTGCGTCGTATGTGGGAAGCTGTTGGTGTACAAGTTAGCCGTCTTATTCGTGTTCGTTATGGTGATATTGATTTACCAAAAGGTTTACCGCGCGGTGGCTGGGTTGAATTAGGGTTAGCTCAAATCAACTATTTACGTCAGTTAGTTGAGTTAAACGACGAAACAGTAACAAAAGTTGCAGTGGAAAAAGATCAGCGTCGCATCAAAGCAAATCAGATCCGTCGTGCAGTTAAGCGTCATACTAAAATCTCAACACGCACTTCAACATCGCCTGCTAAAAGAGCATCAAGTCGTCGTCAATCAGCAGGAAATAAAAAGTAATTAGCGAATAATTATTTATTATTTTAAATTAAAATATCATTTTGAAAATAATCGCTCTATTTTAATAGGGCGATTATTTTTTTGACTACTTTCTTTTTTTTATAAATCTATTTATGATGACCCTATTAGGGTGTATTTATTAATAACTTTATATTTAACGATAAGGTATTCAAAATAATATGTATCGTTATTTTCATTTAATTGCTGTGTTATATATAGCCTCTTTAGTCACGGGGTGTGATTATCCTGCTATAAGAGAAAAACAAAATGGTGTTTTCTACATCAACAATAATCAATTGGAACCTTTAGAGTTTAAAATTGATAATACTAAATTTGTGATGGGGAAAGGCGAAGTAAAAAAAATTAAACTTAATAATGGCGAACATATACTTATTGATAGTCAAGGTAAACAAAGTATATTTATGATTTACCCCGGAAACCGAGGAGGAATAATTAATCCCAATAGAGATATCTATTATAGTTTCACCACGTTATTTAAACAAGAATATCCTCCATCTGAGGAAATCCGTATAGATGAACGTACTGTATGGGTTAATGGTATTCTTTTAAGAGGTGCGATTAATAGTTCTGACTCTCTCTTTATTGATAATAATATTTTTAGTTGTGATATTCCAATCGATGAACCACTACCTACTTATTTATCTGATTGGGAAGGTAATGAAAAAGTAAGTGCATTGACCAAATGTTTTACAAAAGATGATTTTTATCAATATATTATTAAATTTCCCTATGGTATTAAATTTTATTCTGAGCATGATTTATTAACTCAATATATAACAGAAGATAATTTTAATTGGATCGATAAAAATAATACACGAACAGATAGTTTATCTCCGTTAGATGATAACTTTAGCTTCAATGATGAAAAATTGATGAAAGAAGCGATAAGCATTCATGAAGTAGTTAAAAAATATTTAACTTCAAGAGATCCTGCAGAAAGAAAATTATTTTATAGTGAGTATCATAAGCATATCATGAAGATGGCAATACTCTATGATCAACAAATAAGAAGTCATATTTTTGTTGATAGAGAGATGTATTTAGATTTTATTAAAAGAAATGGGCGTATATTTGGTGCTGGTATTTTAGGGGAGCCCATTCTTATTTAATATTCGAGTTCTTTACATAGTGGTTACCAATCTATGCCTTTTTGTGCTTTTATCCCACTATCAAAAGCGTGTTTAATAGGACGCATTTCTGTCACTGTATCTGCTAACTCGATTAATTTTCTATGGCAGCCTCTTCCAGTAATAATGACATTTTGATGGGCAGGGCGAGAGCTAATCGCTGAAATAACTTCATCTAATGGCAAATAGTTAAAGGTAATCATATAGGTAATTTCATCGAGAATAACTAGATCGTATTCTGGGTCATTAAGTAGTTTGAGTGCATATTGCCAAGTATTTAAACAAGCTGCTGTATCTGTACTTTTATCTTGAGTTTCCCAAGTAAATCCTGTTTCCATCACATAGAAAGGGACACCAAACTGTTCTAATAAATTACGTTCACCGTTTTCCCATGTTCCTTTAATAAATTGCACAACACCGACCTTTTTTTGATGACCCACTGCGCGTGTCGCTGTACCCATCGCTGCCGTCGTTTTGCCTTTACCATTACCTGTAAAGATCATCAAGATACCTTGTTCTCGTTGAGCTTGCTCAATTCGAGTATCGACTTTCTCTTTTAAACGTTGTTGGCGCTTTTGGTGTTGTGCATTATTCATTTTGCTACCTCAAACTTAAATTACGTTATTCAGCGGGACCGGCTTTACGACCAGGTTGTGCATCTAAAGATTGTCCTTTCACATCAATACTGTCATCACTCATTAAATAGAGATATAAGGGCATCAAATCTTTAGGTGTTTTTAGTTTTTGTGGGTTCTCATCAGGGAAGGCATTTGCTCGCATTGCAGTACGAGTACCACCAGGATTAATGCAGTTAATACGCAAGGTACTTTCGTTATATTCTTCATTAAGTACCTGCATAAAGCCTTCTGTAGCGAATTTAGAAACAGAATAAGCCCCCCAGCCATAGCGTCCTTGGCGACCAACGCTGGATGTAGTGAGAATAAGGCTTGCATGAGGTGCCTTGAGCATCAATGGTAATAGTGCTTTCGTGAGCATAAAAGTTGCATTGACGTTGACTTGCATCACGTCATGCCAAAGGTTACTTGGTTGATTAATAATAGGCTCGATAACGCCTAATAAGCCCGCATTTTGTAATACACCATCAAGATGGGGAAAACGTTTAACGAGTGTGTCAGCAAACTGTTGAAAGTCGTTCTCTGTTGCTGTAAGTAGATCAAGTGGATATAACATGGGTGGTTGACCACCTGATGTGATGATATCTTCTTGAACATCTTCAAGTTTTGATAGAGTACGTCCTAATAAGATAAGTGTTGCGCCATATTGCGCATAAGTTAGTGCGGCTTCTTTTCCTATACCATCACCAGCACCTGTTACTAGAATAATTTTATCTTTTAGCACGCTATGATCGGGTTGATATTGCAACATATTGATATCCTGTCTAGTAAAAAGTAAATAAAGTGTAACGTCTTATTTGTCTACCGACCAGTTTTGCCAGATTTTTTGTTTACAATTTATGGCTGTTTTCTTTATGGTATTAAACATAATCATGTCTTTGTTGCTGGCGCTAAAGCAGAATTTCGTTAAACTAGGCATATTGGTTTTAGTCAGTGTTATTAACCTTAAAAAGAGGTCTTTGTGGAGTATATTTTACAATATGGACTGTTTTTAGCAGAGATTGCCACTGTTGTTGTGGCGATTATCGCTATCGTGTTGTTTTTCGTTGTGATTGGAAATAAAAAACAAAATCGTAAAGGGACGTTAAGAGTGACAGATCTTGCTGAAGCTTACGAAGAAAAACAGCGTGTTATGCAACAAGCAAAAATGGACGATGCTGAATTAAAAGTCTGGTATAAAGCGTTTAAAAAGCAGCAGAAAAAAGAGAATAAACAGAGTAAAAACAATGCAAAAGAAGGGAAAAAAGGCGTTGTAAAACCTTGTTTATATGTGCTTGATTTTAACGGTAGTATGGATGCACACGAAGTGGGTGCATTACGCGAAGAAATTAGTGCCATTCTTTCTGTTGCACAAGCAAATGACGAAGTGTTACTGCGTTTAGAAAGTCCTGGTGGCATGGTTCACGGATATGGATTAGCCGCAGCTCAATTAACTCGCCTAAAAGAAAAAGGGATTAAACTGACCGCCGTTGTCGATAAAGTGGCGGCTAGTGGGGGATATATGATGGCATGTGTGGCAGATAAAATTGTTGCTGCGCCATTTGCGATTATTGGTTCGATTGGTGTTGTCGCTCAGATCCCTAACATTCACCGCTTGCTTAAGAAAAATGATATTGATGTTGAGTTACATACTGCTGGCGAATATAAGCGTACATTGACTTTGTTAGGCGAAAACACAGAAGAAGGCCGTGAGAAATTTAAGCAAGATTTAAATGAAACGCATTTATTATTTAAATCATTTGTGCATAAATACCGCCCCCAACTTGATATAGATAGTGTTGCAACTGGAGAATATTGGTACGGCTCTGAAGCGTTAAATAGAGGCTTAATTGATGAGGTTGGAGTGAGTGATGATTGGTTGATCAATCATATTAATGACTTTGAAGTTCTCTCTGTCCAATATGTTACCAAGAAGAAAATGGTTGAGCGCGTTACAAGTGGTGCAATGGAAAGCATCGATAAATTGATGATGCGTTGGGTACAAAGAAGTAAAAAACCACTTCTATAAGCCAAATAAAGATGTAATACATGATATCAGTGATACAAGTTATCGCTGATATCATCCTTCCTTCTTCCTTACTAAACATGATCCTTAAACTTACCGAATAAATATTCTAATTTTCATTCCGATAAAGCAAAAAAACCAGTGAAAATGTCACTGGTAATCAGAGAAATAATTGATATTAATTATAAAAACAGAATAAATATTTCCTCTTTCTAGGCGCTTTCAATATAGCTGTAAACAGAAAATAAAAATAATTGATATTACTGATTGTATTGATAGGCAAGTGTAATCGTGAATTAAGATGTGACAGATAATGCCGCTTTACCATAAAAGTGAGTTTTTATTCTTTTATTTTGTTTAATTATGCCAGTTGTTGGTGTTTTGATGATGGCAATAACTGGCAAGAAAAGTCTCTTTTTTGTTATTAATAAAGAGTAAATTTATCTACTTTAGCCAATAAAAATAATCACGAATGTGATTTATGCTAAATGATATTTTTCAGATAACACATGAGCTAAATGTTTAAACATATTGAATGCTGCGGTACTTTTTGCTGTAGGTAAACCTTGTTCATCTAAAAAAAATTCGCCTTTAAATACGAGGACATTACCTTTCTGTTCAACTGAATCAGCACGCATACCTTGTAAATAATCTTCATGTTCACATATGATTTTATTCGCTTTTTCAAGTAGCATCTCTGTTGTAATCGGTGTAGTTTGTTTTGACATAATCTGTGCTCCTTAGAAAAATAATTTGTTGCGCCTCACTTTTTATCAGGTAGAGTGTGGCATTTTTAAAAGCTTAGCTACTCTATATGTAGCAAACAATGATTTGCCTGTTCCTGATCAAGGCTGTGAGGTAATTAAAATACCTCAAAAAAAGGCATGAGTTTTGAGCTCAAACAAAAGCTTTGAATAAAAACAGGTTGATATATTGCAAAACTAACGCAATATAAAAAAGAGATTTTAAACATTTTTTTAGTTGAGGGTATTAAACAATACCGTCATAACAAAGTTTAATTAGGTAAAGGTAATTATGGGTAAAGCTCTTGTTATCGTGGAGTCCCCGGCTAAAGCCAAAACGATCAATAAATATCTTGGCAATGACTACGTAGTTAAATCTAGCGTGGGTCACATTCGTGATTTGCCAAAGAGTGGTTCTGGCAGCCAGAAGAGCGAAAACTCATCCGCCACGAAAGGCGTGAAAAAAGTTAAAAAGGATGAGAAGTCAGCCTTAGTCAGTCGTATGGGCGTTGATCCCTATAATGGATGGAATGCGAATTATCAAATTCTACCCGGCAAAGAAAAAGTCGTGGCTGAACTAAAAGCATTGGCTGAGAAAGCTGATCATGTCTATCTCGCAACGGACCTTGACCGCGAAGGAGAAGCTATCGCGTGGCATTTACGCGAAGTTATCGGCGGTGATGATGAACGATTTAGTCGAGTGGTTTTTAACGAAATCACTAAAAATGCCATTACACAAGCTTTCCAAACTCCAGGTGAGTTAAATATAGATCGCGTTAACGCGCAACAAGCACGTCGCTTTATGGATCGTGTTGTGGGCTATATGGTTTCACCTTTACTTTGGAAAAAAGTTGCTCGTGGATTATCTGCGGGTCGAGTTCAATCAGTTGCTGTGCGTCTTTTAGTTGAACGTGAGCGTGAAATTAAAGCCTTTGTTCCTGAAGAATATTGGCAATTACATGCATCATTATTAACGCCTGATGAACAGCCTCTGCGCATGGAAGTCACGCATTATAATGATAAAGCCTTCAACCCTGTTTCATCTGATGAAACGCAGGTAGCGGTTAAGGCATTACAAAATGCGGCCTTCACGGTAAAAGATCGTGAAGATAGACCAACATCAAGTAAACCAAGTGCACCGCTTATCACATCAACCTTACAGCAAGCGGCAAGTACACGTTTAAGCTTTGGTGTGAAAAAGACGATGATGCTTGCTCAGCGCCTTTATGAAGCTGGTTATATAACTTATATGCGTACTGACTCAACTAACTTAAGTCAGGATGCCATTCAAATGGCGCGCGATTATATCAATGAGAATTTTGGTGTTAAATATTTGCCGAAAGAGCCAAATGTTTATTCGAGCAAAGAAAATTCTCAAGAAGCGCATGAAGCTATCCGTCCTTCTGATATTAATGTTATCGCTGAATCTTTAAAAGATATGGATAACGATGCCAAACGTTTATACCAACTGATTTGGAATCAATTTGTTGCTTGTCAAATGACACCAGCAAAATACGATTCAACGACATTAACCGTCGAAGCAGGTGATTATAAACTCCGGGCTAAAGGTCGTACTTTGCGTTTTGCCGGTTGGACGAAAGTCATGCCAGCGATGCGGAATAAAGATGAAGATAAAACTTTACCTGCAGTTGATGTAGGGGCAACACTGGCTTTAGCTGAGTTAGAGCCAACTCAGCACTTTACCAAGCCACCAGCACGTTTTAGCGAAGCAACGTTAGTTAAAGAATTAGAAAAACGTGGAATTGGTCGTCCTTCAACTTATGCATCTATTATCTCTACCATTCAAGATCGTGGTTATGTGAAAGTTGAAAACCGTCGCTTTTATGCAGAAAAAATGGGTGAAATTGTAACCGATCGCTTAGAAGAGAATTTTAGCGATTTAATGAATTACGATTTTACTGCGCAGATGGAAGATCACCTTGACCATGTTGCCAATAATGAAGAGAACTGGAAAGAAGTATTAGATGCGTTCTTCAGCGATTTTAGTCAGCAACTAGAGGTCGCTGAAAAAGATCCTGAAGAAGGTGGAATGCGGCCAAATCCAATGGTGATCACGTCGATTGAATGCCCAACTTGTTCTCGTCATATGGGAATTAGAACGGCGACAACAGGCGTATTCTTAGGATGTTCTGGGTATGCTTTACCGCCTAAAGAGCGTTGTAAACAGACTATTAACCTTATTCCTGAAGATGAATTATTGAATATTCTGGAAGGGGAAGATGCAGAAACTAACGCATTACGAGCTCGTCGTCGTTGCCCGAAATGTGGTACTGCAATGGACAGTTACCTGATTGACACGCATCGTAAATTACATGTTTGTGGTAATAACCCTGCATGTGATGGTTATGAAGTCGAAGAGGGTGAATTCCGCTTAAAAGGTTACGAAGGGCCAGTCATAGAGTGTGATAAATGTGGCGCTGAAATGCACTTGAAAATGGGGCGTTTTGGTAAATACATGGGTTGCACTAATGATGAATGTAAAAATACCCGTAAAATCTTAAAAAGTGGTGAAATTGCGCCACCAAAGGAAGATCCTGTACCGCTTCCTGAGTTGCCGTGTGAAAAATCGGATGCGTATTTTGTCTTACGTGATGGTGCCGCGGGTGTATTCTTAGCCGCAAATACCTTCCCTAAATCAAGAGAAACGCGAGCACCAAAAGTAGAAGAACTGGTGCGCTTTAAAGACCGTTTAGCAGAGAAAATGCGTTATTTAGCAGAAGCTCCAGTGGCTGATCCTGAAGGAAACCCAACTATTGTGCGTTTTAGTCGTAAAACAAAACAGCAATATGTTTCTTCAGAGAAAGAGGGTAAAGCAACAGGTTGGTCTGCATTTTATGTCGATGGCAAGTGGGTTGAAAAAACCAAATAACATTGACATTACGTGGTAAATAAAAAAGCGACTAATGAGAGTTAGTCGCTTTTTTGTATTAAGAAGGTATGCTAATTAAATATACCAAAACAGTATGAATGGTTAATTTCTATTTGTCTGATATTTCACTTTGCTAATAATAAGACGGAGATACTATGAAACTGATACCTTTGTTACTATCTAGCTTACTCTTCACTTCAGTGGCAAGTGCTGCAACGTTAGATGTCACGTTAAAAGAAGCGTTACCAACGGGTGCTGGTAACGATATTGGTGTTGTCACTATCACTGAAACTGATTATGGGCTGTTATTTACGCCAAAACTTGCCGGATTAACACCGGGTATTCATGGTTTTCATATTCATGCTAATGGTTCTTGTGAGCCAGATATGAAAGATGGCAAACCTGTGCCGGCTTTAAAAGCGGGAGGGCATTTAGATCCTGAAAAAGTCGGTGTTCACTTGGGGCCTTATAATAAAGATGGGCATTTAGGCGATTTACCAGGATTAGTTGTCAATGATAAAGGTGTTGCTGATTACGCAGTATTAGCACCAAAACTCACTAAGCTTGAGCAAGTAAAAGATAAAGCAATTATGGTGCATGTGGGAGGGGACAATTATTCTGATGATCCTGAGGCTCTTGGCGGTGGTGGCGCAAGAATGGCATGTGGTGTGATTAAATAATTTAGTGCCACTATTATTATGGGGTAAAAGCTGACAAATAAGGTCGGCTTTTTTTATGCTTCTTTATAGCTTATAACTATTCGATATAACAAAATCTAAATAACACTATTAATTACGTTAGACCGAAATGAAATAAATGATATAGTGGTTATATATTACATCTTTATTATTCTTTTTAGTTATATGAATATAAATAGAATAACGGAATAATAAGTCTTTTGTTGAAGGGATAGCCTCTCCATGAAATTACAACAGTTGCGTTATATCGTTGAAGTGGTGAATAACGATTTAAATGTTTCGACCACGGCAGAGCGTTTGTATACATCTCAACCGGGAATAAGTAAACAAATTCGTATGTTAGAGGATGAGCTCGGTATACAAATATTTTCTCGTAGTGGAAAGCATTTAACGCATGTGACACCAGCGGGTGAAGAAATTGTAAGGCTATCTCGAGAGATTTTATCAAAAACAGAAGCTATTCGTTCAGCTGCGGGCGAACACACTTATCCAGATAGAGGTTCACTATCGATTGCAACAACGCATACGCAAGCTCGTTATGTATTACCTCCTGTAATAAAAGGATTTATTGAGCGCTATCCAGATGTTTCACTGCATATGAACCAAGGTTCGCCAACGCAAATTGCTGAAGATGTATGCAGAGGTAAAAGTGATTTTGCGATAGCGACAGAATCGCTGCATCTTTATAACGATTTAGTGATGCTACCTTGTTATCGTTGGAACCGTATTGTGGTGGTGCCAAAAGATCATCCACTGGCACAAAAACGAGAAGTGACGTTAAAAGAGCTTGCGGATTACGATATCGTTACTTATACCCAAGGTTTTACAGGGCGTTCAGATCTTGATGATGCATTCGGTAAAGTAGGGTTAAAACCTAAAATAGTTTTCACTGCAACTGATGCGGATGTCATTAAAACTTATGTGAGACTGCATTTAGGTATTGGTGTAATTGCCAGTATGGCATTTGATCCCGTACTTGATAGTGATTTAGTTGCTATTGATATGCGTGATAAATTTAGTTATAGCACCACTAAAATTGCATTTCGACGCAGTGGTTTCTTACGTGGTTATATGTATGATTTTATGTGGCGTTTTGCCCCTCATCTTACGCGTAATTTGATTGAGCAAGCTGTTGCGTTACGAACAAATGAAGAGATTGAAGAGTTATTTAAAGATATTGAATTACCATTAGTGTAATACTGAAAGGCGGGTTATTCCCGCCTTCAAGCGTGTTCATAAACCTAATTGTTGTGATTACTCATTTCAAATAAAAATCCCCACTAAAAAAAGCGTCTGATTTTGCAATACTTAGCTGACGATACTTATTCAAAAAATCATAAAACTGCTGATTAATCAGTGGATCATCAAGAGCACTAGTATCAAAAATAGAGGTAATGGTGGTGTACTCTAAAGAGAGGGTAAATTTACTACCTATACAGCTAGCGAGTAGCATTTTCGCTGATTGATAAGAAAAACGTAGGCTCAAAATTTTCAGCTTTGGAACAAAAATAAGATGATTATTATGATTGAGGATCTCCGTGATCCCCGCAATAGTTATCGTTTGATAGCTGTCTAATGATTTTTGTAAGCCAACTTCTATTTTTTGTCCTTGAGTTCGTAAAAAATCAATAAATTCTCCAAGTGCAGGAGAAGTGGCATTAATTGCAGCTCCTAGTAATAATTGAATAAACGCTTGAGCAACAGAAAAATCAAAGGTTTGTTTATGAAGTTTCTTTGTCTCAACTTTATTGTGCCCTAGAAGTGGTAGATGGTTGAGCGTGTCTAACCAATGTTCGGGACGATAATAGGCTTCATCATCCTCTTTTTTTAATGCGGCAAGATGGTTTGCCATAATAGAAATAAGCCCAATTTGGATATTTTTAAGTTGTGACATTTTTTCTATTTCAGAAGGCTCAAAAGGTTTTGGTGACGCAATGATAAATTGCACCAAACCTTCTGAATCTTTTATATTTTGAGAATGTAATGCATTCATCGATAAGGTTTGTGGAAAAGGAGGAGTAACAGGTTCCGCAAAATAGTGATCAGCATTCATAATGTTTTTGAGTAAATCAGATTGTTTATTAGTCATAAATATTATCCTTACGTAGTTATACCTCCTTCATTAAAACTTAATTAAGTGAAAATTTAGAGACCAAAATTTATTAACAATATGACAGCCATAACATTGTGTTTACAAATTGTGTGGTCTTTAAGCGAAATTCAACGTTATATGGTATGTTTAATAAATAACCTTACCTATTTTGATAGTTTGAACATGCTGTCAGTATAAAAATAAGAAGGAGGAGCTATGTCGTTACGTTTGAAGAAAGAGAGCCATTCCACGCTCTTAGTCGGATCTCAAAAATATGAGTACTACCGTCTTTCAGAAGTTGCTCGCCAATTAGGTGATATTACTCGTCTTCCTAAATCACTGAAGGTGTTACTAGAAAACTTAGTGCGTCATCTCGATGGTGATACAGTTGTTGACGAGGATATTAAGGCGCTAGTTGAGTGGCAAAAAACAGCTCATGCATCACGTGAAATTGCGTATCGACCTGCAAGGGTGCTGATGCAAGATTTTACAGGTGTGCCAGCGGTTGTTGATTTAGCGGCTATGCGTGAAGCTGTGAAATCTTTGGGTGGGCAAGTGGATAAAGTTAATCCATTATCACCCGTTGATCTAGTTATTGACCACTCTGTTATGGTTGATGAATATGCCAGTAAAAATGCGTTTGCTGAAAACGTGGAAATTGAAATGGAGCGTAACTATGAACGCTACCTTTTCTTGCGTTGGGGACAACAATCCTTTGAACGCTTCCGTGTCGTGCCGCCAGGGACAGGAATTTGTCATCAGGTAAATCTTGAGTATTTAGGTAAAGCTATTTGGTCTGAAATGCAAAATGGGCATCATGTAGCTTATCCTGATACATTAGTCGGTACGGATTCTCATACCACCATGATCAATGGCCTTGGCGTGTTAGGTTGGGGGGTAGGAGGCATTGAAGCAGAAGCTGCAATGTTAGGTCAACCTATCTCTATGCTAATTCCAGATGTTGTTGGTTTTAAACTGACAGGAAAATTACGTGAAGGGATCACGGCAACTGATCTGGTATTAACCGTCACACAGATGTTGCGTGCGCATGGTGTTGTAGGTAAATTTGTGGAGTTTTATGGCGATGGTTTAGCATCATTACCTTTAGCCGATCGTGCAACAATAGCGAATATGTCGCCAGAATATGGCGCGACCTGCGGATTCTTTCCAATAGATGATATCACTCTTGATTATTTGCGTTTAACAGGACGTGAAGAGCAAGAGATTGCACTTGTTGAAGCGTATAGCAAAGAGCAAGGTCTATGGAGACACACAGGCGATGAACCTATCTTTACGTCAACATTATCGCTAGATATGGGAACCGTTGAGGCAAGCCTTGCAGGGCCTAAACGTCCTCAAGATAGAGTTAATTTACCGAGTGTACCTAAGGCATTTAAAGCCGCAGTCGATCTTGAAACCAATAAGAAACCACTGGTGCAATTTCCTCAAGTAAAAATTGATGATTATCCTGCTTTTGAGTTAACCGATGGTGCTGTCGTTATTGCGGCAATCACATCATGTACCAATACATCAAACCCTAATGTCTTAATGGCAGCCGGATTACTGGCTAAAAATGCGGTAGAAAAAGGATTACAGCGTAAACCTTGGGTTAAATCTTCTTTGGCTCCAGGCTCGAAAGTGGTGACGGATTATCTTAATTTAGCAGGACTAACACCTTATCTTGATAAATTAGGGTTTAATCTTGTGGGGTATGGTTGCACAACATGTATTGGTAACTCAGGACCTTTATTAGCACCGATTGAAAGTGCGATTAAGGATAACGACTTAACTATTGCGGCTGTATTATCTGGTAACCGTAACTTTGAAGGTCGAATTCATCCCTTAGTGAAAACCAACTGGTTAGCATCGCCGCCTTTAGTGGTCGCTTATGCCTTATCAGGAAATATGAATATCGATCTTACTAAAGAGCCATTAGGTAAAGATAAACAGGGCGCTCCTGTTTATTTAAAAGATATTTGGCCAGACAGTAAGGCGATTGCTGATGCTGTCGAAAAAGTGAAAACAGAGATGTTCCATAAAGAGTACTCCGCCGTGTTTGAAGGTGATGAGACATGGAAATCACTGAAAATACAAGATACTCCTGTTTATGATTGGCAACCAGATTCTACCTATATTCGACATCCTCCTTTCTTTGAAGGAATGTCAAAAGTGCCAGCTCCGATTAAAGATATTCATCAAGCCAGTATTTTGGCTATTTTAGGTGATTCGGTGACAACGGATCATATTTCACCCGCAGGTAATATTAAGGCGGATAGTCCAGCAGGGCTTTATTTACGTGAACATGGTGTCGAGCCGAAAGATTTCAACTCTTATGGATCAAGACGCGGGAATCATGAAGTAATGATGCGAGGCACATTTGCCAATATTCGTATTCGTAACGAGATGGTGCCAGGCGTTGAAGGTGGTGTTACTAAGCATATTCCAACCGGCGAAACACTGGCTATTTATGATGCAGCCATGCGTTATCAACAAGAAGATACGCCACTGGTGATTATTGCCGGTAGTGAATATGGTTCTGGTTCTAGCCGAGATTGGGCTGCGAAGGGAACGCGTTTATTAGGAGTACGAGCTGTCATTGCAGGCTCTTTTGAGCGTATTCACCGTTCTAACTTAATCGGTATGGGGGTGTTACCTTTAGAGTTTCCTAAAGGGGTATCTCGTCAAACATTAGGCTTAAAAGGGGATGAGAAAATTGAGATCACAGGGCTTAATGCATTAATACCGAGCCAAGATATCGCGGTTAATATTACTTTTGCAGATAATCGTACTGAAACTATTATGGCGCGTTGTCGTATTGATACTCAAACCGAATTAGCTTATTTCCAACATGGTGGCATATTGCATTATGTGATTAGAAATATGTTATAAATAATATTCTAATAACATAGATAAAAAACATTAAGTTATTATCATAAAAGACAGTATTTAAAATTTTAAATACTGTCTTTCTATTTTAAATTAATAGGTCTATTTTTTTATTTAATGTTACCTAATTATTTTTTTCTTTATATTATTCCAATGGTTCTTGTTTTGGAGGATTTTCTATTTTAATAAGATTATATTAAATAGACGCGAGGCGTATAATGAAAAAATATATTATTACAAATGAATCAAAAGAATATAATGGTGTTACCCTGTTTAAAATTAAAAGAGTATATACTGGTAGTCCAGGGGGATGGATTGAAAATGAAAGTAATTTAAGTCGAGAAGGTGGTTGTTTTATTTATGATGATGCAATGGTATTTGGTAATGCGAAAGTGATAGAAAATGCAATAATATCTAAAAATGCTAAAGTTTATGATAATGCGATAATTTCAGGTAATGCATCAGTATCTGATAATGCAGAAATATATGATTCTGCTGTAGTCACACAAAACGCGAGCATTAAAAATAGAGCTAGTGTTAGAGGAAATGCAAAAATTGAAGGTAATGCGGTTGTTTTTAATGATGCTATTGTTGAAGGGAATTCCGTCATATCAGGTAATGAAAAAATTGAATATTATATAGGTAATTGGGAAGATATTGAAAGTGTAATACAATTTACTTTTTATATTAATCACCTGGATCAAGAATCAAATATTTGTGTAAATGGTAAACATCAAGTTCCTATCGGTGTTGGTTTAATTGTACTAGATAAAGAAAAAAGACATTTTAAAGTGTCAGAAGAAGAAATGCATAAAAATATTTTTATTGTTGATGATAAAAATGAAGCGTTAAATTCAGATATACATATTTCTAAAGAAGCAAAGGGTTATATTTATCCTCACAGTGATAATTATTATGAGCAAATAAATTATTCAGCATGTATATGGTATGTATCTGTTGATAAAATCATGGATACTTTAAAACTATGTGCACAATTTACTGCCAATGGCACAAAATATACAACCGCTTTTAGACCTAATAGTCCTATATATCGGCAGAGTGTTGTAACATTAAATGTGATACCGCCCCGCGTTTTTACAAAAGAGGATATGGATATTGATCCGCTAATATACCCAGAAGTAGAAAAAAATGTGTTAATGCCCGGTGGAACGCTGTCTAAGTATTACCTTGCATTTAATGGTAATGGCGGTGCAATAACAACAAGTGCAGAGTGTGAGGAAAATAAAGATTTTTATTATTATCATAAAAATAATTATCAATTAATAGGTACATCAACGGATCAATCGGTTTTATTCGATCCTTCTGGTTATTATACAAAGAATTTCCATTTTGATAAAATGTCCTCAATTCAAATAACATCAATTAATAAAGAAAGAGTAGGATTATGTTTCTGGACTTATAGTATAAACTATGGTCTACCATTTTCTTCAAGTAAGAAAGAAGACAAAATGGATTGTATTATTCGAGATCAATATGGGAATGGTGCTAATGTTTCAGTTAAAGCAGATGAAAATAATAAATTAATTTTTATGTTAGATAATAAAGTGAAATTAGCCTATTAATTTATATTGAGATTAAATTTAATCACTAGTTATTAATTTTATACACTTTCTATAAGTAATATAGGTGTAAGGTAAGTTTTACTCTCAATGAAAATACCGTCTTTCTATTTCAAATAGAATAGATACTAAAATTAAGCTATTAAATTTTTTATTGGTAATAATAAAAGCTTTAATTAATAAAAAGGACATTTTATGAAACATAAGTTTACTAATTAATAGAATAAAAGGAATAAATAAAAAATCCGAGCGCTTAGACTCGGATTTGAAAAGAATTAATGCTGTGTTGTTGCTGTATTATTGCACTTTCTTAAATAAAAGATGGCCCATTTTATCGGCTTTAGTATCAAGATAATGTGCATTACTTGGATTACGTCCGACGATCAAAGGAACTCTTTCAATAACATTAATCCCCGCAGCTTTCATTATTTCAATTTTCTTCGGATTATTGGTTAATAATCGAACTTCATGAACACCTAATAGGTTATACATATCAGCACAAAGGGTAAAATCACGTTCATCAGCTTTAAAACCTAACTCGAGGTTTGCTTCGACGGTATCTAATCCTTTATCTTGTAACGCATAAGCACGTATTTTATTTAGTAATCCAATATTTCGCCCTTCTTGGCGATGATAAAGTAATACGCCCCGACCTGTTTTGCTTATTTGTGAAAGTGCGGCTTCAAGTTGGAAACCACAATCACAACGTAGGCTAAATAAAGCATCACCCGTTAAACATTCTGAATGAATACGAGATAATACAGGCTCTGAGCCTGAAATATCGCCATAAACAAGGGCGACATGATCTTTACCTGTTGCGATTTCTTCAAAACCAACCATTAAAAACTCACCAAAAGGAGTAGGTAGTTTTGCTTCTGCGATACGTCTTAATTTCATTATTTTTTGACTCATAATTTCAGGTGAAACTCTCGTTCAAGTTCAAGATTATACACTTTATAACGAGAACAAAGAGAAATAAAACACTGAAATACTTCCATGTCTGATAGGCAAGGAAATTGGATAACACACACTTATAAATTCACACCAATACAAATTATCAGATTTTGCACCTTCTTGCATAATGATTTATTGCTAAACTTGCATCGTTTATACTGATAATCTTTAGCTGTAAGTGGAAGATAACATTTGTATTTGAGAAGGGACAATATATTGAGTAAGCAAATGTCAAAGTTGATTCTATTAGGTAGTATGTTGCTCTTAATCATACCAAGTGCCGTGTTGATATTGGGTTGGAAATGGCAACCTACTGATCACCCTTTCGGTGGTATAAGTACATTATGGATAGCAGATAGTGCTGCGAAACCTTGGGGAACTGTGACGGTTATTATTTTTTTAGCGTTACTCTTTATCGCTTTGAAATTAAAACGTAACCATTTTATTCAATTGGCAGTGATAATTATTATTACATTATCTATTGGCCAATTAATTAAGGTTGCGGTTAAAAATACAGTAAAAGAACCTCGTCCTTATGTTGTTTGGGTCAGCGAAAATTTACACATTACACCAGAGGCTTTTTATCAAGTATCAAGACCTGAGCGAGAACAATTACTCCAAAATGGATTAGTTAATTCATCGGTGATCCCTGAATGGCAACTTCAATATTGGAAAGCTGAAACGGGTTATGCTTTTCCGTCTGGTCATAGTTTATTTTCAGCCACACTCGCATTATTTGTTTTTGTCCTTTTTATGTTGCGTCGTCATTATTTTTTAGCGTCACTCGGGTTATTATGGGGGATAGATGTCACGGTAGGGCGTATTGTATTAGGAATGCACTGGGCATCTGATGTGATTGTCGGTATTCTTATTAGCACAGTGCTGGTTTGGTGTGCATTTAAGGTGATTGAGCGACGTTTATTGCTCAAATCCTGACGATAGCCCTTATTTTTGAGATACAGAATGTCTTTTTCGATATTTATGTGAAAAAATATACGAAAATCAGATGATTCTAAGAAATGACTTTCTTTGTGCGCAGTGAAAATGCTACCTTTATCTGTCTACTAAAGAAAAGAGAATAAAAAAGGAAATAATGTGAAAAAAGTCCTACTTTTTATTTTGGTTATTCTTGTTCTTGCCATCGTGGTGATTGCCATGACTTTAGGCTCAAATAACGATCAGGTAGTCACATTTAATTACCTTATTGCTCAAGGTGAATATCGTATTTCTACCTTGTTAGCGACCCTGTTTGGTGTGGGCTTTGTACTTGGTTGGATTGTAAGTGGTGTTTTTTATCTACGTGTACGCTTATCACTAGGCCGAGCAAAGCGTAAAATTAAACGTCTTGAAAGCGCCCAAACAAAACAAGAAAGCCAAGAAAGTCGCCCAACGGTTGCTTCCGCTACGAAATAAGGACGATAGCTGATGCTAGAATTGCTGTTTCTGTTATTACCTGTCGCGGCGGCTTACGGCTGGTATATGGGGCGTCGCGGCGCTCAACAGGACAAACAGCAGAATGCCGATCGCCTGTCACGTGAGTATGTGGCGGGTGTTAACTTTTTACTCTCTGATCAACAAGATAAAGCTGTTGATCTTTTCCTCGAAATGCTTAAAGAAGATAGTTCAGCTTTTGAAGCTCATCTTACTTTAGGTAATCTTTTTCGCTCTCGTGGCGAAGTCGAACGAGCTATTCGTATCCACCAATCGTTAATGGAGAGTGCTGCGCTTTCCTTTGATCAACGTCTACTTGCTGTTCAACAGTTAGGTCGTGACTATGTGGCGGCGGGTGTTTACGATCGAGCTGAAAATATGTTTCAGCAACTTATTGATGAACAAGAATTTCGCCAAAGTGCTCTACAATCCTTGTTGGCTATTTATCAGTTAACCAGTGATTGGGGAAAAGCTATAGAGACGGCTGAAAAATTAGTTAAATTAGGTCAGCATGAATTAAAAGAACAAATTTCACATTTTTATTGTGAATTGGCACTTCAAGAAATGAGCAGTGATAATCTTGATAGCGCGCTTAATTTGTTGCAAAAAGCAGGGCAAATGGATCCTTTTTGTGCCCGTGTTTCAATTATGTATGGTCGTATTTATATTGCTCGTGATGATAAACAAAAAGCTATTGATGTTTTAATGAAAGTTATTGAGCAAGATAAAGAGATGGTCAGTGAAACCTTACCTATGCTTTTTGAATGTTTCCAAGCTCAAGGTGACACTTCTCGTTGGGAAGCTTATTTACGTCAATGTGTAGATAGTAATTGTGGTGCAATTGCGGAGCTTTACCTTGCAGACATTATTGAAGCTAAAGAAGGTATTGAAGCGGCTCAGTTATACATTAATCGTCAATTAGAACGTCATCCAACCATGCGTCTATTCTATCGTTTAATGCGTTACCATTTAGCTGAAGCGGAAGAAGGACGTGCCAAAGAGAGCCTTATCTTATTGCGCTATATGGTGGGAGAACAAATTCGCACAAAACCAGATTATCGATGCCATAAATGTGGTTTTACCTCTCATGCATTATATTGGCATTGTCCATCCTGTCGTTCATGGGATACCGTTAAACCTATTCGCGGTTTAGATGGTCAGTGATGATGTCACTTTTTTAATAGTCTCTTTATAAATAAAGGCCCTAAAATGTCATTTCATTGTGATAAAAAATCGCCCGAGCTTACCTGCGCGCCCGTTATTGTGGCACTAGACTATGAAGACCAAAAAAGTGCATTAGATTTTGCACAGCGTATTGATCCCTCATCTTGTCGTTTAAAAATTGGTAAAGAGATGTTTACCCGTTTTGGACCTCAATTTGTGACTCAATTACAAAAAGAAGGGTTTGATATTTTCTTAGATTTAAAATTTCATGATATTCCCAATACCGTTGCAAGAGCAGTTGCAGCGGCGGCTGATTTAGGTGTATGGATGGTCAATGTACACGCGAGTGGTGGAAGTCGTATGATGCGTGCGGCTAAAGAGAGTCTTGCAGCCTTTGGTAAAGATGCGCCTCTTTTAACGGCAGTGACTGTCCTTACCAGTATGGATCAATCTGATTTGATTGAATTGGGAATAACATTGACGCCTGCAGAACAAGCAGAGCGCTTGGCATTACTGACAAAATCTTGTGGTCTTGATGGTGTTGTCTGTTCTGCTCATGAGGCAACGCGTTTTAAACAAGTTTGTGGTGATGATTTCTTATTAGTGACACCAGGTATTCGCCCTGCAGGAAGTGATGTTGGCGATCAGCGTCGCGTCATGACACCAGAACAAGCCATTGTAGCAGGGGTTGATTATATGGTGATTGGACGTCCTATTACACGTAGTGATAATCCTCTTGAAACATTGCAACAAATTAATCGTTCTATACAAGGTATGTAAATGGATAATAACTCTCGTTTGGTTTATTCCACAGATACAGGTCGCATAAAAGAAGAAGAACAAAAGCCAGTACGCCCTGCTGGTGATGGTATTGTGCGTATTCAACGCCAAACTAGTGGACGTAAAGGCAAAGGGGTTTGTGTTGTTTCAGGTATCGATCTGGATGATGCAGAGTTAGCCAAACTAGCGGCTGAATTGAAGAAAAAATGTGGCTGTGGTGGTAGTGTCAAAGACGGTTTAATTGAGATCCAAGGCGATAAGCGTGATTTAATTAAATCGCTATTAGAAGCCAAAGGAATGAAAGTTAAACTTGCTGGTGGCTGATTTATAGTATGGAAGAAGATAAGAAAGGCTCTAAAATTACGATCACAGGTTATTCTGATTAATTATTAGTAAAACAGCGAGTTCATCAATAATATCATAGGTGACATTGTCACCTATTTTTTTGCATTTCATTCTATTCATTCTCATCGATTTTTAGATATTTAGCTGGTACTGAAAGTGTTAGCCAAACACCATTATCTGCTTGATAAAATTCAAAACCTTCACTAAACATTTTTTCACTATCCACCGTTAAAACAACGGCTTTTCCATGACGATTGCCGACATTCACGGCTGTTTTATAATCTTGTGAAAGGTGAACGTATTGACGACCATTTGGTATTAAGCCTTGATCAAAAATGCTGGTGATAAAGCGAGTAGCCGTGCCGTGATAAAGTATTTTAGGAGGAGTAATAGCTTGGTAATCAACCGTAGTCTTAAGAGAGTGTCCTTGAACGGCACGAATAAAAAGTCCATCTTCTGAGATAGCAAAACGCTTTTTATCATTGGTTTCTACAACGTCTTTAATTAACTTAAGGGTTAGTGGTGTTCCATTTTTCTGTGCTAATGAAATTAATGTTGATATTTCTCCCCAACCTTGATCATCTAATGTTAAACCAATACTTTCAGGGGCATGACGTAATATATAGCTTAAAAAACGACTAATTTGTACTTTGTCTTTCATTAATTCAATCCATTCGTTATTTACTAAATTTATGGTTTGAGTGTTTTATTTTCTTAATACCATAAAAGATCCCCTTTTTATTCCCTTTAAATTTCTAGTGTTGTGTCTAGCAAAGATAAGGGGCATAAAAAAACTGATGGCTTAAAATGAGCCATCAGTTTTATTGTATACCGACCACAGACTAATTAGATAGGGCGAGCAACGATATTACGTGTTTCCAGTTTTACATCTTCGATACGAACAGGAATGATATCATTAAGTTTATAAGCACTTTCGCCTTTCACAATCACTGTCCCCGTTTCTTGACTGCATTGAATTTCATCACGCACAGCATGTAAGAAAGGAGCCGGAATAAAGGCGACCGCACCATTTTCAACTAAACGGACACGAACACCACCACGCGTAATATCAATAATTTCTGCATTAAATGATGTTTCAGTACCAGCAAAAGGTTTTAAGAAACGTGCATATAACCAATCACCCACATCACGCTCAGCCATACGATTAGCACGACGGCGTTCTGCAATACGAATACCATCTTCTTCTTGTGGCTTTTCAGCGGGTTCTTTGCTGATAATCGCTTTGAGTAAACGGTGATTTAAAATATCACTGTATTTACGAATTGGTGAAGTCCATGTTGCATAAGCTTCTAAACCTAAACCAAAGTGTGGGCCTGGCTCTGATTTGATTTCAGCAAAGTTTTGGTAACGACGAATACGACTATCAAGGAATTGATTCGGTTGGTTATCAAGTTCACGACGTAATTGACAGAAGCCTTCAAGCGTTAATAAACGTTCAGATGTTGTTTCAATACCGTTATCTTTTAAGGTCTGTACAACTTGATCGATATAGAGTGGATCAAAACCAGTATGAACGTTATAAACACCAAAGCCTAAGTTTTTCGCCAGCACTTTAGCTGCACAGATATTGGCTGTGATCATTGCTTCTTCGACAATGCGGTTTGCGATACGACGTTTTTCTGCAACGATATCTAAAACATTACCGCCTTCATCAAGAATAAAACGGTAATCAGGGCGTTCTTTAAAGACTAGAGCATGTTTTTCACGCCATTCATGACGTTTTTCACACATCTCTTTTAATAACATCACTTGCTCATGAACCATTTCATTTTCAGGTTGCCATTGTGAGTTTTCACCTTCTAGCCAATCTGAAATGTTGTCATAAACCAGTTTAGCTTTTGATTCTACCCATGCAGAATAGAAGTGAATGTCTTCATGTAATGCACCATCTTGTGCAATGCTGACTTGGCAGACTAATGCTGGGCGCTTTTCATTAGGACGTAATGAGCAAATGTTATCAGATAGCTCACGAGGTAACATTGGGATATTAAAGCCAGGCAGATAGTTAGTGAGCGCGCGTTGTGCCGCAATTTTATCTAATTCGCTATTTGGCAGAATATAAGCCGTAGGATCGGCGATTGCGATAAATAGTGTTAATTGGCCGTTATCTTCTTTACGAATAAAGAGCGCGTCATCCATATCTTCTGTTGAGGCACTATCAATAGTGACAAAGGAGAGAGAAGTCAGATCTTCGCGAGGTAATGCGTCATGTAATGTTAGCGCTTCGTCACCCATTTCAGGGGCATCACGTTCAAGTTGATGACGCATTAAGGTCACCCACCAAGGCGCGAAGTGATCATCTTTATCCGTAATATAGTCAGTTATTTCTGCTTGAAAACCTTTATCACCTTTATTCAGTGGGTGGCGACGCATTACGGCAACCGCCCAATCTTGATCCACAAAGCTATGCGTTAAACCTTGAGCTGGACGGCAAGGGATCGCATCTTTTAAAAGAGGATGGTCTGGGATTATCCACAGACGGTTATCACCTTCTTTTTTCTGAATACGGCCGACAAAACGTGTTAAGAAAGGTTCGACTAATTCTTCGGGTTCAACCGATTCTTTATCACCGTTTGTATGAACGGCAGCAATAACTCGGTCGCCGTGCATCACTTTTTTCATTTGCGGAGGGGGAATAAAATAGCTTTTCTGACCATCAACTTCAAGGAAGCCAAAGCCTTTATCTGTTCCCTTTACAAGGCCTTCCACGCGCGGTGTCTGGGCATGGAGTTGCTGTTTTAGCTGTGCAAGCAGCGGATTGTCTTGAAACATATTTTTCCGGAAAGTCGGCAGTTTTAATAATAAAAGTGGGCAATAGTTTTATTCGATTGTATGTAGTGACGCAAGTAATATTGCATCAGAAAAACAGATAAATCGGTAAAAAATTATTCAGGATCTGTTTTTTCTTTAAATTCACACAGATCTTCAATAATACAAGAGCCACACCGTGGTTTTCGTGCAATACAGGTATAACGACCATGAAGAATAAGCCAATGGTGACAATCAACTTTAAATTCTGCCGGAACAACCTTTAACAGTTTTTGTTCTACTTCATTGACATTTTTACCGGGGGCGAAACCTGTGCGATTACTTACTCTAAAGATATGTGTATCGACAGCAATGGTTGGCCAACCAAATGCTGTGTTTAAAACGACATTTGCTGTTTTGCGACCAACACCAGGTAAGGCTTCTAGGGCTTCTCTGTTTTCAGGAACTTCACTGTTATGTTTATCGACTAAGATTTGACATGTCTTAATCACATTTTCAGCTTTAGTATTATAGAGGCCAATGGTTTTAATATATTCTTTAAGACCATCCACCCCTAAATTGAGTATCGCTTGTGGTGTATTGGCAACTGGATAAAGTTTAGCAGTTGCCTTATTGACACTCACATCGGTCGCTTGTGCAGAGAGTAACACGGAGATCAATAGTTCAAACGGAGAGTCAAATTTTAGCTCTGTCGTAGGTTGCGGATTGTTATCACGCAACCGAGTTAGAATTTCAATACGTTTTGCTTGATTCATTATGCTCACAAATTAATTTTTAACGATATGACTACCACAGCCTTGCTCTTTTTCGTAAGTTTTCGTTGTCAAAGCGCTGCGCTTTTTCTGTCTTTCATCGATAAGGTATTTTGCTGCCAACATAAAGCCTAAGCCGATAAAAGCACCTGGTGGCAAAATGGCGAGTAAGAAGGGTGAGTCTAAATGTATTATCTCAACTCTTAATACTTGAGCCCATTCACCTAACAATAAATCTGCACCGTCAAATAATGTTCCGTTACCTAAAATTTCACGGATCGCGCCTAACACAAAGAGTGCGGCTGTTGCGCCTAATCCCATTGCTAAACCATCAATGGCAGAAGGAAAGACTTCATTTTTAGCAGCGAAGGCTTCAGCACGGCCAATAACAATACAGTTGGTGACTATTAATGGAATAAAGATCCCCAACGATTGGTATAAACCGTAGGCATATGCGTTGATCAGTAATTGCACAGCACTGACGACAGACGCAATTATCATAACATAAATTGGGATACGAATTTCAGAGGGAACCCAACGACGTAAGCTAGAAACAGCCACATTGGTGCAAAATAGCACTAATGTTGTCGCAATACCTAAGCCTAAGGCGTTTGTTGCTGTAGAGGAAACCGCCAGCAAAGGACATAGACCAAGTAATTGCACTAAGGCTGAGTTGTTTGTCCATAACCCTTGAGCAAAGAGCGTTTTAATGGAGTTCATATTAATTCGCCTCACAGACAGAGAGTGTATCGAGTTTCTCTGGTAATGATTGTATTAGCCATGCTGTGCGTTTTGATGAGTTAACGACAGCGCGGGGGGTGATTGTCGCACCTGTAAATTGATCAAAATCTCCGCCATCTTTTTTTACTGCCCAGTGTGGATCGTTTTCACTGGAAATGAATTTATTACTCAGCGTTGTGATCCAATCGGAAATCCGTGTCTCAATTTTATCACCCAGACCTGGCGTTTCGTTATGTGCGGTTACACGAACACCTAGCACGTTGCCTTTAAAGTCAGCGCCAACAAGAAGCTCAATTGCACCTGAATAGCCATCTGGCGCGGTAGATTCTAAGGCTGCTGCAACAGGTTTACCTTCTAAACGCGCAACATAAAGTTTATGAGGTTTTGAATTTCCCAATTCAGGGGCCGTAAGTAGATAACAATCTTTAGAAAGCTCATTGTCATACATTGCTTGAGGGATCACCTGATCCAATAATTTCTGTTTCTCTATAGCCACTTGTTCTGCAATGGTGTTTGCGGTTAAGTGGTATACCACAGCGGTTAAACCGGTAGTACAAGCTGCAAAGATAGCTAATGTGAGTCCATGGCGTTTTAAGATTTCGATCATCATTTTCTCCTTAGCAATTAATGCCCATAAACACGAGGGCGTGTATAGCTATCAATAAGAGGTACAGCAATATTGGCTAGTAATACAGAGAAGGCAACGGCATCTGGGTATCCGCCATAAACACGTATAACCCAAACTAATAAACCAATCATTCCCGCATAAATTAAACGACCTTTAGGTGTTGTTGAGGCGCTAACAGGATCAGTAGCAATAAAAAATGCGCCTAACATTGTCGCTCCAGAGAAAATCTGTAATAACGGTTGTGAGTAACGAGTAGGGTCGATACCCCAGCTAATAACCGAACATAGCGCTAATACAGAAATCATCGCAACAGGGATATGCCAGCTAATGATGCGTTTATAAAGTAGAACTAATCCACCAATTAAATAAGCGACATTCACCCATTGCCACCCAATGCCGGCAAATTCACCTTGTAAAATAGGTGTCGCTAAGACTTCATCAATAGAATGCGTGAGTAAGCCTGTTTTAAAACTATCTAGAGGTGTTGCTTGTGTAATGCCGTCAACAGAGCGTCTCAAATCTTCAAGTGTTAAACCTGATGAGGTATGACCTGTAAAGAAGATACTTAAACTGTCCATGACATTGTAAGAAACTGCTTGTAATTCAACAGGAGGCATCCATGATGTCATTTGTACTGGGAATGAGATCAGTAAAACTACATACCCTACCATTGCAGGGTTAAATGGATTTTGCCCTAAACCGCCATAGATCTGTTTTGCGATAACAATCGCAACAAAAGTACCCAAAACAATGATCCACCAAGGCGCTAAAGGTGGAATGCTAATGGCGAGTAATACGCCTGTCAGTAGTGCTGAATTGTCTTTCAAATAAAGTAAAGGATCTTCTTTTTTAAGCTTTACGCAGAGTGTTTCAGTGACAAGCGCCACAATAATAGCTAACACAATTTGGTAAATAGTGCCTAAGCCAAAGAAATAGATCTGGCTTAAGATCCCCGGCAGTGCTGCTAATGTTACCCATAGCATAACTTGGCTGGTGGATTGCTGATTATGCGTAAAAGGGGAACTCGCAATTTTTAATTTACTGTTGTTATTTTGTATCGGTCTAAATTTCATCTGTGATTAATCCAAGGTAACTTCTTCTTTAGCTCGACGTTTTTCGGCTTCTTTTTTCGCTTTTACTCTGGCAATAGCAGCGGCAACAGCGGCTTTACGTGGATCGACATCTCCGGCTTCAGCGCTTTCAACAGGCGCTTCAACGGCTGGCGTTGCTTGAGAGGCTTGTTCGGCTTCTTTTTTCGCTTTTACTCTGGCAATAGCAGCGGCAACGGCAGCTTTACGTGGATCGACATCTTCGGCTTTAGCGCTTTCAACAGGCGCTTCAACGGCTGGCGTTGCTTGAGAGGCTTGTTCGGCTTCTTTTTTCGCTTTTACTCTGGCAATAGCAGCGGCAACAGCGGCTTTACGTGGATCGACATCTCAGGCTTCAGCGCTTTCAACAGGCGCTTCAACGGCTGGCGTTGCTTGAGAGGCTTGTTCGGCTTCTTTTTTCGCTTTTACTCTGGCAATAGCAGCGGCAACAGCGGCTTTACGTGGATCGACATCTCCGGCTTCAGCGTTTTCAACAGGCGCTTCAACGGCTGGTGTTGCTTGAGAGGCTTGTTCGGCTTCCTTTTTCGCTTTTACTCTGGCAATAGCAGCGGCAACGGCAGCTTTACGTGGATCGACATCTTCGGCTTCAGCGTTTTCAACAGGTGCTTTAACGGCTGGTGTTGCTTGAGAGGCTTGTTCGGCTTCTTTTTTCGCTTTTACTCTGGCAATAGCGGCAGCAACAGCGGCTTTACGTGGATCGACATCTTCGGCTTTAGTGTTTTCAACAGGCGCTTCAACGGCTGGCGTTGCTTGGGAAGCTTGCTGTGCTTTCTTTGCTTTCACACGAGCCAAAGCGGCGGCAACAGCAGCTTTACGTGGATCAGCATCTTCGCTCTTACTCGCTATACTCTCACTTGAGGTTTCTAGTGCCTTTTGCTGTGCTAATTTAGCCGCTTGTTTTGCTCTAACTTCTTCTTTACGTTTTTTACGTGCGGCAATAGCGGCTGCGTTATCCGGCTCTTCTCCCGCTTTAACAGAAATAATTTTCCCGATACTTTGTTTCGCTTTTACACGAGAAAGTGCTGATTGAACTTCACTGTGTTCTTTATCATCAAGTTTAACTGCCGCACGTTGATGCCTTGCTTCACGCTCAAGTTTTTCACGCTCCATACGTAATTTTTTGGCTTCAAAACGCGCTTTAGCTTCAGCTGCTCGTTTGGCTTCCGCATCAATTTCACGAATTTCAGCCTTTTCTTGGCGATAGTATTGAACTAACGGAATATTACTTGGGCAAACAAATGCACAAGCACCACATTCAATACAATCAAATAAATTATGTTGTTGTGCCTTCTCATGCTCTTTACCTTTACTAAACCAGTAAAGTTGTTGCGGTAATAAGCCACTAGGGCAAGCATCAACGCAATGACCACAACGGATACAGGCTTCTTCAAGGTTATCTGTATCCATCTCTTCAACAGAAGGGATAAGTAGACAGTTGGTTATCTTAACAACAGGGGCATTTAAGTCGGGTAAGGTAAAGCCCATTAATGGCCCACCCATAATCACCATTTGTTCAGAGCCAGCAACAAATCCCGCTTGTTTTAGCAATGAATAAATAGGGGTACCTAAACGCGCCCAGAAGTTACCTGGTGTTTTGGTACCATTACCAGTGACCGTGACAACACGCTCAATTAAAGGCTCATCATCAATAATGGCACGTTTGATGGCAACAACAGTACCGACGTTTTGCATCAAAACACCAATATCAGATGAACGACCACCTGATGGCACTTCTTTGCCTGTTAAGATTTTGGTGAGTTGTTTCGCACCACCTGATGGGTATTTTGTTGGGATAACACGAATGAAAATACGTTTTTCATCAGGTACTGCACTTAAGGCATGTTTTAATGACTCGATAGCTTCAGGCTTGTTATCTTCAATACCAATTAATACTTCATCGGGAGAGAGAAGGTGAATTAAGATCTGACACCCTACAATCACTTCATCAGCATGCTCCTGCATTAAACGATCGTCGGCAGTAATATATGGCTCACATTCTGCTGCATTGATGATAAGTGTTTTAATAAGATCGCCACCACCTTTTAATTTTGTGGCTGTTGGAAATCCAGCTCCACCTAATCCCGCTATACCCGCTTCATGAATACGAGTGAGTAAAACCTCTTTACTTTGTGATTGATAATCCACAAGAGGGAATTGTTCACGCCACTCATCTTTACCGTCAGATTGAATTCTTACTGCAATTTCAGGTAACCCAGAAGGGTGAGTACTTGGAAAAGGTTCTATTGCTGTAACTATACCAGAGATAGAGGCATGTACAGGTAATGTCCTGCCAACCCCTCTTGTTAACGGTTGACCTTTTAATACATGTTCGCCTACGTTGACACAAAGTTGACCCGGTACACCTAAGTGCTGATGAATAGGAATAATGACTTCATCAGGTAATTGCGCTATACGCATTGGTGTACGACTTGACTGCAATTTCATTTCAGGAGGATGAATACCACCTTTAAAATCCCAGATTTTATCTTTTTTAAATAACGAAAAGAGATTAAACATGAGCGTTATCCTCCGTCTTTAATGACGGTTCATCTTCAGGTGTTTCTTCCGGCTCTGCTGGAATGTTTTTTACCGGGATGGTATTTAAATCCCATTTCCAATTTGAGGTTGTTACTTTGACGGGCACTAAGGTAATACAGTCAGTAGGGCAAGGAGGAACGCATAAGTCACATCCAGTACATAAGTCTTCAATAACCGTATGCATTGCGCGCGTTGCACCGACAATGGCATCAACAGGGCACGCTTGAATACACTTAGTGCATCCTATGCAATTATCTTCATCAATTAAGGCGACTTTTCTAATTGGATTTAACGCTTCTTCGTCACCATCAAGCGGTTGAGGATCAACACCCATCAATTCTGCGATTTTTAACATCACCTGTTCGCCGCCCGGTGCACAACGGTTAATCATTTCACCATTGTTTGCAACCGCGTCGGCATAAGGGCGACACCCCGGATGACCACATTGTCCGCATTGGCTTTGCGGTAATATCGCGTCAATTTTTTCAACAATAGGATCTTCTTCCACTTTGAAACGGCGTGCGGAATATCCCAAAATTAGCCCAAAGATAAGACCTAGCGCACCGAGTACGCCAATTGCTATCCATAAAGAATTCATTACAGTTTCACCAAACCACTAAAACCCATAAAGGCGAGAGACATTAAACCTGCGGTAATTAAACCAATTGAAGCACCTTTAAATGGCGCAGGGACATTTGCCACGGCTAATCTTTCTCTAATGGCGGCAAATAATACCATCACAAGAGAAAAACCTACTGCTGCACCAAAACCATAAACAGCCGACTGCATAAACGTGTGTGCTTGATTGATATTTAATAACGCAACGCCTAAGACAGCACAGTTTGTGGTAATTAAAGGTAAGAAGATCCCCAACAAACGATAGAGTGTCGGGCTTGTTTTTCTTACGACCATTTCGGTGAATTGTACAACTACTGCAATAACTAAAATAAAGCTCAGTGTGCGTAAATAAAGTAAGTCCAAAGGAACTAAAATAAAATTATCCATCAGCCAAGAACTAATCGAGGCGAGAGTCATAACAAAGGTCGTCGCAAATCCCATTCCAATCGCGGTTTCTAATTTTTTTGATACACCCATAAATGGGCATAAACCTAGGAATTTGACGAGTACAAAGTTATTCACCAATACGGTGCCGACGAATAGAAGCAAGTAATCAGTCATTGTTATGCCAAAATTGTTAAACAGAGAAACAAAAAGCCTCCTGAAATAAAGAGGCTAAACAAGTGTATATAATATCAAGGGTAAAGACGCGAAGTTATCGAACTTGTGTGAAAGTTTCACGCACACGTTTAGAGTACTTGATATAGGGCACAAAGCAGACAGTCGAGAAAACAGACCATAGAAGGGATTGTAATGCTGTTTGGTCATCTACGGGCGCAAAGCCAAAGCTCTTAATTGCTAATAGTAAGTTGATAAGCAACCAAAAAATAAATAGGCGCGGAAAGTTTTTAGCACGATAAAAAAATTGTCTTAGTAGGTAAAGTGTAAAGCTAAACATTACCCATGTTGTTAACGCGGAAAGATACCAGCTTGATATCAAATGAAAAGGAAGCTGGTGGAGGATCGAAAAATCTGAAAAATATTTAATAATATAGAGAACAGACATCAACCCAGAACCAATAACTGACAAGATCATATAAGCCAATGGCGCAAGCAACCACCCGGTAATAGGCGCTTTTCCTGAAAGGTTATTCTGCGTGTTTGCTTTGAGATCAAATTTCATTAATTAATTATTCCTACTCGTATGTATAGAACTAAACGGGATATTATCACAAACTTTGTTATTATTTATTTAACTACAAAAGTGAAAGTGATTTTTGTTAATAAAAAAAGCATATAAAAATAGGATAGGGTTATGGCAATTAAACTCAATGTTGGAATTATCGGGTATGGCTATGCAAGTAAAACTTTTCATGCACCGCTAATAACAACAACCGATGGCTTAAATCTTAGTGCAATTTCAAGTTCTGATGAAAATAAAGTCAGACAAGATTTTCCTCAGATTACGGTTTATGCAGATCCTCAAGCACTTATTAATGATCCTTCAATAGATTTAATCATTATCCCTACACCGAATAATACTCACTATTCACTGGCTTCGCAGGCCCTGAAAAAAGGTAAACATGTCATTGTGGATAAACCGTTTACACTGACACTGGAAGAAGCTGAAAAATTGACTCAGCAAGCAACCGATGCAGGTAAACTCCTCTCTGTTTTTCATAATCGTCGTTGGGATTCTGGTTTCTTAACAGTTAAAAAACTTTTAGCAGATAAAACACTCGGTGAGATTAGTGCCTATGAAGCGCATTTTGATCGGTTTCGCCCAACCGTGCGTCAACGTTGGCGAGAAGATGCCGGAATGGGGGGCGGGCTTTGGTATGATTTAGCGCCCCATGTTCTTGATCAAGCTGTTTGCCTATTTGGGGAGCCTAAAGCAATTACTGCAGATATTGCTCAATTACGTCCTAATGCAAAAAATGCCGATTATTTTCATGCATTATTAGAATATGACAATCTTAGAGTTGTTCTTCACGCTTCTATGCTCGTCGCATCTCCAACACCTATTTTTGCCATTCATGGAATAAAAGGAAGTTATGTTAAATATGGGTTAGATACCCAAGAAGATGCCTTAAAAGCCGGTTATCTTCCTAATCAAACTTATAATTGGGGAATGGATCATAGTGATGGTGAATTAACAATACTATCAGAGTCTGGTGAATTAGAGACAACGACACTAACTACACTTTCTGGTGATTATCCCGCTTACTATCAACAAATTTATCGTGCAATTACATTGGGTGAAGACAATCCCGTTACGCCAATACAAGCAACAGCCATTATGCGTTTGATTGAAGCTGGCGAAATTTCAAATCGTTTAAAACAAACTATTACGCTATAAGCTAAAGGGAGTGCTAAATCTAATGTCTTGGTGGCAAAAATTAAAACTCGATCCTTTTCTCATGATAATGATTTGTGTGGTGACACTAGCAACGCTACTACCCGCACAAGGCGATATTAAAGTCCTATTCCAATATCTTACGACCGGCGCGATAGCACTGCTGTTCTTTTTGCATGGCGCAAAGCTTTCTCGAGAAGCGATATTGGCAGGGCTTGGGCATTGGCGTTTACATCTTACCGTATTTGCCAGTACTTTTATTCTTTTCCCTATTTTGGGTCTTGGATTACAAGTGATTGTGCCTGAATGGATGTCACCAACTGTCTATATGGGTTTTTTATATCTTTGTGCGTTACCAGCGACGGTGCAATCTGCGATTGCCTTTACTTCTGTGGCTGGGGGAAATGTCGCTGCGGCTATTTGTAGTGCATCTGCATCCAGTATTCTTGGTGTTTTTCTTTCACCGGTATTAGTCGGTTTTTTAATGCAAACGCAAGGCTCTGCAAGTGACTTTGATACTGTCGGTGCTATTCAATCTATTTTACTGCAATTAATGGTGCCTTTTATTATTGGCCATTTATCTCGCCCTTTGATTGGTCGTTGGGTTGATAATCATAAAAAATTAGTTAATAGAACGGATCGCTCGTCTATTTTGCTGGTGGTTTATGTGGCATTTAGTGAGGCAGTTGTTGAAGGGATCTGGCATAAAATTGATGGTTGGTCGCTATTAACGATTGCAGTAGTAAGTTGTATTTTGTTAGCGATTGTGATTTTTGTGAATGTGTACAGTGCAAGGTTGCTTGGTTTTAATAAAGAAGATGAAATCACCATTGTTTTTTGTGGCTCTAAAAAGAGCTTAGCAAATGGTGTACCCATGGCGAATGTATTATTTCCTGCAGCGACTGTTGGAGTAATGCTATTACCACTAATGATATTCCATCAGATCCAATTAATGGTTTGTGCGGTATTAGCACAGCGCTACGCTAATCAAAATAAAGTGACAGAAAAAAAATAAATTTATGCTGATGGTAGTAAATTTAAAGACAATATGAAACTAAACGGTAGTTAATTGAAAAAGCATCTCTCTAATTTAAACTGTTCAATAAACAGGGGGCAGTTTAAGACAGATGCTTTTCTATTAAACTATTTTATATTAACGTTGACTGGCTTTTTTAATTAATGTTTCACGTTCTGCTTGGCTAATAAACGCCATTTTTAAACCATTAATTTGAGTTTGGCGAATTTGCTCTGGTGTTAATCCAGCAGCCGGTGCTACAACGTTATATTCGTGCTTTAATTCAATGCCTTCAACAGCAGGATCATCGGTATTAAGCGATGCAATAATGCCATGCTCTAAGAAGGTTTTTAGAGGATGTTCTGCTAATGAATTGATCGTACTGGTTTGAATATTTGAGGTTAAGCAAGATTCAATACCAATTTGATGTTCTGCGAGATAATCCATTAGACGAGGATCTTCAATAGCCTTAACACCATGACCGATACGACTTGCGCCTAATTCTTTAATTGCGTGCCAGATACTTTCAGCACCCGCCGCTTCACCAGCATGAACAGTAATATTCCAGCCTGTGTCACGAGCACGATTAAAATGAGATTGGAATAAGTGACCCGGAAAACCTAATTCATCACCCGCTAAATCAAGCGCAGTAATTTTATCTTGATGTTTCAACAAACCATTTAATTCTTGTTGGCAAGCATCTTCACCAAAAGTACGGCTTAAAATACCGATTAAACGAATATCTACATCATGTGATTGCAGTGCGCTTTGCACACCATCAACAATGGCTTCCACGACACCTTCAACAGGCAACTGGTGTTTCATTGCCATATAATAAGGAGAGAATCGCAGTTCAGCGTAATCAATACCCGCATTAACCACATCCACCACGTTTTCATAAGCAACACGATGACACGCATCTAAGTCTGCTAAAACCGCCACTCCCCAATCTAATTTTTGTAAGAAGCTCACAAGACTTGGCTCATTTTTTGTAATTTGCACATGAGGACGCAAAGCTTCTAACTCATAAGCAGGGAGTGCAATATTGTGTTGTTTTGCTAAATCTAAAATAGTTTGTGGGCGGATATTACCATCTAAATGACGATGTAAATCGGTTAAAGGCAACTGTGTGTCAATCACGTGTTATTTTCCTTTTTAATAGAAATAATGAAAATCTATCGTTTATAGTGATTTTCTTATAATCGGGTAAATATAAATGAGTTGCAGATTATTATGACTGATTTTTATTTTATTCACTAATAAATAAACTTAAATTGGTTATTTTTAAAACTAAAAATACAGTTTTTTCTTAATTTTAAGTTAAAAAATAAAAAATAGAAAAAAGAGGTGTTTATTTATTAGCTACAATATTCAATCTAATTGACGTGTATTATCAGGTAAATTGATACATTAAATATTAATTTGGAAAAGATTTATCATTATAATTGAAATCTCTTATCAGCTACATTGATAGTGTTAAGTGAAAGCGGTGTAAAAACGGCTGAAATATTATTTGATCATAATTTTATTTGATAAATTGTTGTTTATATTGGTTTGAGATGATTTTCAGACAAAGAATAAAAAATTATTTCTATAAAAATAATAAAGTTAATTTATATTTGAGTTTATTTATAGAAAATAAAATGGAACTAAAAAATAGAACATCTCTTTTATTAAATAAGGATTAAATGATAGGTGATTATTGCCATAATAGGTTGCTGTGAACTAGATGTATTTAGCTGAATGTAATTATTTACATAATGATTTTTTAATAGATCTCTATTTATTTAAAGTTAAGGGAAATAAATATGAATGAGAATTCTGATTTTAGTTTTGAAAATAAAAATAATAAAATAAAAGACCAATTAATGTCCCAAATACTTCCACCTTCATCCTCAAATAATCTTACTTATGGATCACAAGTCGTTACTGGTGATGGTATGATTGCGTTAGATTTAGTTGTTGTGATTGATACCAGCGGTTCAATGTCTGATGAATCGTCGGATTTAAGTAAAGAAGTGGATGATGCAATACAAGCTGCACTTGAAAAATGTCCATCAAAACTGAGAGTGACCTTTTTAGGTATAGAAGGTACATGGGATGATACTAAATTTGATCAATCAGCTAGTGACTATTTAAAAGCTCTAGGGGTTCCTGAAAATCGTTTACAGGCAAGAAAACCCTTTAAAGAGGCTGATGGGCGTGATCATGCGGGCAATAAAGAGGATTTGTGTCGTGCAGTGATTGATTTAAGTAAGTATTTTGATTGGCGTGACGGTGCTCGTCGCGCTATTTTTGTGTTGGGTGATGAAGGGATGGAAGGAGGAGGTGGTGTTCTTACAAATGATGCAGTTAGAAAGAATGATGAAGCTATCTCTGTAGCTCAGAACGAAAAAGTTAAAGTCTATACCTATCAAGGAACACCTGACGATAAGATAACGAATTTAGATCGTTTCCCAAGTATTGCTGATAGAGATAGTATTACAAAAGAATATGAGCGCTTAGCAAAACAGACAGGAGGGCGTTCATATATCTATACTACAGGCATTGCACAGTTCTCATTAGTATTACAAGAAATACTCTGCGATAGCTTGACGTTACCGAATATTCCTAAGCCGGATGAAAAAACATCTAACTGTAGTCAGATCTGCTCACAACTCACTTCTATTATTTCAACCGTAAATACTCTTGCGGGAATAATTAATAAAACTATTGATTCTTGTTGTAAAGAGGAATGGAGTAATCACCATATTCCAGCTAAAGATCGCGATTGTTAATTAAAACACGATGTGAAAAAAATACCCCATTATGTTATTCACAAATGGGGTATTTATTGTTTTAACGACTGACCGTTCTAACAAAAAGTTAATTATTGAGCTTGTACAGGTTGCTCAGGAATTAAAATATCTTGTTCTTCGATAATGGCTGGATCTTCTGTCATTTCTTCTTGATAACCTTCTTCTGAATAATCAGAATCATCGTAATCATAAGATGATGCGCCCATACCGAATAACATGGCTGCTAAACCTAACATTTGTGGAGCTTGGGTTACTTCCATAAACTCATCAAAAGTATAAGTTTTACCATTCATGGTAAATTTATCTGCCGCATAGTTCAGTTTCATGCTTAATGCTTTACCATCTTGTGCAAGTAGCATCAGAGGTAATGCATCTTTCTCATCTTGAGAAATTTGGTTGATATTTTGCTGTAATTCAGTTTTTAATTGTTCAATATCTGTTGCTGTTGCTGCTTCGATCTCTTTTTTCTCTTCATCTGTCAATGCGGTTTCTTGGTAACGAGCAGCATCAAGATATTGAGTGGTGTTACGGAACTCAGCTAACATTGGAAGAGATAAATCAATATTGAAATCGATGTTTTTAAACAGATAATTAAATAACTCTGCTGGTGATTTCTCTTGGTTTTCTAATGTTTTAACGTTAAAAGCATTTAAGTCTAAGTTAAAGGTTAACTTACTTGCACCACTTTTATTGGTTAAAGAAGCTTCATCAATACGGAAAACTAAGCCTTTTTCTAGCACATCACGAACGGCTTGTTCAACCATTTCAGAATTGTCGAAATGATTTTTATTCCATGGCAATAATGAGTTGTTATAAACTTTGGTTAATAACAACATTGCATCTGGATCAGCTTTATCAATTGAATAGCCAAATTTACCAGCACCAAATTCTAGTCCCGCAACATTCAGTGACTTAAAGTAATAAGTTTGAGAAATGTTAAAGAGCTTATCTTTGATATTACTTTTGGTTGTCAGAGAAAAATCTTTCAGTGAGAAATCCGATGCTTTTTCTTTGCTAGTATGTGTAATTTCAGCAAAACTTAATAACTGCTCATTAAATAAATATTGATCGTTGTTAACTTTAGTTCCAGCAACAGAACCTGCAATATTTTTAATTGTGAAAGTTTCTTCACCATCTTTAGTGACAACAACTTGATCACCTTTTACGGCGGTAGTGAAGTTGGTTGCGGTTTTATCTGATGAGAATTCAATTGTTAATGGTGTTGTTTTAACTGTGCCACCGTTTTCAGCGAAATCGATAGGATTTAGTTTAGCTTCACCTGATACTGCACCATCAAAAGCTAAAGATGTATGGATATCAAAAAGAGATTTATCTTTAGTCAGCTTGAATAATTCTTTAGTTGTATCATTGTTGACCAACGTATTATTCATGGCCGCTAATTTTGGTACTAAATTAAATCTAGCCAAATCAGAAAGAGGGAATGGACCGTGATCAATATCAGTAGTGAAGATAATCTCTTCTACTTTTTTATCCTGGTCTTCAACAATTTCACTAGCATCTTTTGAAATCACGACAGCAAAGTCTGCATTAGAGGTGAATACCCCTTTTTTATAGTCACGAATTTCAAGTTTAATATCAGCACCAAATTGTGCAGTTTTAGCAAGTTGCGCTAATTGGACATTTGCTAGTTTCGTTTCTTCCTGTAAGCGACTTTCAATTTTGCTGCCCATGTACCACGACGCACCAGTCCAAACAACACCTAGTGCGACGATAACACCAACAGCGACAAGCGATTTCTTCATAATTCTAGTCCATCCTCTGTGTACATCTGGCGATGTACGTTATAAAGGCTGTTTTGTAACCCTTAAACAACCCGATAAATTGGTGATAAATTTTACTAAATTTAAATATAGATAATCCACATATATACATCGCCACCTATATTAACTGTAAATATAGATTTAGTGGAATAAAATCGCAATCAGAACTTACTTAGTTACTCGCTAACATAATGAGTTTAAAGCAAAATGGATATGATTTATAAGATAATTCAAATAATCATTAAAACTCTCTTTTTTTACTCATTTTTCGATTTGAACAATATTTAATTGTGATGTGATTCTATTTATGATGAATAATAAAGGCTCATAATAAGTATGGATATAAATATGAAAGCTTAAATAATAACATTGACAATAGAATAAGATTGCTAATCGTACTTTTCCCAAAAAATCAACAGATTTCATTCTGTTATAAATTTCATAAGCTCGCTTTAGCTCTCATATTTATTATTCTGTTTATGGCATGATACTGGTATCCGAGTTATTTACTAGAAAGTGATTCGGAATTAATCAATTATTCTGTGTACTTAAGGAGATTGAAATGGCAGCCACTCGCATTGAAAAAGACTCAATGGGACAAATCGAAGTACCAGCTGACCAGTTATGGGGAGCTCAAACGCAGCGTTCTCTTGAACACTTCCGTATTTCAGTTGAAAAAATGCCTGTTGCACTTATCCATGCGCTTGCTCTCACGAAGAAAGCAGCCGCAGGTGTTAACATGGATTTAGGTTTATTACCCAAAGAGCGCGCTGATGCAATTATCGCAGCTGCAGACGAAGTGCTTGCAGGTAAACACCCAACTGAATTCCCATTAGCAATCTGGCAGACCGGTTCTGGCACTCAATCAAACATGAATATGAATGAAGTGTTAGCTAACCGTGGTAGTGAGATACTTGGTGGTATCCGTGGCATGGAGCGCAAAATCCATCCGAATGATGATGTTAATAAAAGTCAAAGTTCAAATGATGTGTTTCCAACTGCCATGCATGTCGCTGCTGTTATTGCATTACGTCAGGATTTATTGCCAGAATTAAAATCACTGCTGAAAGTATTCAAAGAGAAAGCAGAAGCTTTCCATGACATCGTTAAAATTGGTCGTACTCACCTGCAAGATGCGACACCCCTGACATTAGGCCAAGAGATCTCTGGTTGGGCTGCTATGCTTGAACATAGCATCAAACATATCGATGACTCAGTTCCTCATGTTTGTGAATTAGCGCTAGGTGGTACAGCAGTAGGTACGGGATTAAATACCCATCCAGAATATGCTGTGCGTGTTGCTAAGCGCATCGCTGAATTATCAGGTCAGCCTTTTGTAACAGCACCTAATAAATTTGAAGCATTAGCAACTTGTGATGCATTAGTTCATGCTCATGGTGCATTAAAAGGTTTAGCGGCATCATTAATGAAGATTGCTAATGACGTGCGTTGGTTAGCTTCTGGCCCTCGTTGTGGTATTGGTGAAATCTCGATCCCAGAAAACGAACCCGGTAGTTCAATCATGCCAGGCAAAGTTAACCCAACACAATGTGAAGCATTAACAATGTTATGTGCTCAAGTAATGGGTAATGATGTTGCAATTAATATTGGTGGCGCATCGGGTAACTTTGAACTGAACGTTTATCGTCCAATGATCATTGATAACTTCTTACAATCAGTGCGTTTACTGGCTGATGGTATGCGTAGTTTCAATGAGCACTGTGCAATTGGCATTGAGCCAAACCGTGAACGTATCAATAAACTATTGCACGAATCATTAATGTTAGTTACTGCGTTAAATACTCATATTGGTTACGATAAAGCCGCTGAAATTGCGAAGAAAGCGCATAAAGAAGGCTTAACGCTAAAAGAATCTGCATTGAAACTGAATTACCTGACATCGGAAGAATTCGATAGCTGGGTACGTCCAGAAGATATGGTTGGTAGTATGAAAAAATAAGTGTTAAACACACTTATTTAACCGATATTAAATCCCGCTATCATGGCGGGATTTTTAGATCTTATAGGAAAAATAATGATTGAAGAAATTAGGTTTACTGCGACAGAAGTGAATTGCTATGTCGAAGACGATGTCACCATTATTGGAATAGGGGATGATGTTGTTTCTCCTGATCATTTCATTATTCTTTCAAGATTTGATGAAGAAGATGAAGATATAGATAATTCAATTGGTTTAATGACTCATTTATCTGATATTGAAGCCATTAATACGCTCGTAAAAATTACTCTTGATCGAAAAAATATTACCCTTACATTAAAAAACAATGTGGTAATAACAATCTATTTAGATATTGAAGACAATCACTTTATTCAGCTTAATGATTATCTTCAGCAAATTCTTCAAGAAAGCTCAATTAAACTTATTGAAAAATAAGATATTCTCTACTTTTCAAGATACAAATGCATTCTTGGAATAATTAATTGTAGCTTTTTAGCTTTAGGGCGATGGCGAATTTGAATGTTATCGGCATCATAATCAGGTAGTTCGCCAATAATCGGTTTAAAGTCGCTCTCTTTATCAATATAGAAAGCTAATAAAGGCAAGGGGCATGCATATTGCACTTGTTTTTGAAGTTCTGAATACCAAACACGCGCAATAGGTTGTACTTTTACGGGACGCTTTATCTTTAATTTTGCATTTTCAGGTAATTGGGAAAGAGTGATAATCTCTTTGTCCAGACGTTCAGCCCATTGTTCACTGGTATAAGGTGGAACGGCACGATTAGCCTCACGGCTTTTTTCTAATTGAGTTAATACCTCATTACGCGTTAAATTTTTAATAATATTCTTATTCGCCCAACCAAAACGTACAGTATCTGGATCAGATAGCAGGGTGAGGGTACGATAAGCATTGAGCGTAATTAAGCCTTTTAATTGATTATGGACGAAATCAAAGCGTTCTTCTTTCGATATACCTGACTCTTTAGTAACAATATCAGAAAGCTGTTTTTTTAATAAATTAATTTGCTCAACTTGTTTTTTTACAGATTTAAATGTTTGGTTATTGGTACTAAAGCAAAGCACACCAGGTAAACGAATAGCGCGTTTACTACTGATATGTGGGGCATTATCATAAATAAACAGGTTGGCAATAAGTTTTAAGGTAAGATTCAATGCATCTTCGTTGTAGCTTGGTGACACTGTAACATAAGCAACTTCATCATGTTCTTCTTCTTTACTCACATCGGGTAATTCAAATACAGCAGAAGGTAATAAAGTCAGCTTTCTAAGCGAGGTCGACAAAGCCTCAATCTCTGTTTCTAACAATTTAAAGCAACGGTTAAATTGCTCGATTAAATCATATTTGTTCACTTTCATATCCTTATTTAGTTACAACATACAATTAGCCTTTATTTAAAACAATACATCAGCTTCAGAAGAAAGTACATTGCTTAATAGAGATAAATGCCAAAAACACGGTATACTGTTTATTTATACAGTATACCGTAAAAAGGGCATATTAGGATGGTGTTTTTCCTAAAAAGAGATTATTTGATGGTTTTTAAATCAAGAACAGTCTGTTTTTCACTCTGTCGTGCTAATGGATCATGAGTAACATCACAATCTGGTTTTGTTGGTGGGCAGTGTTCTGTAGACGCACTCGTCAGAGATGTAAAAAAGAGAAATAACAGAGTAAAGGATAGTTTTATAATAGACATAATCGTTGTTCCTTCTTAAAGAATAAGTTTATACCTTAAGAAAGGAGTGCAAAACCGACAACATTAAACCGTATTAATCTGCTTTTGCACTTTATTCATTATCAATAAATTTATTGGGCAACTTTGTTTAAGTGTAATGCTATTAATAAGGCAGTTAACATTAAAATGGCGATAAATAATCCTACACCAAGCCAACCGAAACTCACCCAGAATAATCCACCTACGGTACCTGCAAGACTAGAGCCTGCATAGTAAGTAAAAAGATAAAGGGAAGAGGCTTGGGCTCGTCCTCGTTTTGCACGACGACCAACCCAACTACTTGCGACAGCATGTGCCGCAAAGAAACCTGTTGTTAAGATAAGCATCCCAATAAAAATGACGGGCAGTGATTCAATCAAGGTAATCAATATGCCAATTAACATCATTGAAATGCCTGCAATAAAGACCTTGCCTAAACCGTATTTAGTGGTTAATAAGCCCGCCTTAGATGCGCTATAAGTACCACTTAAATAGACGATAGAAATCAGCCCTACTGTAGTTTGACTTAATGAATAAGGTGCATCTAATAAACGATAGCCAATATAGTTAAATAAAGTAACAAAACCGCCCATTAATAAACCACCTTCAATAAATAACAAAGGCAGCCCTTTATCTCTAAAATGCAATTTAGTGGTAATAAGAAGATTACGAGGCTTTAATGCTGTCGGTCTAAAGTGCTGTGAAGCAGGTAATATCTTCCAGAAAGTAATCGCAGCAAAAAGGGCAAAAATACCGAGAATAACGACAGATAAACGCCAAGAATAATAATCACTTAATACCCCAGTAATGACACGACCACTCATCCCACCAATAGAGTTGCCACTAATATATAACCCCATTGATAGAGCTAAGTAGGCCGGATGGATCTCTTCGCTTAAATAAGTCATTGCCACCGCAGCAACACCACTTAATGACAGTCCAACTAAAGCTCGCGTAATTAAAATACCTGTCCAGCTATTCATGGTTGCACTTAATAATGTAAAAAATGCGGCACAAAACAGTGCGATAACCATAACATTTTTACGCCCAAAAGCGTCTGAAAGTGGTCCGGTGATTAATAAACCACATGCCATTAAAGCGGTTGAAAGTGAGAGCGCCAGACTACTGGTTGCTGGACTAATAGAAAATTCGTTAGATAGCACTGGTAATATGGGTTGCACAAAATAAAGTAAGGCGAATGTCGCTAAACCGACCATAAAAAATGACACTGTCACTTTTATGTACAGTGCATCATCACGCTGAATATAGTGTTTAGGATTAGATTGGCGATGAGCAGGCTTTTCTATACTTGATGTATTATCTGAAATATCAGTGCCTAAGCTCATACTTTTACTGTCTATTTCGTGAGTGTCCATATTGATTAAACTTCCATTACTTAAATTTGATTTATGTCAATGTTAAAAATATTTGATTTTTTTGTCTAATATATTAATCATTAGAAATAAGACTTTTAAAGTATCAATAACAATATGAGAAAAATATGAATATTGAACTTAGGCATTTACGTTATTTTATTGCTGTTGCCGAAGAACTTCATTTTGGCAAAGCCGCCGAAAGATTAAACATTTCGCAACCACCGCTGAGCCAACAAATACAAGCACTTGAAAGTGAAATCGGCGCTAGACTCTTAGAACGAACTAACCGTTCCGTTTCGTTAACACCCGCAGGACAAATGTTTTTAAAAGAGTCATATCAAATAATGGCGCAGGTTAACGCAGCCACAACGCGCGCCGCTAGAATGGAAAAAGGTGAGTTAGGCGAGATTTCAATTGGTTTTACTTCAACAACGCCTTTTATGCATTTAGTCACCTTAAGTTTGCGGCAGTTTAGAGAAAATTACCCAGAGGTCGGTATTCATATGCATCAAATGAATACAAAACAACAGATATCGCCGTTGCTGACTGGGCGTATTGATCTTGGGATCATGCGAAACACGGCATTACCCGAAAATTTGCACCACCAGCTGTTATTTCGTGAGCCTTTTATTTTGGCGGTTTATGAAGGGCATCCTCTGCTTGCTTACAAAGAAACGGGAGTCAATATTCACGATATTGGACAATATCCTTTTGTTTTCTTTGAAAGAGATGTCGGTACAGCACTTTATGATGAGATTATTCAACTACTTAGCCTGTCAGGAATTACGCCAACTATTGCACAAGAAGCGGGTGAAGCCATGACGATTTTAGGATTAGTTGCCGCTGGGCTTGGTATTTCCATTGTGACAAAATCATTTACGCGAATGAAAGTTGATGGGGTGCATTATCTACATTTTGCCAATTCTCAAGCGTTCTCTGAAGTTTGGTTAGTTTCACATAATAAACGTGCTATACCCGCAGCGGCGAATCGATTAACGCAATTACTGCTAAAAAATATCCTAGATCACCAAAAATCTTGATTTATCTGTGTTTTTGATCACGATTTTTATGTAAGTATTGTACAATTATCACAAATTGACGACATAATCGGTAATGAATTATTTGGAGCCTCGAATTAATTATGGCTCTTTAATTAAGGAAGCATTCAATGGGGAACCAACCTAGCCACATCGATCACGTAAAACAATTTAATCTTGGCACAGTCTTTCGTTTGATTGATGAACATGGTCCCATTTCGCGTATTTCATTGTCGAAAAAGGCAGAGCTTGCACCAGCAAGTATTACTAAGATCACGCGAGAATTAGTTGAAGCGCATCTTATTCATGAAACGGAGTTCCCAGATGTAGGATTTCGTGGCAGACCTGCAGTTGGATTAAAATTAGAAAGTCAGGGCTGGCAATTTCTCTGTATCCGCGTCAATAAAGGTAACTTGCTTTTTAGTTTAAGAGAATTAGACAGCAAACTGGTTACTGAAGATACGTTTGATTTTCCCAAAGAATATAGCGATGATTTTCTTAATCACTTTTTAGTTGCAATTGATAAATTCTTTGAACGTTATCAATCTCATGTTGAAAGACTGACGGCCATAAGCATTACAATGAATGCCATTGTTGATCCCATTAGTGGTGTTATTTATAGCTCGCCTTATTATGATATTAAAGACATACCACTTGCCGATAAAATCCATGAAAAAACAGGTGTCTCTGTATTTTTACAGCATAGCGTAACCGCATGGACAATGGCCGAATATTTATATGGTGCGGCAAAAAACAATTTAGATGTTCTACAAATTGTTATCGATGATATTGTTGGTGCTGGCGTGATAAGCAATGGAAAAACATTACATTCTCACAGTCACAGTGCGGTTGAAATTGGACACACTAAAGTCATCGACTCTGAAAATAGTTGCTATTGTGGGGCGAAGGGATGTTTAGAAACCGAAATCGCTATACCTCAATTAATTAAGAAAGCTCAATTATTAGCACAAGAAGATCCCACTTCGTTGCTAAACAAATATCCTATTACTGTTGAGACATTGTGTGATGCAATATTAGTTGGCGATAAATCAGCGCTAGAAATTGTTAATTTAGTCGCTCAGCGATTAGGTTTTATTTTGGCTGTGATGATTAATATCTTTAATCCACAAAAAATATTAATAGGTTCACCGCTTTGTCGCGCTAAATCTATTCTTTTTCCTTTGATTTTGAACCAAATTCAACAGCATGTCATGCCACGTTATGCTCAGTCTTTAACTATTGAAGAAACAGAGTTAAGAAACAAAGGTACTTTACCCGCGGCCTCATTAGTTAAAGAGGCCCTGTACAATGGTTCTTTGTTAATTGAATTGATGCAAGGCTAAATGAAGTGTAAAAAATCGTAACGGAAGTGTTTTGCAAGCGTAAATACCCCAATTGATCATTAACGAATTCTCTATTTTCGACCAATTAACTAAAAAATTGAGCTATCTCAAGCCACCAGAAACAGTGTTACCCTAAACTCTAATCTCTGTCATTTTTTATGAACCTGATTTATCTGTCATAACGGAAGTAAATTATATGTTAACACGCTTTTTTGTTACGGGGACAGATACCAACGTGGGTAAAACTGTTGTAACCCGAGCACTTCTTCAGTCAATAAATCGTGGCGGGTCAACGGCAGTGGGTTATAAACCTATTGCAACAGAATTGCATGAAACGGCTGAAGGTGAACGTAATCGTGATGCTATGATTATTCATAATTCATCGCCAGTTGAAGTTCGCTACGACGAAATTAATCCTATTTTGCTTGATAATTGTTATATTAGTGAAAATGAAATTGATTTTAATAAAATTTCAAATGAACTCGACAATTTAAGTAAAAAAGCAGAGTGTGTTGTTATCGAGGGTAATGGTGGTTGGCGTTATTTACTTGATGATAATACCTTTTATTCTGATTGGGTGGTGAAAGAACAAATCCCAGTCGTTTTGGTTGTTGGTATTCAACCAGGCTGTGTCAATCACTCAATATTAACTGCGCAATCTATTATCAATGATGGTGTAAAATTAGTAGGTTGGGTTGCGAACAGAATAAATCCAGGATTACCTTATTACGCGAAAATTGTGGAAAGGCTGTCTCAGCATATTCCTGCACCGTTGATTGGTGAAATCCCGTATTTGTTACGTCCTGAAGAACGTGATCTCTCTTGTTACCTCGATTTAAGTCAGTTAGAAATCGCGGTACCTGCTTAAGAGAGAATATAAATAAGTAATCAAGTGGATTGCTATCAGTTTTTAAACGATACCAAACTTGTTACTTTTAAGCGCCTGATGAGTAAATTCATTGGGTGTTTTTGTTTTTTCTGATTTAGTCTCAAGTATAACTAATGATAAAATGACACATAAAGCTAAGGCTAAATAATATAGAATGAATTAGTTAACATGTTGATAAATAGTGACAAAGAGAAAGGGCGCTAATATTGCGCCCTTTTTTAATCACAAGATTTTATTAACTATAGATTAATGACGGGTATAGATGATTTTCTTGCTATCATTTTCACAAGTTCCGACAACTTTACCTTCTGTTTGTGCTACTTGGTCGTTTTCAACGACAGTTAAAGTAAAGTTAGCGGCTGGCACACCATTATTAATGATTTTTTGTTGAATAGACTCAACGACTTCATCACAACCTGCATTCGCAGCTAAAGGTACAAACGCAACCAGTGCGGTCATTACAGCAAATACATATTTTTTCATATTATTCTCTCCTTGTTTTAGCGGGCAAAAACATCACTGTTTTACACTATTTACTTATGGGTTAACAGGGCGACCAGTATTACTGTCTAAACAACGACGCGTTTCTGATTCCCAATATGCATAGATATTTGCGCTTTTCAGACAAGCATCTCGCTCATCAATGGCTTTATCTACTTTATTAAATTCGATTTTTTCCCGCTGATTGATTTGGGTACGAAGTTCACGCTTTTGATCCCAATCTTCTTTCATTTGTCGAGCTTGTTCTTTATCTAAAACATTGTCATAGCCATCGCCATTAATGGTTACATTAGTCGAAGCGGCAACAGAAGAAAAAGAAGACACTGATAAACCAAGAAATAAAGAGAACATCATGGTTCTGATGGCTTGTTTCTTAGTTAGTGTGTTTATCATGGTTGCTATCCTCTAAAGTTATGTAGCTATTACTCTCAATGACGATTATATCTTAATAATTATAGCTGATACCTTAATAAAAAATGTGTTTTCAGTGTGTTTAATTTTGACGATGGACACTTAACCCTGCAAATGACTGACTCACTGGCATCATTTCTAGCGTATTGATATTCACATGAGCAGGTAATGTTGCTGTCCAATATACCGCTTCAGCCACATCTTCAGGTGTTAACGCATTTGCATTAGCATAAGTCTGTTCAACTTTATCATTATCACCTTTAAAACGAATTAATGAAAATTCTGTACCACCAACCAGCCCCGGCTCAATATCGGTCACGCGGACTTTTTTACCTTGGAGATCAGCACGTAATCCTAAACTAAATTGCTTAACAAAGGCTTTAGTGGCGCCATAAACATTACCACCTAGATAAGGCCAAGACGCTGCTGTTGAGCTGATATTAATAACATGACCTTTGTTTTTTTCGACCATAAAAGGAAGAATAGCACGAGTGACATGAACTAAACCTTTATTGTTTGTCTCGATCATTGTATCCCAGTCATCAAGGCTTGCTTTATCAGCGGTATTTAAACCTAAGGCTAAGCCAGCATTATTGACTAATACATCAATTTCATGCCATTTTTCAGGTAATTGCTTGAAAACCTCACTAACGGCTTTTTTATCAGTAACATCTAACTGCAATGGATAAAATTGTTCACCTAGCTCTTTATGTAAGCTATTAAGTTTATCCAAACGACGAGCAGTACCAATAACTTTATGCCCATGGCTGATAAAATGACGAGCAATGGCTTCACCAAAGCCAGCAGAAGCACCCGTGATAAAAATAATCATTTAATTTCCCCTCAATAGTTATAATAATTGAAAGTAAAAGGCTATCACTAGAAAGAGTCAAGTTTAAAACGCGGCTTTGAGATAAATCAGGCTAAAAATCAGCTCGTTTTCTTATATGAAAGATTTTTATCTTTAATAATAAATAAGATTTTTGTTTTAAACTGCAATATAAGAAGGGGAAGATAGGGCAATTAACGACTCGAAGACTGGGTTTATTGAGAAAAACCCAGCCTAGTTGAATAAGGCAATGTCAGTTATTTTTTACCGACTTGATGGCCAATAACGCCACCTAAGACACCACCGCCAATGGTACCTAATGCGCTACCATCTGTTAAAATAGCACCACCGATAGCGCCGGCGCCGGCGCCAATTGCTGTATTACGATCGCGTTTTGTCATGCTAGAACAGCCCGCAAGTGAAAAAAGCAGAACAGAAGCGACACACAGTGTTCCAATCTTTTTTAACGTGATATTCATTTTTATAAACTCCGATATAAAGGACAATATAAAAATAAACCTATCGTATTTATACTAGGATCGGAATATTCGGGAACAACGGAGAGAAAATTCTTAAATTAACCCACATTATAGTGGGTTAATGTTTATTGGTATTTCTTTTAAAAAATTAGAATGCTTGACGGAAAATTTCAATGATCTCTTTTTCATTACCTTTACGAGGATTAGAGAATGCATTACCGTCTTTAAGTGCCATTTCCGCCATATATGGGAAATCAGATTCTTTCACACCCAACTCACTTAAATGTTGCGGAATACCGATATCCGCAGAGAGGCGAGCGATAGCTGCAATAGCACGTTCAGCTGCATCCATGACAGATAAACCTGCGACATTTTCCCCCATAAATTCAGCAATATCAGCAAATTTTTCTGGATTCGCGATCAGGTTATAACGTAATACATGTGGGAGTAATACGGCATTGGCCACACCGTGTGGCATATCATATAAGCCACCTAATTGGTGAGCCATTGCATGCACGTAACCAAGGTTAGCGTTATTAAATGCCATTCCTGCTAAAAGAGAAGCATAAGCCATATTTTCACGAGCTTTTAGGTTTGTCCCCAAGGCTACGGCTTGGCGTAAATTACGAGAAATCAAACGGATTGCTTGAATAGCTGAAGCATCAGTGACAGGGTTAGCATCTTTAGAAATATAAGCTTCAACCGCATGAGTTAGCGCATCCATACCTGTTGCTGCAGTCAGTCCGGCGGGTTTGCCAATCATCAGCAATGGGTCGTTAATAGAAACAGAAGGGAGATTACGCCAACTCACAATAACAAATTTAACTTTAGTTTTTGTATTGGTCAGAACACAGTGGCGAGTGACTTCACTTGCTGTACCGGCAGTTGTATTCACTGCAATAATCGGTGGAAGTGGGTTTGTTAGTGTTTCAATACCGGCATAATTATAAAGGTCACCTTCATGAGTGGCTGCAATACCGATACCTTTACCACAGTCGTGTGGACTGCCACCTCCCACTGTAATTATCATGTCGCATTGTTCTTTGCGGAACATTGCAAGGCCTTCAAGCACATTCGTGTCTTTGGGATTAGGTTCAGTGCCATCAAATACGGCAACATCAATACCCGCTTCTTTTAGATAACTGATAGTTTTATCTACGGCACCATCTTTTATCGCTCGTAGACCTTTATCTGTCACCAATAGGGCTTTTTTACCGCCTAATAATTTGCAACGTTCGCCAACAACAGAGATAGCACCAGGACCAAAAAAGTTAACATTCGGTACCAAGTAATCAAATATACGATAGCTCATGATAAACCTTCCAATATCAGATTATTATTAAAATAAATTAAAGTATTAGTGCATTCTCACCTCGTTGATTATTAAGTCAAGGAAGTCGCTCACCAATGAGATGAATCGATTCATTTAACGTTGGTTCATTTGATATAAGTCAACGGGATATGCTTATTTGATGATGTGAGGTTAAGAAAATAACCATTCTAACATATATGGTTTGACAGATTTATGTTCCGAGGGTACGTTAGAATTTCTTAAAGAAAGGAGCAAATATGGAACCGTTGCAATTATTTAAGGTATTAAGTGATCAAACAAGGCTAGATATTGTATTGCTACTTAAAGCATCTGGCGAATTGTGTGTTTGTGACATTTATACAGCGCTAAATTTATCCCAACCGAAAACTTCTCGCCATCTAGCTATGTTGCGAGAAAGTGGACTATTACTTGATTCTAAACACGGGAAATGGGTTCATTATCGTTTGTCTCCTACCTTATTGCCGTGGGTGAAAAATATCATTGAAGTCACCTATGAGACTGAGAAAAATAAAATAGCAGATTTACTTCAATCTATTGAAAAGAAGGGGGGTGTGAGTTGTTGCCCTGAATAAAATTTTTTAACTTAATATATATGAAAAAGCAGATATGAAAAGTTAAAGGAAGAGTCTTCTGAAAGAGGTTTTTATGCTTATTGCAGTATTAATATTTGTTCTAACAATTACTTTTGTTATTTGGCAGCCCAAAGGATTGGGGATTGGTTGGAGTGCAACAATTGGTGCGTTAATCGCATTATTACTCGGTGTCATTAATCTCCAAGATATTCCAGTGGTTTGGAATATTGTCTGGAACGCAACCGCTACATTTGTTGCTGTTATTATCATTAGCCTGATCCTTGATGAAAGTGGTTTCTTTGAATGGGCTGCACTTCATGTTGCAAAATGGGGCGGTGGTAAAGGTCGTCTTTTATTTAGCTATATTATCTTATTAGGCGCATCTGTTGCGGCACTTTTTGCCAATGATGGCGCTGCACTGATTTTAACGCCCATTGTGATTGCAATGTTATTAGCACTCGGGTTTAGCAAAGGAACAACATTAGCTTTTGTTATGGCTGCAGGATTTATTGCAGATACAGCAAGCTTGCCTTTAATTGTTTCAAATTTAGTCAATATTGTTTCTGCTGATTTTTTTGATATTGGATTTACGGAATATGCCTCCGTGATGGTTCCCGTTGATATTGCGGCGATAATCGCGACATTAATTATGTTGCATTGGTTTTTCCGCAAAGATATTCCTCAGCAATATGACACCTCTAAATTAGCGATACCAGCGACAGTGATTAAAGATGTGAAAACATTTAAAGCAGGTTGGTTGGTATTGTTTCTTTTATTACTTGGATTTTTCATACTGGAACCTTTGGGTATTCCAATTAGTGCTATTGCTGCTATTGGTGCTGTAATTTTGTGGTTTATTGCGGCACAAGGAAAGACGATTAATACTCGAAAAGTTTTACGAGGAGCACCTTGGCAAATTGTGGTTTTCTCCCTTGGCATGTACCTTGTTGTTTATGGATTACGTAATGCAGGTTTGACTCAATATCTATCAGAAATTCTCGATTTTCTATCAAGTAAAGGCGTATGGATTGCAACACTAGGAACGGGATATATCACCGCATTTTTATCATCAATAATGAACAATATGCCGACAGTGCTTGTTGGAGCCTTATCAATTGAAGGCAGTAATGCCTCCGGTTTAATTAAAGATGCAATGATTTATGCCAATGTCATAGGTGCAGATTTAGGTCCTAAAATTACACCAATAGGAAGTTTAGCGACATTATTGTGGTTACATGTTTTGTCGCAAAAAAACATGACCATTACATGGGGATATTATTTTAAAACGGGCATTATTATGACCATCCCTGTGCTTACAGTAACTCTGATTGCATTAGCACTTAGACTTACATTAATGAATTAGTGGTGAAAAAATGAATCGCATTGTAATTTATCACAATCCTAATTGTGGCACATCACGAAATACGCTTGAAATGATACGAAACAGTGGTATAGAGCCTGAAATTATCCATTATCTTGAGACGCCACCCTCTAAGCATGTTTTAGAGAAATTGATTGCTGATATGGGAATTTCGGTGAAAGCACTATTACGAAAGAATGTTGAACCTTATGATAAATTAGAACTTGATCATGTTAATGTTACTGATGAGCAACTTATTGATTATATGTTGAAATATCCAATATTAATCAATAGACCTATTGTTGTGACACCTTTAGGAACTCGATTATGCAGGCCTTCAGAAGTCGTCTTAGATATTCTTCCAAAAGCACAGAAAGGTGCCTTTTCAAAAGAAGATGGACAAAATGTTATCGATGAAAAAGGGAATAGGCTGTTATAAAAGAGAGTTTATTAACTATTTTTAGGATAATAGAAGCCTCGTTAAGGCGGGGTTTTCTTGTTGTAATTAATCAGCCAACACCACAGGGCTTGAGAAAGAAAGGGCGGAAACGAAAAAATAAAGCACCCGTAAGCAGGTGCTTTATCATATTCAGCAATTATTATTTATTCTTCGAAGTACCAATATCCTTGATTGATAAATTCGGTTAATTCCGCAACAAAGGCCGGATTTTTCAATGCTTCACCGAGTTCATCTGTGCCAACTTCCGTAAACTGGCATAATGCATCTGCTCCTTTCATTTCCTTGGTAGCCCAAGATTCTGTATTCACAAAGAAATCATTCTCGATACGTAGGACGCGCAGTCCGCTTAGTCGGTTCAGTTTTTCACCCGCATTTAACGCACTTAGTACTTCGTCTGGCTGATATGGTGGTTCTGCAGGTGCAATATCGAGTTCGTGGCGTGGTGTGGTTGCAAAACGGCCTAACCACTGTTCAAAATCATCAGGCTTGTTGATCATTTCAATCATCATAGCGCGCAGGCGTTCAACTTCATGAGACTCCATTCTTCCTGCGTTATCGCGTACTGTCAGATTAGGATCGCCATAATTTATTCCGCCCAGATCCTGTTCAAGTGCATAATCTGCAAAGCTACTTAGCAAATCACGGCCATTGGGTCCACGAAAACCGACAGAATAGTTCATGGTATCTTCGAAAGTAAAGCCATCGTGAGGGAATCCTGGTGGAATATACAGAATATCTCCCGGCGCCATTTCTACATCAATAATTGGCTCAAATGGATCAACATGCAGTAATGCAGGATGTGGGCAGAACTGACGCATTGGCAGAGCGTCACCTACGCGCCAACGACGGCGTCCCATTCCTTGAATGATAAAAACATCATAGTTATCAATATGAGGTCCGACACCACCTCCGGGCACTGAATAGGAGATCATCAGATCATCAAGACGCCATTCAGGTAACACTCGAAATGGTTTTACCAGTTCAGCTGCTGGCATATGCCAATGGTTAACTGCCTGTACCAGTAGTGACCAGCCTTCTTCGCCTAATTCGCTGAAGTCTTCAAACGGGCCGTGACTTGCCTGCCATTTGTTGCCAGTGAAACTGACAAGGCGGCTGTCGATTTCCGGTTCCATTGCCAGACCTGCCAGTTCATCTGGAGTGATTGGATCGACAAAATTAGGAAATGCATTTTTCAGTACAACAGGTTTCTTTTGCCAGTATTTTTCTAAAAATTCAGGCCAATTAAGATTCAGTTTGTTAACCATGTGATCACGTCTGTATCAATGAATAGGCTGGTCATTATAGAAGTAATACAAAGTGATATTTTTGTTTGGCATCAAATGGCAGTTAATAACACTAATAGGATAAGGTGTTTTCTGTTCCATAGTTCATTTTTATAAAAATAACCCCTTAATGTGGGGCTATTCATTAACGAACGATGGATACGATAGTGTAATTATAAAAAAACAATCTAAGTAATCTTGTGCGACATCATGAACAGTAAAATCGCCAGATTTGAAGTCTATCCGTATCGAGCCATCAAGGTTCGCATAATGTATATTATGTTAAATTATAGTGTATAACTTTATTCTAGGTATGCGTATCATCATCTTTAAGCCCTATTAATACTGATTATTTTTGATATTAAAGTATTGAACTAACGCTTTATATTCTTTCTTATTGATAGTCACTTCTCTATCTTAGATGTTGTGTTAAAACCATGCTCAGGTGAAACTCTTATTATTCAATTAAATATCAATAGATTAGCTCATTTTTATCTTATTCATTTTTTTTGATCTCTTAAAGCAAATGTTTTAAATGGTAATGAAATAAACTTAAGCTACAATTTAATAAACCTGCTGGAATAAATATAAAAAACTGCCTTCTTATCTTTAATTTATTTTTAAAAATAAATAGTTAGCTGTATTGCTAATACAGCTCGGTACGATCACACCTTTTACTTAATAAAGGGTTAATTCCTTTTAAATAGGAAATCAAAAATCATGAATAAAACTTTCGCGACCGAAATATTTATCAATGGCAAGATCCATACACTTGATAGAGAAAATCCTCTCGCTCAAGCGATAGCTGTCTATCAGGGTAAATTTCTTTTTATTGGCTCAAATGATGAAGTGATGCAATTTCAAAATGCAGAAACAAAAATCATCGATCTAAAAAAACACGTTATTATTCCTGGGCTTAATGACTCTCATCTTCATTTGATCCGCGGTGGATTAAACTACAACCTAGAATTACGGTGGGAAGGCGTCCCTTCTCTTTCTATTGCCCTTGATATGTTAAAGGCTCAAGCCCAAGTGACACCGTCACCGCAATGGGTACGTGTTGTTGGTGGTTGGAGCGAGTTTCAATTCGCAGAGCGTCGCATGCCAACGCTAGACGAAATTAATGCGGTTTCCCCTGATACGCCTGTTTTTGTATTACACCTCTATGATAGCGCATTGCTAAATAAAGCAGCATTGCGTGCGATTGGTTATACCAAAGAGACACCCAATCCACCAGGTGGTGAAATTCAGCGTGATGAACATGGCAATCCTACCGGATTATTGATAGCAAAACCCAACGCGATGTTGCTCTATTCTGCATTAGCAAAAGGCCCTAAATTACCCCTTGAATATCAAGTGAATTCAACCCGCCAATTTATGAGAGAATTAAATCGTCTTGGTGTCACTAGCGCTATTGATGCAGGTGGTGGTTTTCAAAATTACCCTGAAGATTATCAAGTTGTTGATGAGCTTGCTAAGAATAATCAATTAACGATTCGTATCGCATATAATTTATTTACTCAAAGACCAAAGCAAGAGTTTGAAGATTTCCAACAATGGACATCAATGGTATCACCCGGTGATGGCAGTGATTTTTATCGTCATAACGGTGCCGGTGAAATGTTGGTTTTTTCTGCGGCAGATTTTGAAGACTTCTTACAGCCAAGGCCTGATCTTCCTGAAAACATGGAAGCAGAATTAGAGAAAGTGATCCGTCATTTAGTCGAACATCGCTGGCCATTTCGTTTACATGCCACTTATAACGAATCCATTAGTCGCATGTTAGATGTTTTTGAAAAAGTAAATAAAGACATTCCTTTCGATGGCTTGCATTGGTTTTTCGATCATGCTGAAACCATCAGTGAAAAAAATATTGAACGCGTTAAAGCACTTGGCGGTGGATTAGCAATTCAACATCGTATGGCATTCCAAGGCGAATATTTTGCACAACGTTATGGTATAAAAGCACTGAAACAAACACCCCCTGTCGCCAAAATGTTAAATGCACAAGTTCCTGTTGGATTAGGAACAGATGCAACTCGTGTTGCTAGTTACAATCCGTGGACAGCGCTTTATTGGTTAGTGTCGGGGCGTACTGTGGGTGGCATGCAAATGTATGACGGCGATAATCGTTTAGACAGAGATACAGCGCTTATGTTATGGACGATGGGAAGTTCATGGTTCTCCAATGAACAAGGTAAAAAAGGTCAAATTAAAGCAGGTCAACTTGCCGACTTTATCGCCCTTTCTGCTGATTATTTTCGAGTACCGGAAAATGAAATCAAAGCGATTGAATCACTTTTAACCGTCGTAGATGGCAAGATAGTGTATGCAAATGGTGATTTTTCATCATTAACACCGCCTTCTATTCCTGTATTACCTGATTGGTCGCCGGTGATCAAAGTACCAGGTCATTATTCTTATTTGCAACAAGAGACAAAAACAGCGGTATTAAATCAGCTACATCAATGCTGTGGTGCCTGCCATGTTCATGGGCATAAACATGATATCGCTCGCCAATCATCCATTCCTGTTTCAGATGATAATGCATTTTGGGGCGCTTTAGGCTGTTCTTGCTTTGCATTCTAATTTTTATCATAACAATGGTTGGTGATTATTTGCCAGCCATCTCAAACAAAGAGAGATAAGACGATGACAACGCAACGCACCTCTGCATGGTCGCCCTTACGTAATCGTATTTTTTTCGTATTATGGATGGCAACGCTATTTTCTAATATTGGTACTTGGATGAATGATGTGGGTGCTGGTTGGTTGATGACAAATCTAAGCCCTGATCCCGTAATGATTGCCGCTATTCAAGCCATGACAACATTACCTGTTTTCTTATTGGCACTTCCGGCTGGCGCGATTGCTGATATTTTCGATAAACGAAAACTGCTTATTTTCGTCAATATGTTAATGCTCTGTGCGGCTTCATTATTGGCTGTTTTAGTGTATTTCGATGTTATCAGCATTGGCTGGTTATTATTAATTACCTTTGTTTTGGGCTCTGGTGCGGCATTTTTAGGTCCTGCATGGCAAGCGATAGTACCAAGTATTATCGAGCCCAATGAACTAAAATCAGGTATTGCCTTAAACAGTATGGGAATTAATATCAGTCGCGCAATAGGCCCAGCACTTGCAGGTATTTTGATTTCCCAAGTCGGTCTTTATCTTCCATTTTTACTTAATGCTTTAAGCTTTATCGCCATTATTCTGGCTGTCTGGTGGTGGGATGGTGAAAAAAAAGAAGAGGAAAAACTCCCTACTGAATCTGTTGTGGCTGCAATGATCTCTGGTTTACGCTATGCACGTTATAGCCCTGCATTAATAAAAACGATTATAAGAGCAGCCAGCTTTTTTATTTTTGCGAGTGCTTATTGGGCAATGTTACCGCTAGTCGCTCGGGTCTCACTACATGGTGATGCTACATTATACGGGTTACTTACCACCAGCATTGGTATTGGTGCAGTGGCTGGTGCATTTAGCTTATCAACATTGCGTGAAAAATTGAGTACCAGCACTCTAATCGCTGTTGGCACTGTGGTGACTGCATTGGTATTATTTATTTTTGCTAGTGCGACTTCAAAATATCTCGCTATTTTCGCCAGTATGCTTGCAGGATTTAGTTGGATAATCACCCTTTCCACATTAATGGTCTCTGCACAAACAGCATTGCCTAATTGGGTTCGTGCGAGAGGTCTTGCACTCTATTTAACTGTGTTTTCAGGCGCTATGGCGTTAGGCTCTCTTATTTGGGGACAAATCGCTTCACATACGTCAGTAACGGTAGCTTTGCTGTGTGCAATGGTCGGGATTATTTTAGTTTGGTTATGTGTTTTACGTGTCAAATTAGACCATGACAACATCAACTTACAGCATTCAGAACACTTTATTCTTGATGAGGGGCTTATTGAGATCACAACAGATAAAGACCCTGTATTAATTACCGTAAATTATCAAATTGAAACAATCTACCGCGAGCAATTCCTAAGTTTAATGAATCGGTTAAAAATGGTTCGTTTAAGAGATGGTGGTTATTCATGGGGATTGTTTGTTTCATCTGATGCGATTACAGAAAATAATACTCAAACTTATATGGAAACGTTTATGGTAGCTTCTTGGGCTGAGCATCTTCGTCAACATGATCGCGCGACAATCGATGATAAACAGCTGCAACAACAATTAGATAAAATAATTAGTACTAAAAAAGTGACTCATTCTTTTTCTGCTTTTTCGCGTAAGAAGTAATTAGCAGTAACCAAGTCATTAAAGCTTATTAAATAGATTAATTTAATGGCTTGGCTTTAGAATACATGCCATATTTATTTTATTCGATACCTTTTATTGATACTACTATGGCTTTCTTGTACTCTGCACCGCTTCTTACCTTTGAAATAATTAAAACGTATTTGAGAAAATCATGACAGGACATCGTTCTAAAGATCCGCTACACGGCGTTACTCTTGAAATGCAAGTAAATGCGCTAGTGGCAAAATATGGTTGGGCTAAATTAGGACAGCTTATCAAAATTAACTGCTTTAGAAGTGATCCTAGCGTGAAATCGAGCTTAAAATTTTTGCGTAGAACTCCGTGGGCTCGGGCTGAAGTAGAAGCGCTTTATCTTGATTCTCTTGAAGCTGATATTGATGATGTGATTGAAGTGATCGATCATCCAGATTGTGATCCGTGGGCGAATAGCCGTCGAAAGTAAAATATCTAGAATCGATAAAATAGTACCGAAAATATTACTCTCACTCATCTCTAAACTCCTTCGGCGTCATGCCAAATTCTTTTTTAAAAATAGAATAAAAGTATTGTAATGACGGATAGCCACACATCACTGAAATTTCTTGGATTGCGAGTGTTGTTGTGGCTAATAAATTTTGAGCGCGTTTGAGTTTCTCTTCATAAATAACAGTATGAATTGTCTTGCCAATTTCTTTTTTAAACCGTTGCTCTAAATTAGAACGCGACATATTAACTGCATCTAAAACTTGTTCTGTTTTTATCCCTTTACAGGCATTGTAATAAATATAATGCATAGCTTGAACAACAGTGGGATCGTTAAATGAGTGAAAGTCAGTTGAGCGCCGTTCAACAATTTTAACGGGGGGAACTAATATTCTTTGCTGTTTATCTGTTACATGCCCTTCTAGGGTTTGATGTAATAGCTTTGCAGCTAAATATCCCATTTGTCGTGAACCTTGCACAACAGAAGATAATGCAATACGAGATAAATAACGTGTCATATCTTCATCATCAATACCGATAATACTTATTTCTTCAGGTACATTTATATTTAAATTATCGCAGACTTGCAGTAAATGACGCGCTCGTGCATCAGTGACAGCAATAATTCCTGTTTGTGGCGGTAAAGTTTGTATCCAATCAGATAAACGATTTTGCGCGTGTTGCCAATTTTCTTGCGTTATATCCATGCCGTTATAAACAATGCCTGGATATTTTTCACTGGTGACTAATTGGCGAAAAGCGTGCTCACGTTCATTAGACCAATGAGGATGATCTTTTGCTGGTAGGCCATAAAAAGCAAAGTGTTTCAGCCCTTTCTGTTTTAAATGTAAAAAGGCTTGTTGAACTAATTCATAATTATCAGTGGCGATATAAGGTACAGGCGGGTAACTTTTTTCTTGATGATAAGAGCCACCTACACCAATTACCGCTAACGATGATTGGCTTAAATGTTTCGCAATAATCGGATCATCAAAATCTGCAATAATACCGTCACAAACCCAGTGATTAATATTATCCACTCGAGTACGAAAATCTTCTTCAATAAATACATCCCAATGGCACTGCGATGCCTGAAGATATTCTCCAACACCCTCAACTACTTGTCGGTCATAGACTTTATTAGCGTTAAATAACAGCACAATACGAAAGTATTTATCTTTTTTCATTTTACTCTACCTGATTATCCAGCTACGCATTAAACCACAGCTTTAATATTGCTAGAACTTGCTTTCATCGCTATGTGATTACTATCACACAAGCCAAATTTCGTAATAGCAAAGTAAAAAATAGGAATAACCAATGTTAAGAACAACGAGTATTTTGTTTTTAAACACGATTGCCGAGGAGATTTTTCATGTATCAGAATAACTTTAATAAATTAATTTCTAGGCAAAATACCTATAGCGCAAAATGGTGTAATAGTAACGCTAATGTTATTCCATTATCTGTTGCGGATATGGAAATTGCTGCGCCTGATTTTATTACAAACAAACTTGCTGAATTTAATCACAAGGGAATTTATGGTTATACCGATCTTAGCCATGATTGGAATAACGTTGCTGCTAATTGGTTTAAAAGCCAATATCAATGGATAGTTGCTCCTGAGACGATTGTATTTTGTCCTCGTGTTATACAAGCGGTTTCACTTTATATCCAGAATTTCACACAAATAGGCGATAAAATCACAACGCTATCTCCAGCTTATCATCCTATTAGTAATGCTGTTTGTGTAAATAACCGCGAGTTATTAGAAAGCCCGTTAATTTATCGTGACGGTTACTATGAAATTGATTTTGACGATCTAGAAAATAAGTTTAAACAATCGGTCTGTTTTATGTTGCTCTCACCACACAATCCAACAGGTACGGTATGGCAACAAACTGATTTAATAAAAATAGCGAAGCTTGCACAAAAATATCACGTTTTTATTATTTCTGATGATGTACACGCAGATTTTGTTTTTGATGATGCTCTCTATCACCCTATTTCATCCTTAAACACCTATGTAGAACAACACTCTTTTATTTGTACATCTCCAGCTAAAACTTTCAATTTAGCAGGACTAGAGATAGCGAATATTGTGATTGCTAACCCTGAATATCGTGAAAAATTCAAGCAATGCTTAATTGCTGCAGGTATTCATAATCCTGGTTATTTTTCAGTTCCCGCTTTTTTACAAGCTTACACTTTACAAGGCCAACAATGGGTTGGTGAATTAAAAACGTACCTTGCTGATAACCGACGTTGGGTAAAAGAACAATGTGAACGTTATTTTCCCGATTGGGTTGTCACACAAAGTCATGGCACCTACATGCTATGGGTTAATTACCAAAAAATGCAGTTAACCGAAAAACAACTAAAACATTGGTTTGTTTCATTAGCTGAAGTGGAGATGAGTTGGGGGCGCGGTTTTGGTGCGGTTGGGGATGGTTTTTTCCGCATTAATATTGCGACACCTCGTTCAATATTAGAAACCGCTTTCACTCGGCTTATTCGTACCTTACCTCACGCCAGTTTGGAATAAATTACAATGAAAACGCAAACGATAAACAGCCCAAGAACGCCTACGCTTCTTGAATCACTCTTTCCTATTCTCACTATGGTGGTGTTATTAGGAGGAGGCTACGCCGCTTTTGATTTACCACCAGAACCATTAATGGTGCTTTCGACTGTTGTGGCTGCACTGTTAGTAAAACGGTTGGGATATCGCTATGACGAGATCTTAACCGCTATCTCACAAAAGATTGCTAAAACTATGCCTGCATTGCTGATTTTAATCAGTGTGGGCTTGTTAATAGGCACATGGATGATTGGTGGCACCATTCCACTGATGATCTATTACGGCTTGAAAATGATTAGCCCTGAAATGCTATATGTCACAGCATTATTGGTCACGTCATTGGTATCGGTCTGTACGGGAACATCATGGGGTTCTGCTGGAACCATTGGTGTTGCATTTATGGGCGTTGCCGTGGGCATGGAAGCAAACCTTGCGGCAACAGCTGGTGCTGTGGTTGCAGGGGCTTATTTTGGTGACAAGCTCTCACCATTATCAGGTGATACCAACCTTGCCGCAATGGCAGCAAGGATCGATCTTTATCAACATATTTGGCATTTACTTTATACCACACTGCCTTCGTTAATTTTAACGGCGATTGTGATGACTGTTTATGGCATGAATGGCGATTTAGCGGGTCAAGGTGTGCCAGAAAAAGTGACCTTAATTACCAATGGTCTTGAGAATGTTTATAACTTCAATCTTATTCTTCTCATTCCTGTATTGGTGATTCTATATGGTTCAGTAACGAAAAAGCCCACTATCCCTGTGATGCTAGCCTCTGCCGCAATTGCGATGTTTAACGCCTATCTTATTCAAGGCTTTGGTTTACATGACATAGTAAAAAGTGCGGTTGATGGTTTCAATGTCTCGATGATCCAAGGTAAAGAAGTTCCTGAATTGTTAGGTAACTTGCTAAATCGTGGTGGCATGAACTCCATGATGAGTACTCTGCTTATCTGTTTCTGCGCCCTCTCTTTTGCTGGTACTTTATCGCTAAGTGGCGCATTAGAAGTGATTGTTCATGCATTGTTAAAAATGGTGCACTCAACAGGTTCGATGATCTTAGCCACGATTGTTTGTGGACTAACTATGATTGGCGTGACCTGTAATGGACAAATCTCAATCCTTATTCCTATCGAAATGTTACGTGGTGCCTATATTGAACGAGGCTTACATCCTAAAAATCTGGCACGTACTGTAGAAGACTCCGCCACTATCTTTGAACCTATTTTACCGTGGACCGCTGCCGGCGCTTATATGGCGGGTACATTAGGTGTTGCAACCTTAAGTTACTTACCTTGGGCTGTATTGTGCTGGAGTGGCATCTTCTTTGCCATGCTGTGGGGTTTTACGGGCTTTGGCATTGCCAAATTAACACCAGAAGAGCAGGAAGAAATGACTGCTGAACTTGGATCACATTCAGAATTACAACTTGATACTAAATAAGGACGGTTCCATGTCTTACTTTGATAAAATTGAACAAATTCAATATGAAGGCACAACAAGCGATAACCCATTAGCGTTTCGTTACTATAACCCTGATGAGATTATTTTGGGTAAACGAATGGAAGATCACTTAAGATTCGCAGCTTGTTATTGGCATAACTTCTGCTGGAATGGTTCTGATATGTTCGGTATCGGTACTTTTGATAGACCATGGCAAACACCAGGTGAAGCTTTAGAGCAAGCTAAACGTAAAGCCGATGTGGCCTTTGAATTCTTTCATAAGCTAAATGTTCCTTTCTATTGTTTTCATGATGTTGATGTGATTTCCGAAGGGAATAACATCAATGAATATATTTCTAACATGACGGCGATCACCGACGTATTAGCGGAAAAACAAGAAGAGACTAATGTTAAGCTATTATGGGGAACGGCAAATTGCTTCACTAATCCTCGTTATGGCGCGGGCGCGGCAACAAATCCTGATCCTGATGTTTTTGCATGGGCTGCAACACAAGTGTGTGAAGCGATGAAAGCGACAAAAGCGCTGGGGGGTGAAAACTATGTATTATGGGGCGGGCGTGAAGGTTATGAAACCCTACTAAATACTGATTTACGCCAAGAAAGGGAGCAAATTGGCCGCTTTATGCAGATGGTGGTCGAGCACAAGCATAAAATTGGTTTCCAAGGCACATTATTGATTGAACCCAAACCTCAAGAGCCAACAAAACATCAGTATGATTATGACACCGCAACCGTTTATGGCTTCTTAAAGCAGTTTGGTCTTGAAAAAGAAGTGAAAGTAAACATTGAAGCAAACCACGCGACATTAGCAGGACATAGTTTCCACCATGAGATTGCAACTGCAATTGCGTTAGGCATTTTAGGCTCTGTTGATGCTAACCGTGGTGATCCTCAATTAGGTTGGGATACAGACCAATTCCCAAATAGCGTAGAAGAAAATGCACTAGTCATGTATGAAATTCTTAAATCAGGTGGCTTTACTACAGGTGGATTAAACTTTGATGCTAAAGTTCGTCGCCAAAGCAATGATAAATATGACCTATTCTACGGGCATATTTCAGGAATGGACACAATGGCAATGGCATTACGCATTGCGGCAAAAATGATCCAAGATGGCGGCCTTGATAAATTTACGGCACAACGTTATTCAGGTTGGAGTGCGGAGTTTGGTCAAAATATCTTACAAGGCAAATTAAGCCTTGAAGATGTGGCGAAATACGCACAAAGCAATACATTAGCGCCACAGTTACAAAGTGGACGCCAAGAAATGCTAGAAAGTTTAGTGAATCGCTATATTTTTGGTTAATAGTATAAACGTAATAACACAGCGGTTTTTTCCGCTGTGTTTATTAATAAGATACAGGTCATGAGGTAATTTCATGTATTTAGGGCTAGATCTAGGCACTTCAAGCGTTAAAGCGATCATCATGAATGAGCAAGGCGACGTTGTTGCCAGTCATTCTGTTTCTTTAGCAATATCACGCCCTCACCCTCAATGGTCAGAACAAGATCCACTGCAATGGTGGCAAGCAACGGAAGAAGCCATTCTTCAGCTTGGGCGCAGTTATCCGATGGATAAAATCGAAGCGATTGGATTAAGCGGACAAATGCATGGCGCCGTTTTACTTGATGCACAACAAGCGGTGCTGCGTCCCGCCATCCTATGGAACGATGGGCGTAGTTTTAAACAGTGTCAGACGCTTGAGGCGCAATATCCTCAGTTTAAAAAAATCACTGGTAACTTAGTTATGCCCGGCTTTACAGCACCAAAACTACAATGGGTTGCTGAACATGAACCTGAAGTCTTTCAACGTATTGCACATGTTTTATTACCTAAAGATTTTTTACGTTGGAAGATGAGCGGTAATTTTGCTAGTGATATGTCAGATTCAGCCGGTACGCTTTGGTTAGATATGCAAAAGCGAGATTGGAGTGATGAACTTTTAAATGCGACAGGATTAACACGTCGGCAGATGCCAACATTGTTTGAAGGTAATCAAATAACGGGCTATCTATTGGCTGATATTGCTAAAAAATGGCAAATGAAGCAAGTACCTATTATTGCTGGTGCTGGAGATAATGCGGCAGGGGCAATTGGTGTTGGTGTTTATCAACCTGGTCAGGCAATGCTCTCTTTGGGTACTTCAGGCGTTTATTTTGTTGTTAGCGAAAAGTTTCTCCAAAATAGTGATAACGCAGTACACAGTTTTTGTCACGCATTACCCAATACTTGGCATTTAATGTCAGTGATGTTAAGTGCAGCATCATGTCTTGATTGGGTGTGTCAATTGACAGGAATTGAGAGCGTGAGTGCGATGTTTGAAGAAATTGAACACGCTACTTTTGCTAAGAGTCCCCTGCTGTTTTTACCTTATCTTTCTGGTGAACGGACACCTTATAACAACCCTAATGCGAAAGGTGTCTTTTGGGGATTAACCCATGAGCATCAACGGGCTGACTTATGCCAAGCTGTTCTTGAAGGTGTGAGTTTTGCATTACGACAAGGGATTGAAGTTGCTGATAATGCTGGACAATTAGCTGATAATATTACGTTAATTGGCGGTGGTGCCCGAAGTGAATATTGGCGACAACTTCTTGCAGATATTACTGGGAAAAATCTCGATTATCGTCAAGGTGGTGATGTTGGTCCCGCTCTTGGTGCTGCAAGACTAGCACAATTAGCCGTAAATCCAGCTTATTCATCACACGTTATTCTTTCTCAACCTAAGCTTGAACAACGCCATACTCCAAATTTAGAAAAACATAAAACATACGAAAAAAAATATCATGCTTTTAAAAAGTTATATTCATTAATAGAGACGATGGAAATATAACAATATTGCGTCAATATCAGGGTAAATTAATAGCGCTAATTTTTATTTATAAAGTTAGCGCCATTTTATCAATAATTAACGATATCCCCGAGTATGGTTTTTAGCTGACCAACTGTAGGTTTCATCACTAGGGGCTAGTTTTTGCTTCTTCTTGAGGGCTTGTGCTTTTTTGGTGGCTTTTTCAACTTCGAGGGAGATTTCGGTAATAATGGAGTCTTTGACTTTATTCATTTCGGCGTTAGTTAACTCACGGCCTAATTTCTTTTTCTCTTGACCTATTCGGGTTCTTACTCGCATTTGTTGGGCATCTGTCATTTCTTGGAGTGTCAGTTTCTTCATTCTATTACCCTACTTATGTTGAGTGAGGAGCTATTAATATAGCATTATTAAGACACCTCTCCATCATTATATTTTAAATTTGGGTAATTAATTTCTTATTACATTAAAGATGCATTACGCCTGAATATGTGCGTAATGCATAAACAATAACTTTAAATAACAAATTAAACTAATTGAAGAAATGCGGCTTTAAATTCATCAATGTCTTGCTGTGTTGTTGCCCACGAAGTACAAAGACGTAAACAACTTAAATTAGGATCTTCAAGTAAAACACGATGGAAAACAAATTGTTGAGTTAATTTTTCCGCAAGTGTATTTGGCAAAATAACAAAAACTTGGTTAGATTCTGGCGGTGCTAAAAATTCAAAACCTTGTGCAGTAAAGAATTCAGTTAATTGTGATGCCATTTCATTAAGGTGTTTACCTAATTTAAAATAGAGATCATCTTTAAATAAAGCTTCAAATTGCACGCCTAATAACCAGCCTTTTGCTTGTAATCCACCCTTTTGTTTCAAGCTAAAACGGAAATCAGTTTTCAATGCAGGATGACAAATCACTAAGGTTTCAGCTGACATTGCACCAATTTTTGTACCACCAATATAAAAAGCATCGGTTAAACTGGCGATATCTTCAATAGTCAGATCACTTTGTGTGGACATTAATCCTGCGGCTAAACGCGCACCATCAAGATATAGCCATAAATTATGCTCGTTGCAGAAGTTACGTAGCGCTTGTAACTCCGCTTTGCGATAAACCGTACCAATTTCTGTGGCATTGGTTATATAAACAAGCTTAGGTTGCACCCAATGTTCATCATTATGCTCAGCCAGAATAGGTTTTAACAATGCGGGAGTTAATTTGCCATCAGCAGAAAATGTGGTGATAACTTTATGCCCTGTAGCTTCAATAGCGCCAGTTTCATGTGTAGCAATATGTCCTGTACTCACAGAAATAACTGCTTGGTGTGGACGTAAAAAATGAGAAATCGCGGTTAAATTAGTGATGGTACCACCATTAAAAAAGTGAATATCCGCATCAGGCTGTTGAATACGCTGTTTTATTGATTGAGCCGCTTGATGACAAAGCATATCCATGCCATATCCATCATAGCGTTGCCCCACTGTATCCGTGATTGCCTTCATGACCGCAGGGTGTGCAATTTCATTATAATCATTTTGGAAGCGGTACATGTGTTCTCCTGTCGAATGTTGTGTTTTTATCGTGTTTTATAAAGAAAAACGCTCTACATCTAATCAATACATCGATTAAATGTAAAGCGCTTTAATATCTTGAAAAAGTAAGTTATTTAAAGCAGACCTCGCCCCAACGCGCTAAACCTGCGGTAACCGAACCGAAGTCATTTCCTTTCACAATAGGAATATTAGGTAATTGTTGTTCTATTGCTTGGCATAAAATCGGTGAACGCGCTGAGCCACCAGTCATAAAGATAGCGTCAGGTTTTATTCCCCCTTGTCGAACAGCGTCATTAACTAATTCAATCATTTTACTTTTAGGGGATTCAATCGATTCCACCATTTGTTCACGCTCAATGGTACATTCTAATGTTTCATTTAATAAGGCGATATTAGCAATATATTCAGGAGAATCTGATAAGGCAATTTTAGCCTCTTCAGCACGTCGAACAATGCTGTAACCCAGTGTTTCATTATACACTTCGATTAGACGAGCTATTTTCTCTGGTTCTTTTGCATCTCGTCTAAGTTGATTTAATGCAGCCAAATTTTGACGAGAATAAAAATCTTTTTGCGCTTCGACATTATTAATCGCAATAGGGTCCCAGAACTGTTTCAGCGGTAATTTAATACCAGAAGAAGTTAATCCTGTCATACCGAATAAAGGCATAAGTTGTTTAAAAGCAAGATAAATATCAAGATCATTACCACCAACACGCTGTCCACTATGGGCAAGTAAGGTGTTGGAACGGTCAGTTTTTCCTTGATAACTCGGCCCCATTTGAATTAATGAGCAATCAGTTGTACCACCACCAATATCAACGACTAATACAGTTTGGTCTTTAGTCAACGTCGATTCATATTCAAGCCCAGCAGCAACAGGTTCAAATTCAAACATAATATTCTTAAACCCAGCTCTTTTAGCTGCGCGGATAAGAATACTTTCTGCTTGTTTATTTGAAGATTCACCACCTAACCCATTAAAGTTAATTGGTTTGCCAATAACAGTATCTGTGATCGCTTCTTGTGTACTTTTTTCTGCTTGGTACTTAATATTTGCCATCATGGCACAAACTAAATCTTCAAAGAAGCTAATTTGTATATCGTGTAGGCCTGAAGCACCTAAAAAGGATTTAGGCGATTTAACGTAATAGACATCGCGAGGATCACGTAGATATAAACTTAGTGCGGATTGTCCGAAAAGAATATCTTCGGGTACTAATTCAATATCTTCTTCTCGATTAAGCGCAATCGACTTTCTTAGTAATTGTTCGCCAATTTCACTGGAAGGTTTAATATTTAAATGGCGAAATAAGTGCTCAGAAACAGATTCACGGGTTGGCGCACAAAGGGTCGATGGAATATAGACATCATTACCTTCTAAAGGCAAAAGAGTGGGTTTTCCCTCTTTCATAATTGCAACAGAACAATTTGATGTTCCGTAGTCAAAGCCAATAAACATTTAGCCTCCCCAATAGACTTTCATTAAAAAAAGACTGAGCACTCTACATCAAGCTTTTTGCAATTACCATCAGATTATGGGGCTTAAAAGAGAGAAAATAAGTGTTGTAATAATTTTCGTTCAATGTGCGTTGGTAATCCCTATTTATCATTTAGATCAGATAAAAAGTAATTTTTATCACAACTCATTATTGTTAGGTTGGGTCTTAACCCACCTAAATAGCAGTCAACCGAGTCGGTAAATAAATGAAATAAGCATCCTACTGCAATGGCTTTTAATTTCCATGAGGGTAAAAACCATACACCCAAATAAACCAAAGCGGCCCAAACAGTGTGTAATGGATGAAAGCCAATGCTACAACGATTGGGATCAAAAATAGGTGTTGCTAACAAATGGTCAATATCAATCGCCATTGTTCCTATCATAAGCAGTGAGGCAAACTTCCAATTTTTACGCCAGAAAAGATACCCTAATAAAATAGGCACTAAAAAATGTAACCCGTAATGTAAAATTGTTCTGCTGATTTCAAATATCACAAAATCTCCGATATTTCTAAAAATACTTGTCACTTAATATACCAAATAGTTGTTGTCTTTTTTATTTGAACTAAATTTAAAGGAGTTTTTTTAATTTAGGAATTCATAATGAAACGCAATAAAATATTGGTTGCTCTATTATCCTCATTACTCTCTATTTCTATGGCTAGTGAAGCCTGTTCTAGTTTGGCTATACTTGATAAAAATAATAACGTTTATCAAGGTAGAACTCTTGAACTAACGGCTGATTTACCTTCATGGATCACTTATTACCCTAAAAATACCCAATTTACAAAAAAAACGCCTAATGGTGAAAATGGCCTAAGCTATAGCAATAAATATGACATATTAGCTGTTACAACAGATATTTTTTTTGATGGTGATGATCATAACTTATTACAAGGTTTAAATAGTGCGGGGTTATCATTTAGCGCGAACATGATAACAGAAGCTGAATTATCACCACTTGATAAAAATGATTATGATAAAGCCATTCCCGTTACTTCGTTAGGTGAATGGGCATTAGCTAATTTCTCAACGGTTGAAGAAGTACAAAAAGCGGTTGAGTCAGGTTATTTTTGGGCTCCCGTGTTAAAAAACTTTGGTAATCTAAAATCGCCTTTTCACTATGCTTTCTATGATAAAAAAGGTGGCAGTATTGTCGTTGAAGCCACAAACGGTAAATTACACGTTTATCAAAATCCAACCCGTGTAATGACAAATGGTCCAGATTTTCCTTGGCATTTAACAAACCTTAACAACTATAGTCAATTAACTAATATCGATAAATCTTCAGGAAAATTAGCAAATATCAATGTTGTACAGCCTGATAGCGGCATTGCAACATCTCAATTACCTTCATCAGATACGTCTGTTGGCCGTTTTATTCGCGCGGTTTATTTTTCAACCTACGCACCAACAGCCGAATCGACACCTGAAGCGATGAATACCCTAGCGCACATTATGAATCGCTTTGATAGAACAAAAAATATCACGGCTGATATCATGGGAGAAAGTCAAAGCACCAGTAATCAACTTCAAACGGAATACACTGTTTGGACAACGTTATCTGATTTAACGAATGGTGTAATGAAAATAAGAGGCTATAACGATATGAACTATACCGAATATTCTCTTTCACAGTTTAAAGATATGAATAAACCTGTTTTTGAACAGATTAACTTGAATAAATAATCTTTCATCGTTGCATTAGAGGCTGGCGGCTTATTATTAACGCCACCTCTACTAAAATATCAATATATAAAACAAATAGTTTAATGTAATGCAGAATTAGGCAATGCTTTATCTATTTCGCCTAATGCAAATGCTAAATCAACAGCCGCAATTTGTGAGCCTGTATAGGCATCAATCTGAGACATTTGTGCATTTAATAATGCAATCTCTGCGGTATTAATATCGGTTACTGTTCCTAACCCATTATGATAAAATTCCACACTAGCGGTATAGGTTAACTGTGTTGTTTCTACTAAGTTTTTAGATGCTTTATTTGCCTCAAGCGCTGATTTCAGAGCATTTTCACTAATTGAAATCTCTTTTATCGCCATATCTTGGCTTTTGCGTAAATTTTCTTGTGCTAGCCTAATTTCTGACTGTGCATTTACCATTCTTGATTGACGCATTCCTCCTTCATATAATGGAATACTTACCCCAATCAGAATATTAGAAGATGATGTTCTTTGGCTAATATCAGGAAGCCCCTGAACATCAAAGCTACCTGTTCCTCCAGCAAGTGCACCAGCAAGATATACTTTAGGAAAATAGTCAGATTCGACGGAATTAGCAGCCTTGATTGCGGCTTGTTGTAATTCATATTGCGCTAAAACATCCGGACGTTGTGCAAGTGCTTTTTTTATCACATCATGAGTTAATGGTGAAATATCATCCGGAAGAAAATTATCATCGGCATAATTAATGGTTATTTTTTCAAAAGGTGAAACGCCAATAGCTGACAATAAGATTTGATATTGATCTTTTTCATGACCTTTGGCTAACACATTTTGTAATTCAACTTGTGCCACTTGTTGTTTAGCCAATGCTACATCTAATACTGTTGCTAATCCCTTGATTCGTTTTTGTTCAACAGCATATAAAATGTCTTTACTTCTCTGAAGGGCTTTTTGGGTGATATTCACCTTTTTTCGTGCCGCACCATAGCTAAAATATGCAACAGAGACATCATGAATAATTTTCTGATGCATCAGATTAAAATTAAGGTTTGTCGCTAAAGAAGCATGCTTGGCAGCATCAACTAATGCCCCTCTTTTACCAAAATCAAAAATAAGCCATCTAAATGTGAGTGCTGGAATAAAAGCGCTACTAGATGTTTTTATATCATCAACAATAGGATTTTTAGGTAAATCAATTTTCCCGTGTTGATACCCTGCGAGTGCTGTTGCTGTGATAATTGGCAAATATGTACTCTCTACCATACCAATATCAGTCGCTGATTTTTTTGCTAACTCCCATGCAATACGTGTATCTGGATTATTTTGTTGTCCTAAATCGATAAGATCGGCTAACGAATAACTAGATTTAATCGTTTTCACTTGAGTTGACGATAAATATTGCTCAGAGGGTGAGGCAATATATTTGGTATTATCATAATTAATAGGTTGTTGAGAATATTGTTTAAATGAACTGCTTGTGTCAATACAACCAACAAGTAATAGGCTTAACAGAGATGGCAGAATGTTTTTCTTATTATTAATGATTAAATTTACCATTATGATTTTTCTCTTATTAAATGTTTAAATACAAGCTCTCTTTCATTTGTTGGTAATGTTTTTATTTCATTATTAAGAATATTTATTTTAAATACATCTTTTGGCTCTTTATTGATCTCTGAATAAGAGAGCTTATCTTCAAAAATAAATTTATGAGCATAATTGTGATAGCTAATATAAGAAATTTTATTTAATGATTCCTTGAAAAAAAACATTATATTCTTATTTCTTTCTCTATCTTCTTTTTCGAAGATAAGTAAGTCTATGTTGTCTTTTGATTGTGTAATAGCTTCATTCACGGATGAAACTAAATCCAACATGTCATTTTTATTTGTTGAATATCTTAATTCAGTATAATTATCTAGAATAGAACTAATCTGTTTATATATTGTATTAATAATGCTCGTTGGCCACACTTTTGTAAAAATGATGTACATGACAATATTACCTAACAAAATTCCTAGAATACGATCAGACACTACATTCATATCAAAGCTAGGTTTAAATCCATGTAATGTTGTCAATAAAAATGCTAACCCGACTTGTACACCAGCATAAGAGATACGCTCATTACCTACAGCAACCCAAGCTGCGGGCAATAGGCAGAAAAAGATCAATACCATCAATTCAAAAATATCAGATAAATTAGGAATAATATAGAGCAGTGAAATTATGCCAATTAGCGCTCCAATTAGACAACCCGTGATCCGTAATGTTAATTTATGGACCGTTTCGCCAACAGATGTTAATGCCACAACATAACAAGTGATCATTGCAGTATGAATACCCTGCCATTTAAAATAATCATAAAAAATATAACATAGAATGGCGGCTATCGTGGTTTTAATGGCAAAGTACTTATGGTTAGGATTTGTAAACGCATCACTAAAAAAGAAAGGTGTTTTTTTCTGTACAGGTTTAGATTCTCTTTCAGTAAATAGAACTTTATTAAAAGTATTTAATAAGTGTAGTTTACTTATTTTATTTTTAGTTTGTATTTTATCTTTTATTTTTTCTATTTGATGATGCTTGAAACAGTCTAAAAGATATAAACATTTTTTAGAAAGAAGAAAACGTATAGAAGCTGGCGTTTTTTTATCAAAAGTTAATGACATAATCAATATTTGATAAGAGTTGTCAACCATATTCTCCAACCAGTGAATATCTTCTCTTCCTCGTAAATAAAATATCTTAATAAACATTAAATAGCGTTTACACTCTGTTTGTGTACTTAATAATTCACTGATATCGAGTTGACTTTCCTTTCTTCCTAAAAAGAAATCACTTGCAGTAGAAAAGCGTGTGGCGATTTTGTTTAATAGCAATTTTCTAGGACTAATTCCAAAAAAGTAATTAAATAAAATGACCAATAACATTGGAGAAACTGCCATAAGTAACGCATAAAGCAGTGCTCTTGTTGCCACATCTCCAACAGGAATATCATCAATTAAAGTCATTAAAAAGGCGATAACTAAAGCAACTAAATTACCAATATCACCAAGGCTACTTGCAGAGGCTAAATACATAAAAATGGCTGAAAACAAAGCCATAAAAAAGAATCGTAAAATAATGTTTTGTATCGTGAGATTAAAAAGTAAAAAAATAACACACACTACAATGGAACATAAAATAATAACACCAATAGATAATAATATATTTTGTACTGCATCAGCTTTGATTAAATAAATAATCAAATAGCAACTTATAGCAGATTCGGGAATTTCATATACCATCGCAATAGCAGCCATTAAGGCGCAAAGCAATGCTATGCGCCAAGTCGTCGCTAAACGAAAGTCAAAGGGTAACAAGTCTTTTTTGACTTGTTTCACTATTAGTGAGGGTTTAACAATCATCGTCATTGGCTATTATATTAACAGTTGCTGTAGCGCCAACCCGCATAAGATATTCTGGTGGATTGGTGATAGTAACTTTAACAGGAAATCGTTGTTGAACTCTAACCCAATTCAGTGATTTAGGCACATAAGGTAAGTCCCTTGGAATATTAATAAGATCAGTTGACATGATCCCCCAGCTAACTCCCTCTACTTTGCCTTTAATAGGATGTTTACTATCAATCATTGAATAGACAACCACGCAGTCACCTATTTTTATATTATTTAAATCTGTCTCTTTAAAATAAGCTGAAGCATACCAACTGTCTGAGTTAATTAAGGTAAAGACAGATTGCCCAGAAAGAATAAATTCACCAGGAGACAATACTAATCCAGCAACATAGCCATTACTTGGTGCTTTTACTTCTGTATTACTTAATTCCCATTCAGCCATTGCCAGAGAGGTTTTTAACGATTTCACTAATGCTATTTCTGAATCAGTGTTATTAATTAAGGCTTCTGAGGCGACATTTTGTTTCTGTGCCTGTTTTAATGTGACTTCTGCATCGTGTTTTAATGTTCTTGCATCATCAACTTGTTGTGCCGTCACAAATCCCTTTGCCAATAACGGCTCTAATCTATTAAGAGATTGAGTTGCTAATAACAAATTGACTTGAGCTCGTTTTATTTGCGCTTCTGCAACTTCTGAATTTGATGTTTCTGCAATAATAATGCGCTGTTTATTACTTAATGTTGCTTCAGCAATCATGAGTTGTTCTTTCGCTTGCTGAACTCTTAATGCATACATGGTGGGATCGATAGTAAACAATAAGTCCCCTTTATTGACTTTACTATTTTCTTTAACATAAATAGCGCTAATTCGTCCAGGTACAGTTGATGATATATTAATTTTGTTAGCATCAATTATTGCATCTTCGCTGAGTGGATTTAGCGCTGATAACTGAATATTCTTCCACAATAAGATGAATGTAATCGTAAAAACAATCACAGTGATTATGAGCGCCAGCTTTTTTTTGATTTTTTTATCCATAATTTAATAAGAAAAATAAAATAGAGAGATAGTTAAAGAAATTGATAACAATATCGCAAAATAAAAAATTAAAGGGAGCGGTAATTTATCATCAATACCCCAATAGATAAGTAATACACGTACTATCAAGGCTCCTAATAAGCCGATAAAGGTACATAGCATCCAATATGGAAAATAGGCGCCTAACATAGTAATAAAAGGAGAATGACCTTGAGAACAACCAGACAATAGCAATGCAATTATACTCAAGCTAATAATATGATAATATTTTCTTATTATGTCCAAGGTAATGTACCTGTCATTTTTAGATAAATTTTATTATTCGTTTAAACACTATAGTGTTTTTACTTACAGTTGTTTAATGACTTAATCAAAAACATCATATCGAATAGATGTTAGATGTTTTTCATTCATCAATCCATACATTATCTTAAATTTTTCTTATTGAAAGTGGAGTGTCGTTTTCAATATGACTGTAATCATGGGCGTTATATGATTTTAAGAGTATAGTAGCTAATCTTTCAGCCTGACTAGATATTACAATTTTTATTATGGAATCAGCGTTTTCTGCTCAAAATATTCGACATATTCTTGCTAATAACACACCTATTATTGATGTGCGTGCGCCTATTGAATTTAATCAAGGCTCTATCCCTAATGCGATCAATTTGCCTTTAATGAATGATCAAGAGCGTGCTGCTGTGGGGACTTGTTATAAACAACAAGGCTCACAAAAAGCGGTCGATTTAGGTCATCAATTGGTTAGTGGTGAAATTCGTGATAAGCGCATTGCAGCGTGGCGTGAAGCTTGTGAGCAATTTCCCAATGGTTATATTTGCTGTGCTCGAGGAGGAATGCGTTCTCATATCGTTCAGCAATGGCTTAAAGAAATAGGTATAGATTATCCATTAATTGAAGGTGGATATAAGGTAATAAGACAGACTATCATTGAAATGACAAATGAATTAGTTCAACGGCCTATTATCTTAATTGGTGGATGTACAGGTAATGGAAAAACGACTTTAGTGCATTCGCTTCCTGAAGGTATTGATCTTGAGGGTATTGCGCACCATCGAGGCTCATCTTTTGGCCGCATAGTAGAAGATCAATTTCCTCAAGCTACATTTGAAAACCACCTTGGTGTTGAAATGTTACAGAAAGCACCAAAATATACACGATGGGTACTTGAGGATGAAGGTCGCGCTATTGGTGCTAATGGATTACCTGAATGTTTACGAGTAAAAATGCTTGAGGCTTCAATAGTTGTTGTTGATGATCCCTTCGAACGACGCATAGAACGTTTGAAGGCAGAATACTTTGATCGCATGACACATGATTATCTGGAAGCGTATGGCGAAGAAAAAGGTTGGCAAGCATACAGTGATTATTTGCACCATGGTTTATTTGCTATCCGTCGCCGATTGGGATCTCAAAGAGCAATGGAATTGACCAAGTTGCTAGATAATGCCTTAGAAATACAGAAAAAAGTGTCCGACACAGAGGCACATTTTTCTTGGTTAATCCCTTTACTTAAAGAGTATTACGATCCTATGTATCGTTATCAATTAAGCAAAAAGGAAGATAAAATTATTTACCAAGGAAGTTACGAAGAAGTCATGCAGTGGTTTAAAAATTAGTAGATAGCTAAGATTTCTTGTATTAAATGCATATACCGAAGAAAAGCTCTGTAAATTTATATTACGGGGCTTTTTAGTTTACTTGGTTAAGTTTTAGTTCGATATAACCATATCCCTAAAATTATCATTAAGCTAAAGAAAAAAGGTACAGCTAAAGATAGTTCTAAGAAAATAAACCGGTTAATGTTAATTCCCTGCCCTCTATTTGAGAATTGCAAAGCTAAAGGTAAAGCACATAACCCAGACAGGAAGCCTATTCCAACTAAGCGATATAATTTAATACGGTTTTCTTTTTGTATTAGATGGTCTTGTTTACGCTGATATTGAATGTATTTCCAACACAAATAAAGTAGCCCTAATGCCGAGCCTAAATGTTGTAATAATTTATAAATAGCAATCTCTTGGCTATCTGTCATTCCTTGCAATAATTGTGCCTGTAATACAGAAAAAAATCTAACGGCAGTTCCTGTTTCATGGGTAAATGAATCCCATATAATATGTGTTATTGCGCCAATATACAGAGATAAAACAAATAGGCTCAATGTCCGAAGATTGAATTTTAGGGGATCATATAAAGGTATGGGTGATACACATTTTAATGGATTTCTGAATAAGTAATTTAAGATAAAAACGAAGATACAAAAAGGAAATGCAGTATAAAACCAGCCCAATAAACCATGTGCTGTTGTTGCTGATTGATATAAACCAAAAGAATAGAGTAAATCAGGTGAAGTGCTTCCTACAATTAATGCAGGTAAATTAAGGTATTTACCTATTCGGGACTGTTTTATCGGGAAAACAATGGAAGGATGTGAAAAAGTCCACGGCATAGAAATATCTCTACATAACAAAGTGAATAACAAAATAAGCATGAGTATATCAGCAGATGAGTTAAGTTCTATCTGATATCACTATGTTCTGATAAATTTATAAAATGCACTTTAATCGTGAAATTATGATGTTGATTTACTTGCAATTGGATCGGAAAAAATTTTGCTTAATTAGTAGGTAAAAAAATAGATAATATGATAAAAAATATAAAATTGACCTCCTTAAAATAGAAAAAGGTGCAATTGCACCCTCTTCTATTTTTACCGACCTGAAAAATGTAATTATAGCCCCATAACTTGTCTATTTTTAGGGTAAGAAAGCGTATAATTTAATGGTAAGGATTTTTCTTGTTTTGCCCCTAACGTGATACTCCACTCTATTTCACCTGTATCTTTATCAAGTACGCCGTCTTTATAATCAGCGTTCGCCACGTTAATATTATTTTCCTGGCTAAGTGGTAATTGATCATAAATTGTCACTTTAACCGGTGTGTCATAAGTATTCCTTACTTTAATGGTATAGCTTTCTTTTTGTTCTATTGTGGTGCCAATAAAGATTGGTTCTTTTCTTATTTTTTCATTATTAATGCGACTAATTTGAATGTTTTTATCTATTCCAAGCGGAATATTAAGTAATTCTGTTAATTCATTAGTATTAATATAAGTATTACCTACAAAGCTATTCATATAGTAGATATTCGCACGACCATTGAGTAAGTTTAAATTTTCCCAATCTTTTACTTCAGCTTGTAAATAGACTTCTTCAACTAATTTTGGTGTGGTTAAATAGCGATAATCTGCAGTAACTTCTTTTTGATTAATCACTAATGTATTAGACTTTGTGCTATTTTTTAAGGTGTAAGGTAACGCGATGGTATGACTTAAATTAATACCATTGTTATTTGTTGTTACATATCTTGTTACGCCTTTATTTAATTGTTTTTCATAGCTTTCCTCTCCCATTAATGCTGGGGATGGGACTACTGGAGCTGCCATCTCCATGCTCATACTTTTGCTTCTAAATTTCGTATTATCATTATAAAGAGCGAGATACCAAGGTGATAAAGTTGGTGCAGTAATATTAAGTGATGGATTAGTTGATGTTAAAACCAATTTTACTTTATCCCAATTTAGACCTGTATTTTGAATAACATCTGCTTTGTAGGTGAGTAATATCGGCTTACCCATTCCTTGGCTTCGAATATCATAAGCGGGCGACCACCCTGCATCTGGTGTTATATAAGAAATACGCATTTTACTGGTTAGATTTTTTGATGTACCTAAAGATAGAACAATTTGTGTTTTCTCTTTGGCAATAATAGGCATATCAATTTCTAATTGTCGGCTTAATTCTTCAAGTTTTTCTGTCAGTTCAGCAATTTCTTCACGTGCCATTTTTTGCTGATTTAAAATAGATGTCATTTTTTTGCTAATAAAATCAAATTTTTGTGATGATTGTTCTAATGACTGAGTTTCGCCATAACCAAAAAAAGATTGATCTTTTAGTAAGGCAATTTGTTCATCGCCCACATTAATATTGATGTTGAGCTCTTCAATTCTCTTGTTAAGATCTCTCTGCTTTTCCATCAATACGGTAATTGCAGAAGGATAACTAGGGGCAATAGGAATTTTTTTAACGTTAATTGTGTTAATAACTACATCGTCATTATCAAGGCTAATTGATAAGCTCTTAGGATCAATATTATTTGCAACATTGGATAAAACAACTTCACTTTGCCCTGCAGGCAAATTGAGCGTTGTACTATTTTCAAGCTCTGCGCCTCGTAAGAAAATAGTGGCTTGATTAAGTTTTACATCTTGATAAAGCGCTTTAGTTAGCTCTGCTGAGTTAGGTTCATTAGCCAAAGCGTTAGATGTACTAATAATTGATAATATAAAAAGTGACAGAGTGAGTTTATTAGGTTTAATCATCATTTTTATTCTATCCATAGTTGATGAACAGTGTTGTCAGGATGCTAAATAAGAATGCACTATTGCATAAGTATATTGAGATAGTATTGCATCTCTAATCATTTTTATTTTTTTCACTTAAAAATACATGGCTATTCTTATCAAATAAAAATCGTTTTTATTGAAGTGGGTGACAGCCGTGGCTAGTGGAACACCTGCATTAATTTGGTTTAGTCGAAAAAATGAGAGCCCAAGATCAGCTTTCTATTAAAATACACGAAAAGCTCAGCTAAGTAACAAATTCATTTTTGCCATAATAAAAAGGCAGTTTAAAAGCAAACTGCCTAGGATCAAGATGTTTGTTATCAATTTTTATTTAACAACTTCACCGCTGTCGATAACAGTTTTACGTACTTTATCAGAGAAATCTTGTGCCTCTTTAATAATCGCTTTCTCATCAACTGTTAATAGTTGGCGATCTTCCATTAAGATTTTTCCATCTACAATGGTGTGGCGAACATTACTGCCATTTGCACCATACACTAATGCCGCATAAGGGCTATACATAGGCACCATATTAGGTGATTTAGTATCAACAACGATAATATCTGCAAGTTTGCCTGATTCTAATGAGCCCAATTTATCTTCCATATGCAAGACTTTCGCCGAACCCATTGTCGCCAATTCTACAACAGTTAATGGTGGCATAGCAGCACGATCTTTATTCTCTAATTTATGGATCTTACCTACAAGATTGAGTTCGTTCATGGTTGTTAGCGTATTACTCGACATTGGGCCATCAGTCCCTAAACCGACACGGACACCTTTTTCTAGCATCGCGACGACAGGCGCTACACCTTTCGCTGATTTAGTATTTGCACTGATATTATGAGCGACACCAACATCATATTTTTTCAGTAAATCAATATCTTTATCATCCACCATAATTGCATGAGCCGCGATAACTTTATTATTTAACGCTCCGATATCTGCCATATATTGAACAGGGCTTTTACCTCCTGTACGTTTGGCGATTTCTTCTTTTTCACGATCAGTTTCAGCTAAGTGGATCATAACAGGAACATCAAGTTCTATTGATAATTTAGCAATTTTCTGAAGGTTTTCTGTAGTGTTTGTATAAGGAGCATGTGGAGCAAATGCAGGGGTAATACGAGGGTGATCTTTATATTCTTTAATAAAGTTTACTGCATATTGGATACCCTCTTCAGGTGTTTTTGCATCGGCAACAGGGAAATTAATCACAGATTCGCCTAATACCGCTCGATTCCCCATTTTATCAACCGTTTTGGCGACTTCATCTTCAAAATAATACATATCAACGTAAGTTGTTACGCCACCTTTTACCATTTCGATATTTGCTAGATCAGCACCCACTCTGACCATTTCACGAGAAACCATTTTGCTTTCAAGTGGGAAAATATAACGATGAAGTCGATCTGGCACATCATCGGCTAATGAACGAAATACAGTCATTGATCCGTGAGTATGGGTGTTAATTAAACCTGGCATTACAATATCACCATCTACATCTAATACTTTATTAGCTTGATATTCTTTGGAAAGCTCAGGGCCACCAACGGCAATAATTTTATTTTCTTTTACGACAACAGTACCCTGTTCAATGATTTTATTTTGCTGATCCATAGTCAGAACTGTGCCGTCAACTATCATCAAATCAGCTTGTTTTGTCGCGTAACTAGAAAATGAGATCGCCATTACAGCCAAAGCAAGCATAGATTTAGAAAATGACATCATTACCTCTCGTCTTGATGGGAAAATTTCCTTAAGATTATAAATAAATTCATTGGCTTTTGATATCAATTGAAAGTGAATGTGATCACCGAATAAATAATTAATTAAGATTATCATTACATTGTGGCTTAAATTTTTTGCAGTTAGTCTTAACAATCAAGGAGCGGTATTATGAGTAAAACGTTGCAACCTGGTGAAAATACATCACTTAACGAAAATAAAGGACAAGTTAAAGTTTCTCATGCTGTAGGCGATAATCTTGATATTAATCTGACTGCATTTTTAGTAACAGGATCAGGAAAAGTCGTTAATGACGAGGATATGGTTTTCTTCAATGCGCCTCATCATGCCTCTGGTGCTGCTTCATTTATTTCACCGATAACCCAAGGCTCAACAGTTATTCATAGTATTGATTTTGATTTTTCTCGTTTACCTTCAAATATTACTAAAATAGCCATCACATTAACGCAAGATGGCAGTGCTGGCGGTTTTGCTGTTGTTCAGCAGTTAAAAGCACACGTGTTGCTAAATAATGAAGTTATTGAGTTAGCCCCAAGCCAGTTTTCACAAGAGACAGGTATTATCGTTTTAGAGCTTTATGTTAGAAATGATCAAAATAAAGTTCGTTCTGTTTGGCAAGGTTTTGCTTCTGGGCTTGCTGGTTTATGTAACCTTTATGGTGTTGAAGTTGAAGAGCCTGCCCCCGTTATTGCACCTGTGTCAACACCACCTGTTAATATACAAAAAAGTGTGGTGAAACTGACAAAACCAGATAGTAGCCACCGTGTTTCTTTACTAAAAGGGAGTGATGCACCTAAGCGCATTTTAGTCAGTGCAACGTGGATAGATAATGGTGATGGTAAGGATAACGATGATTTAGATCTTCGTGTGGGTATTTTGCGCCCTAATGGTCAAATGTCTATTATTCAAGCTCCAGATAAAAGTGGTGCTTTTCATTCAGATCCTTTTGTTTTCCATACTGGTGATGTGGTCAGTGTTAGTCAAGATCAGCCCGGCTGTGAAACAGTTGAAATAAACCCTGCTATTTCTCAATTAATGGGCGGAAAAGTGGCATTAGTTTGTAGTGTTTACTCTGCTATTAGTAATGGTTGTGTTTCTGTTGCTTCATTAAAACCAACAATGCGCATGGAGTATGGTAATCAAATCGTTGAGTGCTCTTGTGAATACAAAAAAGGCTTTTTCAATAATATGATTTACACCTATGTCATTGGTATTATTGAAATCGATCAAGACAGTATTACGTTAAAACCTTCAGGGGTGACATCAAGAGCAGGCAGTGAAGCCACTCCTTGGTTAACTCGTATTGGTGATGAGCTTAAATTAACGATGGATGGCCCTCATATTTTTAAAGGGAAGAAACCGAGTATTTTAGGTACAAAGCGTTATGTCTGAGCTCATTCTAAAAAAGAATTAAGATAAAGTTTATCTTAAGGAAGAACGGGCAATAATGACTATGCCCGTTTGTCGTTTATTTAACGCGTTTAGTTCTGAGTAATTAAGCGTGTTTCTTTTGTTGCAAAAGCCATTTATCCAATTCATTCGCAAAAAGTTGGCGATCACGTTGACTTAAACTTGCAGGCCCGCCAGTTTGGATACCACTTGCTCTCATTGTATCCATAAAATCACGTATATTTAAACGTTCTCGAATAGTTGCTTCAGTATAACGTTCACCTCTAGGATTCAGAGCTACTGCGCCCTTTTCTATGACTTCGGCTGCTAATGGAATATCAGCGGTAATAACCAAATCATCTTTATTAGTACGGCGGACAATTTCATTATCAGCTACATCAAACCCCGCAGAAACTTGTAATGTACGTAAGAAAGGCGATGCGGGTACGGTTAATCGTTGATTAGCAACAAAAGTAATAATCACTTTTTCTCTGTCGGCTGCTCGATATAACACTTCTTTGATTACTTTTGGACATGCATCAGCATCAACCCATATAGGCATAACAACACTCTCTTTGTTATTTAGTATTAAAATAGTCTGTATTTATGGCACTTAAAATAACATATTAATTGTGACTAATTGATTGAAACTTTAATCTTTCTCGTTTTTCTAATATTTCACTTAAAGATGAATTTTTCTCTTATGGCAATAATTTCTTAATAGACATTCGTCGCTTTACTGTCTTAATAGGGGGAACTTGTGGCATAATGCCGCCCCATTACCTTTTGTCATTCACTAATAATGAGTATTCGTCTTGTTAATCAGCAATAATATCACTATGCAGTTTGGCTCAAAGCCACTGTTTGAAAACATTTCTGTCAAATTCGGTGGCGGAAATCGCTATGGTTTAATCGGTGCCAATGGTAGCGGTAAATCAACCTTTATGAAAATTTTAGGTGGTGATTTAGTGCCAACTAGTGGCAACGTATTCCTCGATCCTAATGAACGTCTTGGTAAACTAAAACAAGACCAGTTTGCTTATGAAGAATTTACTGTGCTTGATACGGTAATTATGGGTCACACTGAACTTTGGGAAGTTAAGCAAGAGCGTGAACGCATCTATAGCTTACCTGAAATGAGTGAAGAAGACGGTTTACGTGTTGCCGATCTTGAAGTCAAATTTGGTGAAATGGATGGTTATACCGTTGAATCTCGTGCTGGCGAATTATTGCTAAACGTAGGTATTCCATTAGAACAACATAATGGTCCTATGAGTGAAGTGGCTCCAGGTTGGAAATTGCGGGTGTTACTTGCACAAGCCTTGTTTGCTGATCCTGATATTTTGTTACTCGACGAACCGACGAATAACTTGGATATTGATACCATTCGTTGGCTTGAGCAAACGCTAAATGAACGTAACAGTACCATGATCATTATTTCCCATGACCGTCATTTTCTAAATATGGTATGTACGCACATGGCTGACTTAGACTATGGTGCACTTGCTGTTCATCCAGGTAACTATGATGAATATATGTTTGCTGCAACCCAAGCGCGTGAACGCTTATTAGCGGACAATGCGAAGAAAAAAGCACAAATTAGTGAATTACAATCTTTCGTAAGTCGCTTTAGTGCTAATGCCTCTAAATCACGCCAAGCGACCTCTCGTGCAAAACAAATTGAGAAAATTCAATTAGCTGAAGTTAAAGCATCTAGTCGTCAAAACCCATTCATTCGCTTTGAACAAGAGAAAAAATTATTCCGTAATGCGCTTGAAGTAGAAAATATCTCTAAAAGTTATGATGATAATGCCCCACTGTTTAAAAACGTCAATATGATGCTTGAAGTGGGTGAAAAAGTGGCTATTTTAGGTAATAACGGTGTAGGTAAATCGACGATGATCAAAACATTAGTCGGTGAATTAACACCAGATACAGGCCGTTTAAAATGGTCTGAAAACTCAAATATTGGTTATTATGCACAAGATCACGCTACTGATTTTGAAGTAGATATGACAGTGTTTGATTGGATGAGCTTATGGATGAAACCAGAAGATGACGAGCAATCTGTACGCAGCGTGTTAGGTCGTTTACTGTTCTCTCAAGATGACTTGAAAAAATCAGTTCAAGTGTTATCTGGTGGTGAAAAAGGCAGAATGTTATTTGGTAAGCTGATGATGCAAAAACCAAACATTCTGATTATGGATGAACCAACCAACCACTTGGATATGGAATCTATCGAATCACTGAATATGGCATTAGAGCTTTATCAAGGTACTCTGATTTTTGTTTCTCATGACCGTGAATTCGTGAGCTCATTGGCAAATCGTATTATTGAAATTACACCTGAAAAAGTAACTAATTTCCAAGGTACTTATGATGAGTTCCTTGCGAAAAAAGGCATTACACTTTAATTTCATAATAAATTAGAGCAATAAATAAATGAGGCTTGATACTCTTTATCAAGCTTTTTTTATTGTTATCAAAAAGATCACAATAATTTTGCCCTACTATTTTTTCAATAAAACACTATAACGGTGCACCCGAACATAATGATTATCCTGCAGGATTAATGGATGGTGATTTTAACGCCATTGTGGCCAACGCACTTTAATGCGCGCTCGAGCTTAGTATTTACAGCAGGTAGCAGGAATGCGAACTTTATGTTTAACCCATCATGCGTAGCATAGCAGCACTTCTGTCGGAGGAAGGCGGACTTGAATTGATATAAACAATTAATTAACCCCAAAAATTATCATTTATAGATATTTTTGCATAAATTAATTTACCTCAATGGGGTGGGCTGATTGGCTTGGGCAAATATTTATTTATCCCACTCAAATTGCAGCAGGAACGTTGGTGGCGATTTTAGGTGGTAGCTATTTCCTTTGTTTAATGTTGTTAAATCGTAGCCGTTGATTTAAAAAGCCTAAGATATTGTCATTAATTTTTGCTGATATCTTAGGCTTTGTGCGTTATTAATCACACATAACTTTTACTGTTTTTATGATTAATACGTTGAAAACCTAAAAATGCAATTAACATCACTAAAGCACTTGCTCCAATTGCAACCCATATACCAGATTGAACACCGGAATAATCAATCCGTTGTCCTGTTAATGTTGCACCAATTGCTGTACCTACATTTAACCCTGCAAGTAACCATGTCATTCCTTCAGTTAGCTGATTTTCTGGTACATTTTTCTCAATAAGTGACATAGTCACGATTATCATAGGAGCAAAGAAGATCCCCGAAATTAATACGACAAAACTTAAGCTATAAATAGAGCCGACGAAAATAAGAGGCAAAATAGTAAGGAAAGTTGCGATGCCACCTAAGCATAATAAATGGTGTAAAGGTGTTGATAATTTTAACGTGCCAAAAAATAAGCCTGCAAAACAAGAGCCAACCGCATAGGCTGCTAATACAAAACTGGCTCCTGCGGGTATTTTTTGGGCATTGGCAAAAGCCACACTAAAAATATCAATAGTACCTACAATAACGCCCATAAAAATCATAATAACAGTTAAGATTTTGACAAGAGAAAAACGGATCACAGAGTGTGTTTTATGAGATGTTGATTCAGACGATATTGATATTATTGCCGGCTCTGTATCACGTTGTAAAACGAGTAATAACACACCAATAATAAGAAAAAAAGCGGCTAGTAATAACCCTGCTTGAGGGAAAAAAGCGACACTTAATGTGACTGAAATGGGTGGACCAATAATAAATGTCACTTCATCAAACACACTTTCTAATGAATAAGCTGTTTGTAAACGACTATCTTCTTTATAAATTGCAGTCCATCTCGCTCTGATCATGGCAGAAATACACGGCATAAAACCAATCAGTACTGCAAAAATAAATAATAAACTAATATGCCACTGTAACCATGTGGCTAATAGCATCCCCCCGATCCCAATCACACTAATTGATGTGAATAAAGGTAAAATTCTATATTGCCCATAATTATCAACTAAACGTGATATTTGGGGTGATAGAATTGCATAAGTAAATACAAAACTAGCAGAGATTGTTCCCGCTAATGCATAACTCCCTGTAAGTTGTGAAATCATCATTATGATACCAATCCCCATCATTGGTAATGGTAATCTTGCAACCATTCCCGCTAAGGTGAAAGATAGAGTGCCTTTATAGCTAAACAGTGTTCGATAAGTGCTTATCATCGTTTTCCTTATGTTTACCCTTGCCATTTTGACGAGGGTTAAAGATAATACATACATTGCGTATGTATAAATCATATATACATACGAACTGAATGTAAATATACAAACAATACGTATGTATATTTGAAAAAGGAGATGAAATGGCTAGACGTACGCGTGCCGAAATGGAAGAAACACGACTATTATTGCTACAAACAGCGAGAAAAGTCTTTTGTGAACAAGGTTATGCAGAAGCATCAATGGATGACTTAACGGCGCAAGCAGGATTAACTCGGGGGGCGTTATATCACCATTTTGGTGATAAAAAAGGATTGTTATCTGCTGTTGTTGCACAAATAGATGCAGAGATGGATGCGCGTTTGCAGGCTATTTCCGATATTATTGATGATCCTTGGTTGGCATTCTCAATGCGTTGTCATACCTATTTAGAAATGGCTTTAGAGCCTGAAATTCAACGTATTATTATGCGAGATTCACGTGCCGTATTAAGTGATAAATTGATGGAACTCCCCACTCATTGTGTAATATCAATGAGCAATATGATTGATAAACTTATCGAAAATAAAATACTTATCAAAACCGACTCAAAAATGTTGGCTCTATTTATTTATGGTAGTTTAGAAGCGACTGCTTTATGGATAGCGAATAGTCTTGATGGTAAAACTCAACTAGAGCAGGCTAAATCAACATTAGATACTTTATTAAACAGTCTACGTAATTCGACAGAATAAATAAAAAGGGTAATTTTACCCTTTTCTCTTATCAAAACCTTATGTCGTGACACTGTCACGATAAGATTTCATTTATTTTAGCAATTGAGTAAATTGCTGATATAACATATTACCTAATGTTTTTGCGGTATATTCTTTGCTATGGTCTAAATTATCAACAGCTGCATGCATACCATGATAAATTAATGTACTGGTTAATTCCGGTTGTGTTACGTGCCAAGTTTTATTTTCTGAACCTGAAATTAACAGTGTTTTAATTTGCTGTAATGCCCTATTTTCATGAATATTACTGCTTTGATGAAATACTTGATGAAAAAGCATATCGTGTAATGCTTTTTTCTCAACATAAGCAATAACGCTAATTTCACACCATTGTTTTAATTTTTCACGATGATCTTGTTGTGAGCAGGCGTCCATTGCGTTATCTATTTTATTTAAATACCAATCCATATAACGTGTTCTGAGTGCATCAAGAACGTCTGTTTTGGCAGAAAAATAGTGGTAATACGTTCCTTTGGCTACCCCTGCTTTTTTTACGATATCGCTAACGGTTGTGACATCAAAACCTTTATCAAGAAATAACGTTTCTGCCGCATTCATTAACTCTTCTAAACGAACCTCGGCGGGTTTTGTTCTTGGTTTATCTGTTGTTTGTTCTTCTAATGACATTACTTATCTCCCTCAAAGGCGCTTGTAAAGCGTACTCTATATTAAAACGACTCACAATGATGATAAATGAAACTCATTATCAATACCAATTGACCGACGGTCAGTCGAGTATTATTATGCCATTATTATTCATCATTAAGGCAATAAATCTTATGACTTATTTGAAACGACTGTCACTTATCTGTGCCATTTGTTTAGGTACTTTTATGGCAACACTTGATATTAGTATCGTAAATGTAGCATTACCCACTATTCAAAATGATATCCATGCTGATATGGCAACCTTACAGTGGATTGTCGATGCTTATGCGCTCTGTTTATCGGCCTGTATTTTGTCATCAGGCCCTTTAAGTGACCGCTTTGGACGAAAAAAAGTGTGGTTATGGGGTGTGATTATCTTCACATTAGGCTCAGTAATTTGTGCAATTGCACAGCAACATGAAATATTAATTCTTGGACGTATTATTCAAGGTATTGCTGCTGCTGCACTTATTCCGGGTGCACTGTCTTTAATCACTCATGCTTTTCCTATTGATATTGAACGGGTTCGCATCATAGGAATATGGTCTTCTGTTAGTGCATTATCACTCATCATTGGTCCTATTTTAGGTGGTGTTTTAGTTCATACTAATGGTTGGGCAAGTATATTCCTTATTAATATTCCTATAGGCATAATTACTGTATTACTGGGTTGGTATGGATTAAGTGAAAGTGCCGATCCTGAAAATGTTGCACTCGATCCCTTTGGTCAATTAACCAGTATGTTAGGATTAGGCTTGATAACTTATGGTTTAATTGAAGCCGGATCGGTTGGTTGGTCGCATTATCGAACTTTATCGACATTGATTGTGGGCATTATATTCCTTGTCCTTTTTTTAATGATAGAAAAACGCGTTAAACGCCCTTTATTACCACTTACTTTATTTAAAGATCGTGCATTTTTTCAATATAACCTTTCTTCTTTCACTTTGGGCTTTGCCACTTATAGTAATGTCTTTTTTATTGCCTTTTTTCTGCAAAAAGCACAAGGCTGGAGTGCATTAGAAACTGGCTGGAGAATGGCACCTGAATTTATTGCGATGGCACTGTTTTCTATGTCTTTTGGACGTTTATCTGCATATTTTTCAGTCAGAAAACTCATGATCTGTGGTTTCTTGTTTATTGCTATTTCTTCTTGCTTATTAGCAACATTGGCAACAAATAGCCACTATGGAATAACTGGAAGTTACCTATTTGTATTAGGTGCTGGAATGGGCTTGTCAACACCTGCAATTGGTGCTTTAGTGATGAAAAGTGTTTCACCATCTCGCTCTGGTATGGCGTCTGCAACCATGAATGCATTAAGACAAACAGGAATGACAATGGGGATTGCTTTACTCGGTACATTAATGGTGCAACAAGCAATCCATTATATGGTTATGCAAAGTCAGACATTGGGAATATCTGTAAACTATATCGATATTGTCAGCCTGGTAACTGAAAATGCTACGAGCAATTTAGACAAAGGATTCACCACTTTACTACCAGAGGCATTTAATTCTGGGTTTGCTTATGCAATTGCAACCGCGGGTATCTCATGTTTTGTGACTTTATTTATTGTGCTCTTTCCGGTTAAGCAAAACATAAAATACTTACCCAACAAATCACAGATTAATATTTATAAACGTTGAGTGAGAAACTCAAGAAAAGATCCAATATTACGAGAAAGCGCACTACGACTTGCATATATTGCGATTAAATTGATACTGGCGGGCTGTTGAGGAAATTCAATAGCTCGCAAATCCCCTGCTTTAATTGCATCAAAGCAACAATGCTCAGCTAAAATAGCAAACCCTAATCCTTTTAATACCGCAGCTCTTGCCAATATGGCGCTATTTACTCGATAATGGCTATTAATAGTAACTTTTATTGGTTTTTTATGTTCATCAATAAATATCCAAGGCTGCCCTTCTAGTGCGCTTAAACTAGAAATACAAGGCATTTGACTTAATTGTTCAATATGAGTTGGAACGCCTGTTTTTTCTAATAACTCATTAGATGCAACAACAATACTGCGCCACGATTTAATTAATCGCGAATGGTAACTGCTATCTGCTAGATTTCCGCGATGAAAAGTTAATAGTAAATCCATATCATCATCGATGATATTTCTTGGCATTAATTGGGTATCACATTGAATAAGTAAATTAGGATGAAGTGCAGCAAAATCAGCCAAAATATCAGCCAGTAGTTCACTACCATATTCACTTGGAATAGTTAAACGGAAAGTGCCCGTTAATGGCCCATCACTGGTAATATTGCTAACAACATTGTCTAATTCAGTTAAGGTTTTCTTTCCTTGCTGATAGAGTAATTTACCTTGTTCAGTAAGACGCATCTTTCGCGTTGTTCTATCAATAAGTTTACAATTGAGTTGCTGTTCAAGCTGTTTAATTGCGCGACTGATATTTGAGGTAGGCATAGATAATAATCGAGCAGCCGCGGCAAATTGTCCTTGCTCTGCTACGGCAGAAAAAATACGTAATAAATTAAGATCGATTTGCATAAATAATTCACTGCCTACTGTCTTTCTATTGCTTAATATAGGCAGTGTATCATTCATTTTCTTTTATCTCGTTAATAATTAACAGTAGCCATGAGACATGAGTTTTTGATAACGTTTATCTAAAAGTTCCTCGGTTGAATAGCTTTTTAATAAGGTTAAGTCGGTTAATAATTGTTGCTTAAGAAATTCAGCAGCTTGTTGATGATCACGATGAGCTCCACCTAATGGCTCAGGAATAACAGCGTCGATAATGCCTAATGATTGTAATTTAGGTGCAGTCATTCCCATGGTTTCTGCCGCTATTGGCGCTTTATCAGAACTTTTCCATAAAATAGAAGCACAGCCTTCTGGTGAGATTGCTGCATAAGTGCTGTATTGCAACATATTAACTTTATCACCAACACCAATGGCTAGCGCACCGCCAGAGAATCCTTCACCAGTAATAGTGCAAATAATAGGTGTTTTTAATCGTGACATTTCAAGAATATTACGAGCGATAGCTTCTGCTTGCCCTCGTTCTTCAGCACCAACACCAGGATAAGCTCCCGCAGAATCAATAAAAATAATAACGGGTAGATGAAAACGTTCAGCCATTTTCATTAAACGAAGTGCTTTCCTATAACCTTCTGGTGATGGCATACCAAAATTGCGAAGAATTTTTTCTTTTGTATCACGCCCTTTTTGTTGTCCAATCACCATAACTGCCTTTTTGTCCAAACGCGCTAAACCCGCAACAATCGCTTTATCATCGGCATAAGCCCTATCACCCGCTAACTCCTGAAAGTCAGTAAAAATCGCTTTAATATAGTCAAGGGTATATGGACGCATGGGATGACGAGCGAGTTGCACAATTTCCCAAGCACCTAAATCAGTAAAAATAGATTTGGTCAGCGAAAGACTTTTTTGCCTTAAACGTGCGATTTCTTCATCTAAATTAATACCTGTTGGTTCATCTTGAGATTGCTTAAAAGTGAGCAATGCATCTATTTTTTCGTCTAATTCAACAATGGGTTTTTCAAATTCAAGATGAATAAAAGACATAACTACCTCGGATTTAATGCAGTAAATAAAACAATAATTGGCAGTTTAGAAAAAAGAACAATGTGTTGATAGAGAGGAATTTGATAAACACTATTATCAAAAATGGGATAATTAAACCTTATTACAAGATCAGCAAGAAAAAAGACAAGATCAAAAAGAGCTTTTTCTCTAACTTTAGGCTATACAGCAATTATTAAGTCATGTATTAATATACAGTGCGAATTTATTCATTTTTCACCCGTAAATAATCGCAAAATTTATAAAACAGCTCATAAAATACAAATAATTAGAATAAAGATAATATGTTCTCAAAAAAAACACGATCAACAACTGCACTGTTATTTTCATCACTTCTTCTTACAATAGGAAGAGGTGCAACATTACCATTTATGGCGATCTATTTATCGCGGGAGTATCAATTACCTGTTGATGATATTGGTATTGCCATGTCTATTGCATTAACAACTGGTATTTTTTTCAGCCTTGGCTTTGGGATGCTTGCTGATAAATTTGAGAAAAAACGTTATATGCTCCTCTCTATTATAACGTTTATCTTTGGATTTGCGGCAATACCTATTGTTCATAGTACTGTTTTAGTCGTTATTTTTTTCTCGGTGATTAACTGCTCTTATTTAGTATTCTCAACCGTGTTAAAGGCCTATTTTTCTGAAACGTTGTCAGTTTCAGCAAAACCTAAAATATTTTCTCTAAACTATACCTTTATTAATATGGGGTGGACGGTTGGCCCACCTATTGGCACTTTATTATTAATGTATGGAACACAATTACCGTTTTGGCTTGCAGCTATTTCTGCCAGTGTTCCACTTTTTATGATCCAGTTATTTGTTCAACGTTCTAAAACAATAAATGTTGGTGAAGAAAATAGTGTGAAATGGGATCCAAAAATAATGCTAAAAGACAGAGCATTAAGTTGGTTTGTGCTCTCTACTTTTTTCGGTACATTAACATTTGGCTCTTTTGCTTCGTGTATTTCGCAATATATTTTAGTGGTTTACGATGCAAAATTAGCAGAGTCTGTCATTGCGGTTGTATTACCCGTAAACGCTGCCATTGTTGTCTCGCTACAATATATTGTAGGTAAGCATGTTACAGCCGAAAGACTTCGTAAATTAATGACGCTTGGTACGCTATTTTTTATGTTGGGTTTGCTTGGGTTTATGTTTGCAGGCGACAATTTAATCTTTTGGGCGTTAGCTATCGCTGTGTTTACCTTTGGTGAGTTAATTTATGCACCTGGTGAGTATATGATGATTGATAACATTGCACCATTAGGGATGAAAGCCAGTTATTTTTCTGCGCAATCACTCGGTTGGTTAGGTGCAGCACTTAATCCGCTTGCTAGTGGCTTTATTTTAACTGCATTTCCGCCAGCCTCTTTATTTGCTATTTTAATGGTAGTATCTGCATTAGCTTGGTTTTGTATGATCCAAGGTATGAATGTCCATAAAGAAAGAACTATTGCTCTTTAGTTTTGATCAATTTAGCGTACTAAAAAGACACCTTGGTGTCTTTTTTATGGGTTTTAGATAGAAATTTGATGACTTATTAGTCTCTATTTTTTCTTTTCAAAGCTGAGTTATACGGTGAATTAATGCTATTACCTTAATTAAAATAAAAATACCACATACTCAAATTATTTTGATGTTCTTTTTAGAATAGTTTCAATGCTAATGGGGAAAAAGTCATTCACATCAACACCGACATTAATTGCATTTTTTCCTAAAACATCTAAACGTTTACGTTGAGTTGGATCTTTTTGTGAATTGTGCACATGACCATATAAATGAATAGCGTCACGGAAAAAACCACCCCATTCTAATATAGGATAATGAAACATCACGATTTTTCGTTTTTTATAATCCAATTCAAAGTAGTCTTTCACCCATTCGAATACTGATGCGTCAAATTCTGGATCATCGAGAAATTTGTCATGATTTCCACGGATAAGGTACTTTTTACCATTTAACCGACGTAAAATTCGGTTAGCATCTTGCCCTGTTCCTCGATAGAGGAAATCACCTAAAATATAGATTTCGTCATATTCAGATACATAAGCGTTCCAATTATGGATTAATGTATCATTCATATGGCTTACACTATTGAAAGGACGATCACAAAGATTGAGGATATTCGAATGGCAAAAATGTGTATCAGAAGTAAAGTAAATCATAGTAAGTTCTTAATAAGTAATAAAAATCTTAACCTTAAGAAAGTATTTTCCATCGGTCTGTATAGTGATATTTTTTCAACATAATTACCTCCTTTCGCTAAAAATAGAACAATAAGTACAATATCATCTGTTTTATTGTCGTTGATGTTGTTGACGGTAACCAGATAAAGAATGCCCCGTCTCTCTTTTGAAATATCGGCATAAATAAGAAGGATCATCAAAATGAAGTTTTATTGATATCTCATTTACTGAAAGTGAAGTGTGCATTAATAATGCTTTTATTTCAAGAATAACTTGACGATTAATCAACGTCTTAGGTGAATCATTAAAAAATTGTTTTGTTATTTGTGATAAATAAAACGGCGTAATATTAAGACAATTTGCATAAAAAGCAACTTCTCTATGTTTTAAACAATGTTTTCCAATTAATTCCCAAAATTGCCAACAAAGTTTTTCTTTGCGACTAAATTCTTTTTTAGCGATAGAGAAATATGTTGGTATTAATTCTGTGATTGCAAAAAAGAGATTTTGTAGATGGTTTTTTAACATCAACTTTCGATATTCAGAATAATGATTATCTATATATTTTAGTTGTTCTATCCATCTATTTAAGGCTTCTTTTTGTTCTTTTTGAGGGGAGCAAATGGGATTTTCATGGAGAAAAGCAAATAAAGTATTAGAAAGAGAGTAAGCAATTTCTGAGGCAAAAGATTTATCCAGAAAACAGTAAAATAAGCGGAAGTTTGCTGATTTTTGACGCAAAACCGCCATCATATCATTACCTAAAATAAGAATGTCATTCGCTTTGATCGCCTGTTTTTGAAAACCAATATTGATTATAGCCCTTCCTTCTAAGCAAATCATGATCACAATATAAGATAGTGGTAGAGGACAACTTATTTCATTCGTCATATTACTTTCACCCATTATGACATGTTGCGATGATGCATTTAGTTGTGACAAAACTTGACTCAACATAAATCAATTAACCTCTTTTAATTCTTACCTAGCTCATTTGCTGTTTTTATATTTGATGATATTGAACTTAATAACAAGTATTTCCTTCTATTTAGTTATCAAAAGTACCGATTTTACCTTTTTTATGACATTCGTTTTTTAGTCGTTTTCTTTAGAATAAACACATCTTAAAGACGCAAGATAAACTGCAAAATATTTAAAAATTAAGAGAGCTTATTAAATGAAAACATTAAAAACGGAAAGACTTACATTACGCCCATGGAAACTTTCTGATGCGTCAAGTTTGTATCAATATGCAAAAGATGAACGAGTTGGGCCAATTGCAGGTTGGCCAATACATAAAAGTGTTGAAGAAAGTGCCGAAATTATTCGTACTATATTTATGCGTGATGAAGTTTATGCTGTTACGTTAATTGATGACGATCTTGCCATTGGCTTGGTTGGACTATCTTTTGCAAATGAGAGTAATTTCCTGATTGGGGATAATGATGCTGAAGTTTCTTATTGGATTGGTGTTCCTTTTTGGGGCAAAGGTTTAATACCAGAAGCCGTAAAAGAAATCAGTCGGCATAGCTTTGAAACATTGGAATTAGATAATTTATGGTGTGGCTATTTTGCTGATAATAAGAAATCACAAAAAGCACAAGAAAAATGTGGATTTAAATTTCATCACGTTATTGAAGAACAGTACACGGAATTTTTAGATGAAGTGAAAGTTGAAAATATTTGTCGCTTAACTAAAGATGAATGGATTGAAATCCAAAAACAGACCGATTAAAACAAAACACCAGATTGTGAAATTCACATTATCTGGTGTTTTTTAATATTAATACGGCAATTTAATTAAGCACTTGCTAATGCTTGGGATAAATCAGCAATTAAATCTTGAGGATTTTCAATACCAATAGATAAACGAATGGTAGTGTCTTGAATACCAATATTATGACGTAATGCTATCGGTACGCCAGAATGAGTTGTTGAGCCAGGATGGCAGGCTAAAGACTCTGTTCCTCCCAGACTAACTGCAAGTTTAAAAATTTTCATAGCATTAAGAAAACGGAAAGCTTCACTCTCTCCACCCACAATATCAAATGAGAATGTTGAACCCGCACCTGTACATTGTTTTGCAAATACTTGACCTTCAACCGAGTTTTTATCTGCAAAAGGCAAATAGTGAATAGCTTTTACTTTTTCATGATCACGCAGAAACTCTGCAACTAATAATGCATTCTGATTGGCCTTTTCCATTCTAATTTGTAACGTTTCTAATGAACGACCTAACATCCAGCAAGAATGCGGATCCAGTTGAGTCCCGATAGCTCCTCTTAATAATCTGATTTGATTAATAGTCTCACGAGAGCCCATTGCAGCACCAGCAACTAAATCTGAGTGCCCACCGACATATTTAGTTAAAGAATAGACTGAGATATCAGCACCTTGTTCTATCGGATGCTGATATAGAGGACCAAGTAGTGTGTTATCACAAACAATAATAGGACGATAACCTTGCGTTTTTTCTAATTGATCAGCAACGTTTTTTAATGCTTCAATATCTACTAATGAGTTAGTTGGGTTTGCAGGCGTTTCTGCAAAAATAACAGATACACGCCCTTTTTGACTGGCTTTCTCTGCTTGTTCTTGAATAAGTGAAAGATTTAATCCGTCAGTAAATGCCGTTGCTTGAATACCAAATTTAGCCAGTGTTTTGGCAATTAATGTCTCAGTTCCGCCATAAAGTGGCTGTGAGTGTAAAATAACATCACCAGGTTGCGTTAATGCCATTAATGTTGTGGTAATTGCAGACATTCCTGATGAAAATAATACACAAGATTGCGTATTTTCATAAACAGCCAATCTGTCTTCAACAATTTCACTATTAGGTTGATTAAAACGAGAATAAACTAAACCTGCTTTTTCACCTTCTGGTAAAGGCTTTCTTCCGCTCACTGTATCAAAGAAAGCTTTGCCTTCTTCTGCACTTTTAAAAATAAAGGTCGATGTTAAAAACACAGGTGGTTTTACTGAACCTTCAGAAAGTAATGGATCATAGCCATAACTCATCATAAGTGTTTCAGGTGATAGTTTATGTTCACCGATATATTGTTTTTTTAGTTGAGAGTCAGCCATTTTTTTATTTCTTCTGTGGAATGGAGGATGAGTTATCATACTGAAAAAAATTCATGTTGTTAGAATGTTTTATAAAGTATAAAAACTAGCAGTTATATAAAAATAGCGAAATTAGGAATAAAAACTTAAAGATAAAAAGAATTCTCTCTATCTTTAAGTTAAGACGTTACCATGCTCTTAGTGCATCACCTTTATACATTTCTTTAAACTTCAACTCGATTTGTCGTGAGTGAAGCACTGAAATCAACTTCTTTATATTTTCATCATCTTTGTTATCTTCACGGGTTACGATAACATTGGCATAAGGTGAATTTTTATTTTCTAGAATTAATCCATCTCGAGTTGCAATTAATCCAATTTGAGACGAAAAATTATTATTAATAATCGCTATTGTAATTGTTGGATCATTTAGTGCCTCAGTGAGCTGTGGCGTATCGACTTCAATAAACTTAATTTCTTTGGGGTTATAGATAATGTCGTCTACTGTTGGGGTGAAACCTACGCCCTCATTGAGAGTAATAAGATGGTTGTCTGCTAATAATAGAAGTGCTCGGCCTCTCATACTAGCTTCATTTGAGATAGCAACAAGAGATCCTAATTGTAACTCATTTATATCGCTAATTTTTTTAGAGTATGCAGCTAAAGGAAAAATATAGGTTTTACCCGCGATATGAAATTTATAACCATTTTCTTTCATTTGTGTTTGAAGGTAAGGAATGGATTGGAATGCATTCGCATCAACTTCTTTATTATTTAATGCCTTATTAGGAAGTACATAGTCATTAAAAACGACAACTTCAACGTCTAACCCTTCTGTTAATTTCGCTAAACGAATAACTTCATCCCAAATCACTTGATCAGGCCCTGTATTAATTGCCACTTTTACTTTATGCGTATCTTCTTGTGTACAAGATACAGTAAATAATGATATTGAGGCTAGAAGTAAACCTGTAATAATTTCCTTCATATCTCCCTCTAAAACAAACTTTGATAAAACAGTGCCATAAAAATTATTTTGATTAAGAATCATCCTAACAATAGATTAATAACAAGGAATAAGAAATGATACAAGTCCCCAATGCATATAAAGAAAAGAATATTGCTTATATTTTTACAATACATTGTTTTATAAAATAAAAAAATAACACATCATAATATGATGTGTTTGCAATTTAATTTGTAAATTTATTCATTAATGATTTTGTTTATACAATTATCAGAATATGCATCTTCTACGCTGAGATAGGCTGATTCAGTTACACAATAAGTATCAAATTGCCATTTAAACTGAGTTTCATCACTTTTTTTATTTTCTGAAATAGAATGGCTTGAAAAGCGAACTGGAGTGGGTTTTTGTAGATTGTTTCCTATCTTTTCAGCACTTAACAATATAATGTGTGTTTTTTTCTCAATAAATTTGAAATCAGAGATGGTGATATTTGCACCTTTAATCTTATTGTTAAAAAGACTCAAAGCGTTAGCATAGATAGACGGAACAATATAAACCTTTTGATCACTTCCTTTGATATAAACAGTTGTCATATCAACAGATGTTGAATCATCAAATGATCGTCTAGATTTAACAACAACATCAGGAATACCATCACCATTAAAATCGATAAGATTTACGCCATATTCGAGTTTAATATCTGATGATACTGAAGCAAATGGTAGCGATAAAAAAAGTAATCCTAGCCCAAGTTTTAATATCTTATTCATTATATTCTGTTCTTTTTGCTTATTACTTGCGCATCAGACTACTTTTTGATAATGATTAGTCAAGATTTTTTATGTTTCAAAATAATACAGAATTTACATTTTCACCATTTATAAAATATTTTTATGACGATCACTATATTTATTTAACCATTATAAAAAGAAGATATTTTTAATATATATTTTTTTAGGTTTAATGTTTCCAGTTAATATAGAGCAATGTAATTTTTAAGATCACTAATTCTTTCTGTTGTTTTATCTTTTAAACAACTGCTATACACCATTGGTGCTAAACTACCACCTTGATAATAATCAGCTTCATATTGGCAAGAGAGATCTCTAAAATTAATCCAAACCAACTGAGCTTGTTTAAGTTGATCTTTTCGAACACCTTCTAACTTAGCATAATATTGCTGATAAATATGGTTAAGCTCTTCATCTTTCTGCTGAAAATCTTGATATACACATTGGTTAATTTCAGTTTGAGTCGCAGCATTTCGACAATCAAAATTATCTGCTTGTAAATGTATAGACCAAAATAGTATACCGCCAGATATTGTACCGAATAGGATAAGTTTTTTCATCGCACCGTCCATTTTTTGATTAAAAACATAGTTTTAGAAGATAAAAAATAAGTTCTTTATCATTTTAACAAAGTTTTTATATGGCAATTAAGTAAAGACAAGGAAAAATAACTCTATTTTAGATAATAGTATTTAACGCTGAGTAACCATGTTAATACTTTTAAATATTTATGTTTTTAGAAATAAATATAGTTTGCAAAAAAAAAAAAATTAAGCAAAATGTTTGATTATCATGAGTCGTAGTCAACATTCTGATTTTGAATTGAATACATCAACAATAACACCAATTAGTTTTTCTTCTAAAACAGACACATTATCTGGAACATTGATTTTATCTAATCAGAACAATCAAGGACGAGATAGTTATTCCCCTGATGCTCTATCCCTACTTGATGAATATTTATTTTTTGAGAGCTAAAAGTGAGTGCTTTGCGTACTTCTTTAAACGTAATAACGTTAAAGCATGCGATAAAAATTACAGGTTATCTGAACATCAGCAACTGTTAATACTAAATTGATTGAGGTATGTAATTTTTATCAAGCACCCACTTTTTATACATCAATTAAAGTTCACACTTCGTTTTTAAAACAGCCGTTTTTCTATGGTGGTCTAGTGCTAACTCAATTAATTTAGTAATTAATGATTGATAGCCTAAACCTGCACTTTGCCATAATTTAGGATACATGCTGATATTAGTAAAACCAGGCAGCGTGTTTATTTCATTAATCACAACACGATTATCTTGTGTTAAGAACACATCTACACGAGCCATACCTAAGCAATTAAGAACACGGTATGCTTTTAAGGCAACTTGGCGAATATGCAAACTTGTGTTTTCATCCATTACCGCAGGAACAACAACTTTAGCACCATCTTCATCAATATATTTTGTGTTATAGGCATAGAAAGCATCGTTTAATACGATTTCACCACAAGGACTAACCTCTGGATCTTCATTACCCAAAACAGCACACTCTATTTCACGACCTACAATAGCACTTTCAACAATTACTTTAAGATCGTATTCAAAAGCCATTTCTAATGCAGCGTTGAATTCTTCTTCATTATTAACTTTGCTAATTCCTACTGAAGAGCCTAGGTTCGCAGGTTTAATAAATAAAGGAAGTCCTAATTGACGCACCATTTTATTGTAATGAATATCATTAATTTGATGTGCCATAATGGTAATAAATGGTGCAACCGCTAATCCTGCACCATCAAGTAGACGTTTAGTAATATCTTTATCCATACAAGCTGCTGAACTCATGATATTAGGCCCCACATAAGGCATATCAATCATGTGTAATAAGCCTTGGAGTGTCCCATCTTCACCGTATGCACCATGGACAATTGGGAATACCACGTCGATTTGAGGTAATGCCTGACCATCTTCAAGTGAAATAAATTGTTTTTTTACACTACCTGGAATAATAGCAACTGCCCTTAAAGGTTTACTTAATGAAATAGTTTTAGGATTATCGCTATTTAGTAAATAATCAGTTTCTGAATATTCATGCCACTGACCTTGTTCATTAATACCGATTAAGCAAAGGTCGAATTTCGTTCGATCTAATTCATTAATAATATTTTTTGCTGACTGTAATGAAACTTGATGTTCTGTGGATTTACCACCAAAAATAATAGCGACTCTTAATTTACTCATTTTCTAACCTTTTATAGGACAGCTATAGCGAATAGGTAGCAATATATCATGATAAAAACCCCCAATGTAGGTAGATAGTTCTTATCTGAGAAAAATTACGATAAAATGATGAAATTCTATGATTTAGAGTGTTAAAACGTCACTATTTCAAGATATATTGATGCAATAACAAGATCAATTCTATTGGTGTAAGGTAAACACCATGGCTGATGTAAACCAACCGAAATGAAAATTATTGATTATTCACACTTTACACTTAAGATAATTTAAGAAGATTTTGCTTAAGCAAAAAGGATCACGACGCGATCCTTTATTTGTTCTTATTTTATTAGCTGATATTCAATAAGATATAACGATTGTGTCGTCGGATAAATATCTTTAATAAGCGCTTTCAATACTGGGAGTGCCATGCCTTCCTGTTGCGCATGATACTCATTGATTTCGTCATAACGTAAAGGTGATACTGTTATGATTTTCAATTTTCCATAATAAGTACGATGTTCATTAGCAAATAATTCAACAATGCTTCCTGGCTTGTAATTACTTTCACTCTCATCTCGGATAGTAATCACTTTTTTTTCTTCAAGAATAGAAGGAATTAAACGTTCGAAAAAAGTAATTTCTGTTGGTATTGCCGACATAATATTGACTCATAAATTTATTGATAATCTGCTGATTATCTTATCATGCAATAATGACTTATTATTCTTTTTTGCCCAAATTAGGGTTATTCAACGCCTCTGCCTGAAGCAACTTAGCTTTACGCTCAATCCCCCAACGATAACCTGATAATTCACCATTTTGTCGAATAACACGATGACACGGAATAGCAACTGCTAGCTTATTAGCCGCACAGGCATTAGCGACAGCACGATATGCCTTAGGTGCTCCAATTTTATCGGCAATCTCCTGGTAAGTCATCGTGCTTCCAAAAGGAATATCTAATAATGCCCGCCAAACTTTCTGTTGAAATACAGTACCTTGGATATCAAGAGGTAAAGATAAGGGTTGTTTGGGTAACTCAATAAAGCCGATAACTTGTGCAATGACTTGCTCAAATTCTTCATTCGCACCAATTAATTCAGCCAGAGGGAATTGTTTTTGTAAATCGTCTAATAGCAACGCCGCATCATCACCTAACATAATGGCACAAATCCCCTTTTCACTTTGCGCCACAAGAATACTTCCTAAAGAACACTGCGCGATAGCAAAAAAGATAGCAATATTCTTACCTCCTGTACGCCAATTCATTGGTGTCATACCTAATATTGCTTTTGCATTTTCATAGAAACGACTATTAGCATTGAAGCCAGATTGATAAATCGCATCTGTAATACTGCCATCTTGAACTAACGCCTTTTTTATTAATTTTTGACGATAAGCATTAGCATAATCTTTTGGAGTGATCCCCATCGTTGATTTAAATAAGCGATGGAAATGATATGGGCTTGCCATCACATGCTCTGCAATACTGGTTAGCGACACGTCACCGTTATTTTTTTCAATAAAACGGCAGGCTTGCTCAATAAGTTGATTATGTTTATTTTCCATTATGGTAGTCCTTTAAATGCAGAATTATAGCCATTAGTAACAAAATATAATGAATAAAGAACTCCGTTTATTGCTCAATTACTCTGGTTCTTTAGATAATGCCCATAGATAAAGCGATGCCGTAGAACCATAGGGTGAATAGCGTTTTCGATAGCGTGCAAAGCGTACTTTATCTAATGTTTTATGACGATAAAGACGCATAATTCCACGTTGAATAGCTAAATCTCCCCAACTTAAAATATCTGGCCGATTAAGCGAAGAGATTAATAGCATTTCTGCAGTCCAAACCCCAATACCTTTTAATTGAATTAAAGTATCGATAACTTCTTTATCTGTCATATCAGGAATTTTATTTAAATTTAGTTTTTCTGAAATAATTGCGTCCGCAATACCGATAATATAACCGGCTTTGCGCATAGTCATTCCACACTGCTGTATCTCTTGTTCTGATAATTTTGCAATACGTTCTGGTGTGTAAAGCCCTTCACATAATTTGAGTAATCGCAGATTAACGGTTACGGCAGCAGAAACTGAAATTTGTTGTTCAATAATGTTTTTAACTAATGCTGTAAATAAATCAGGAGTAAGAGGCCGTTTAATATCTCCTATTCTTTCAATAAGCGCGGCTAAACGCTTATCACGATTTTTTAAAGTATTTATCTCTTTCTCGCCATATTGAAAATACATAGCTATCTCATATTAAAATATACTAGATGACAGTATAACTTGAGAAATAAGGTATTATGCACTCCATTTCTTGCTTTTTTATTTTCAGTTATTAAAAATAATTATGGAAAAAACCATTATTAAAAACAGCTGATTTATTAAAAGAAGGACCTAAAGATATAAATGAACTTGCAAAAAAACGAATTCAATTCCTTATGTTCTAAATAGAATATTAAGAATATTAGCATCTGAAAGTATATTTATGAATCGGAAGGTTCTCGCTATTCTCTTGCTCCAGCAAACAAAATGATTAAAACAGAAACATACAACTCAATATTAGAGGCTGTATTAAATAATTTATTGAAATGATCATTTATTTTTAGCTAAAAAAAACCACTTTTTAAAGTGGCTTTTTTGTTTAATAAAATCATGCAGTTAATGCCAGCTTTGCACCAAAAAGCAAGAACACAGCACCAATACAACTATTTGATAATGAAGCTAACCGTTTGTTATGTTTTACTTTATTGGTAATTGCAACACCGCCAAAAATAAGGACTGATAAATAAAGCATACTGCATATTTCTAAAATAACACCTAATACAAAGAATGGTATACCTGCATTTTCATACTTAGGATCGATAAACTGAATAAAGAAAGAAACATAAAAAATGATCATTTTTGGGTTAAGCATGCTCAAAAATAACGCCTTAACATAAAGACCATCTTTTGCTTTTACTGTAACTTCAGTGACTTGCTCTGGTGTCTCATTTTTCTTTTGAAACGTTGTATATAACGTTTTTAATCCTAAATAGGTTAAGTAAAGAGCACCTGCATACTTAATAATAATAAAGAAAACGGGTGAAGTCTTGACTAATGAAGCAACCCCCAAAAATGCCAAAAAGATTAATAATGCATCACCCGTAAAAACACCAAGAGCGGCTTTATACCCCCCTTTTACGCCATGCTTCGCACTGGAAGTAAGAACGAAAATCGAGTTTGGACCTGGTACTAAGGTAATAAAAATAACGCCTAAAAGGTATGTCCAAATATTTGAAATACCGATACTTTCTAACATACGACGCCTTTTTCAAAAAAATAACATGCTGAATATGTGAGCCATCATATCCATAATAATATTTTTGTAAAACAATAATCTTTATAATTAATAAAGATAAGTTAATTACTCCATCTTTCAATATAAAAAGCAGTTTATAACTCTTTTTTTATTTTATTTTTTAGAGTTAAAAACCAGTTTAAATATGCGTTATAGTATGATGCTGAAATTAAATTTTCTACAGATTTAATAATCACCTAAAAACTAATATATAGAATTATAATCTGTATTTTTGGTTATAATTGGATGTAATATTCTATTGTTTGTTTTTTGTTATGGTTTATTATTCTTTTTGTGATCTTGAACCTATGTACTACTTTTAAAACTAAAACAATCTCACCTATTACATTGATAATAGTGATGAACATCACCCTGAACGTATTGTATGCCATGTATAAACGATTTTTTATGATAATTTTATGCAAACAGGTAAACTAACAATAAAACAGTTAGTGAAAGGTCTATGCCTAAAGATCAAATGCTAATTATTGGAGAAATATCTCCTTATCTGAGGGGATATATTGTTACTATGCACGCTATCGTGACATTGTCACCTTTATTTTACAAATGCGTTGCACAACACGCATTTACAAAAAGCGGAACCTTTATTAACGCCATATCGCGTATCACGACTCAGCTAGAGAACCATTATGGATGCACAACTGTATAAAGAATTTAAAATAGTAGAAAAAGCTTTTTGGTCAGAAATTTGTGAAAACAATATTCGTATTGGTGATCATACTCATTGCTTTATGACACCTATGGATGCTGCCATTTTTAACTTTATTTATCTACGCCAAGGCGCAACAGAAAGCTCATTTCAGCAAGCCAGCATCCTTTTTACTTCACAGAAAAAAGACCATATTTTGGTATTACCAGAGACATTATTACCTGAATTTGAAGGAATAATAAAAAATGCAGGTTATACTGGTGATGGTATGACAACAGCAATGTATTTAACATTATCGGAAGCAGTATTCCCGTCTTATAGTAATAATCCTTGCGATATTATTTTAACCAATCACAATCTTGAGCAGTGGGCGCGCCCATTAAAAACAGCGTTTCCAGTGGGAGATGATAGTGATGATACGATTGTTAATGAATATATTCGCTATCACCAGAAAGCATTAGATAATGGTGCCACTATTTTCCATTATGCTTTATTAGTTGAAGGTCAACCTGTATCGTCATTAACGCTAACATTACATGATAAATTAGCGCGATTTGACGATATTGGAACCGATATTGCTTATCAAGGCAATGGTTATGCAACTCATTTGATTAAGCATGTGTTAGAGTTTTGTCGTGAGCAAGGTGTAGAACGCTGCTTTTTAGATGCATCAGCAGATGGTTTGGCACTCTATCGTAAATTTGGTTTTAAACCACTCTTTAACTATTTAAGCTTTATTAACAAATAATTTCATAAGAAGGTTCAATCACTCTATTGAGCCTTCTTTTTTAATGCACAAATTTACTTATAAAATACTACACATCTTACTTAACAATATAAAAATTTAACTAATTGATAATTCCATTAATAAACAGTGAACTACCTGCAAAGATCAACATGGCATCCAATAACCATTGAAAAAGTCTTGGTGTTAGTTTTAATACCAGTTTCTTGCCAAGATAATTTCCTACTGTTAAGCCACAACCTACTAATACCCCGCTAATTAAGATAAAGCTATTAACTGCACCAAGTTGGCTAAATGTCAGAGCTTTGGTGAGATAGATAACAAATGAGGCAGCAGCTTCAGTCGCAAGTAATGATCCTAATGTTAGACCATATGCCGAGAATATAGGGATCGTTAATGGTCCTGTGGAAAACACCACTCCCGTTAAATAGCCGATAACAGCACCAGCCATAATAACTTGGTAGGTTTTCATTTGGATTTGATATTTGCGTAGTAAGTGGAGCACGGGGATCATCAAAATGAAGAACAGCCCCATCCCGATATTGAGCCATTTTTCAGGCATAACCCATAATGTATTGGCACCTAAAATAACCGCAGGAATACCAGGTAATAAATAATAAAAAAGTGGCTTAAAACGGATACTATGACGCCATAAGTAAATGCGAGATAAATTTCCCATTACTGAAGCTAATGCCATGATAGGTACGGCTTCCTTGGCACCAAATACATAAGTTAAAGCAGGTATTAATAAAATAGAAGATCCCGTTCCCACAACGCCACTGATTAAGCCAGACAAGATTGCCAATAAAATAACTGCGATAAAACTCATTATCATCCTTAAAGTTCAATAAGTTAAAGACGCTGTATCATACCTATCTTCTTTATTTTTACCTGTGATAAAATGTCACGGTATTGTGAATTTTAATCAGATAGTCGCTTTATTTATGATAAATAAACCATAATGAGAAATTATGATGAGAAATCTTCCTCCACTACCTTCATTGCGTGCTTTCTTAGTCGCTTGTCATAGCCAAAGTTACACTGAAGCCGCACAAACATTATGTGTCACTCATGGAGCAATCAGCCGTCATATCCAAGTTATAGAAAAATGGTTTGGTGTCACTTTATTCAATAAACAAGGTTTGCGTCGAGTCCCCACTCCTTATGCATTGACACTGGCGCAAGAGTTAAGTGATGTTTTTGATAAATTAAATGATATTGGTTTTCGTTATGGTAATGGTGGAAAAAACGATATTTTAAATATCAGTGTTCCTACAACACTTTGTTTAAAATGGCTTATTCCGCGAATGGAGGATTTTTATCTTCAATACCCTAATGCAAATATCCAAATTGCCTCTGCAAATAGTGAACGATTTCATTTGATTAGTCATGATGATCTGATTATTCGCCCTCAACCTCAGCAACAAGAGTATTCATCTGTTGTTTTTTTAGAGGATAAGCATTGTTTAATTGCTTCTGAAAAACTCTTAAGACGTTACAGTGTCACTAAATTTGAAGATATTTTTGACTGTCCTGTTATTGATACGCTTACTCGTCCTGGTCATTGGCAGCAATGGTTAATGGCAACCCATCTTAATACACAACGCTCATTCTTACGTCACTATCGATTTGATCACTTTCATATTTCTCTTCAAGCCATTATTGAAGGATTAGGTCTAGGCATTGGTCCTGTTTCTATTTTATCGAATGAAATAAATAACGGTACTTTAAAAGTATTATTTCCTGATATCCAAATTGCACCGATAAGTTACTACGCTTTAACACCATTAGGAGTACAAAAAAACAAAACACATCTTGATTTTGAACAATGGCTCACCCAACAGAAAAGTTAATAGTTATTAATGAAGCAATTAATTTCTTTTCATAAAAATGGCGATTTAAATCCTATTAATGACACTTTTTAGAACTATCCACCAGCCAATATATTAAGAATACCTAATGATAACTTCTTTTTTTATGAATATCTGAAAAAGCTAATTGTGCTATTTTTATAATTCATACCCCCTCTATACCAAATACATTAAAATTGTTTTAATTCAATTAAATATTGTCAATAAATAAGAAAATTAACCTATATAAATTATTTTAATTTTAAATAATCGGTTATAGACACTTATTGTTTAACTTAAATTAACGTTCTATGCTGATATCTAAATATAAATTTTATTAATTTATTTGCTGACAACGAAGGACGATAAGATGTCTGTAGCTGTAACCAAAAAATCAGTAGAAAAACTAATTAATGGATATGAGCCTGATCCTTTTGCACTTCTTGGTATGCATGAAACATCAGTTGGCTTAGAGGTTCGTGCTTTTTTACCAGATGCAGTTGCAGTTAGTGTTATTGATAGAAAGAATGGACGAAAAGTCGCAACACTAGAGCGCATACACCCCAGTGGTTTTTTTTGTGGAGCGATTCCTCGACGTAAACGTCGTTTTAGTTACTGTTTAGATATAACGTGGGAAAATGCACAAGGTGTTGTTGATGATCCCTATCAATTTGGCATTTTATTGCAAGAAATGGATATTTGGTTTTTAGCACAAGGCCATCACTCCCGCCCTTATCAATGTTTAGGCGCTCACCCTGCCAAATTGGGTGATATTGATGGTATTACTTTTGCTGTATGGGCACCCAACGCAAAAAGCGTAAGCGTTGTAGGCGATTTTTCATTCTGGGATGAACGACGTTTTCCAATGCGACTACGTCGTGAAAGTGGAATGTGGGAGCTTTTCCTTCCCCAAGCGCATCTTGGGGATTGCTATAAATATTCTATCCTTGATGCGAATGGTGAACGTCGTTTAAAAGCAGATCCTTATGCTTTTGAAACACAAATACGCCCTGAAACTGCCTCAATTATCAATACATTACCCCCCATCAAACCAATGCCATTATCGCGTCAGCAGGCGAATCAACGTAATGCACCTATCTCTATTTATGAAGTTCATCTAGGGTCATGGCGCCGACACACTGACGATCAAAGTTGGTTAAGTTATCGTGAACTAGCCGAACAGTTAATTCCCTACGTTAAAGAAATGGGCTTTACCCATATCGAACTATTGCCCATTAATGAGCACCCCTTCGATGGCTCATGGGGATATCAACCGTTAGGGTTATATTCACCAACTCGTCGCTTTGGTTCACCTATGGATTTTCGTGATTTTATCGAAGCAGCTCATCAGGCTGAAATTAATGTCATTTTAGATTGGGTTCCTGGTCATTTTCCCGAAGATGATTATGGTTTACGTAATTTTGATGGCACATCACTCTATGAATATGCAGATAGACGTGAAGGTTTTCATCCCGATTGGAATACGTTGATTTATAACTATGGACGCAATGAAGTACTGAATTACCTTTCAGGCAATTTATTGTATTGGCATGAACACTTTGCGCTAGATGGCTTTCGTTTCGATGCTGTTGCCTCAATGCTTTATCGTGACTATAGCCGAAAAGAAGGTGAATGGATCCCAAATAAACACGGTGGACGGGAAAACTTAGAAGCCATTGATTTTATTCGTCATACCAACAAGTTATTAGGTGCAACTTGTCCGGGTACGATCACAATTGCAGAAGAATCAACTGATTTCCCAAGTGTTACCTTACCGCCTGATGATGGTGGCTTAGGTTTTAATTACAAATGGAATATGGGTTGGATGCATGACACGTTAGCTTATATGCAACGTGATCCTATTTATCGTAAATACCACCACAATCAAATGACCTTTGGCATGCTCTATGCCTATAACGAAAACTTTGTTTTGCCTCTTTCTCACGACGAATTTGTGCATGGCAAAGGCTCATTGATTGGTCGCATGGTTGGCGATGATTGGCAAAAATTTGCCAATTTACGTGCCTATCTCGGCTTTATGTGGGCTTATCCTGGCAAAAAATTACTCTTTATGGGGTGTGAGTTTGCACAATGGCATGAATGGAACCATGACTGTAGCTTAGATTGGCATCTTCTTGAAGAGCCAAATAGTCCGCATCAAGGTATTCAACATTTTGTGCGAGATTTGAATCTTTCCTACCGAGCTAATGCTCCGCTTTATGAATGTGATTTTGAGCGCGAAGGCTTTGAGTGGCTTACCGTTGATGATCGCGATAACTCTGTTTTTGCTTTTTGTCGTAAAGATACACAAGACAATGAAGTCATTGTCATCAGTAATTTCACGCCTGTTGTGCATCACAATTACGTTGTTGGTGTAAATAAAGCAGGTACATATCGGGAAATTCTCAACAGTGATTCTGAGTTTTATAACGGCAGTAACGTAGGAAACTTAGGTGAAATAGAAACAACCGCAAGTGAATTTAATGGCAAACCTTATTCATTGTCATTGTCGCTGCCTCCGCTTGCGACACTGTATTTAAGATTGAAGGATTAATATGTCTTTAGATTATGGGCGTCCTTTTCCTATGGGGAGTCATTATGATGGCTATGGCGTAAATTTCACACTCTTTAGTGAAAACGCCACTAAAGTCATTCTTTGTCTGTTTGATAAAGCAGGCAAAGAGATCCGCTACCCATTACCGGGTAAAACAGGCGCAATTTGGCATGGATATTTGCCCGGTGCTGGACCTGGGTTACATTATGGTTATCGTGTAGAAGGCGAATGGAACCCTGATCAAGGATTGTTCTATCAACCTCAGCAGCTATTATTAGATCCTTATGCAAAACAAGTGACAGGTATTGTTGACAATACATTACCTTACACCTCTCCTGTTTTTAATGCATTAGAGCATGATGATAGTGCGATTACACCTAAAGCAGTTATTACGGATGATAGCGGTTGCTTTTGCCATTCTTATAAAGAAAAAGGTACTTATCAACCTTTAAATACGCCATGGTCAGAAACTATTATTTACGAAGGACATGTAAAAGGACTGACAAAACTGCATCCTGAAATACCCGAAAATTTACAGGGTACTTATGCAGCATTAGGGCATCCTGCTTTTATTTCACATCTGAAAAAACTAGGTATTACGGCATTAGAATTGCTGCCTATTCAATATCATTTAACAGAGCCACATCTTCATAAAATTGGTTTAAAAAACTATTGGGGCTATAACGTATTAGCGCCTTTCGCTTTATCGACTCAATATTATTCTAATTTAGGTCGGAATATTATTGATGAATTTCGGGAAGCCGTAAGATGCTTACATAAAGCCAATATTGAGGTAATTTTAGATGTGGTATTTAACCATACTGCAGAATTAAGTGATCAATTTGAAGGTTATATTGTTTCGCAACGTGGTATTGATAACCAAAGCTATTATTGGCTAAACGACGAAAACAAAGCTCAAAATTGGACGGGTTGTGGTAATACACTCAATTTAAACCGCCCTGAAACGGTGCAATGGGTGATGGATTGCCTACGCTATTGGGTGACAGAATTTCATATTGATGGTTTTCGTTTTGATTTAGCGACAAGTCTTGGTCGAGTCCCTTATTTTGATACTCAATCACCACTACTAACAGCGATACGACAAGATCCGCTGTTATCTCGTATTAAACTTATTGCGGAGCCTTGGGATTTAGGCTCTGATGGTTATCAAGTTGGTAATTTTCCTGTTCCATTTACAGAATGGAATGATAGCTATCGCGATGTTATTCGTCGTTTTTGGTTGTGGCGTGACGTCTCTATTGCGACATTTGCAGACAATATTACGGGCTCTGCAAAGTTATACCATAAAAACGGTCGGCCTCCCTATTCTAGTATCAATATGATAACGAGCCATGATGGCTTTACACTGCGAGATTTAGTGAGTTATCAGAATAAACATAACGAAGAGAATGGTGAATCAAACCTAGATGGGCATAACACCAATTATAGTGTGAATTTTGGTGAAGAAGGTTTGATAGTTAACGAAAAAACAAATCAACACAGATTGCTTGCAACAAGGAATATGCTGGCAACTTTACTGCTTTCTAGAGGAACCCCTCATTTACTCGCCGGTGATGAAGTGGGGAATACGCAATATGGTAATAATAATGCTTATTGTCAGGATAATAAAGTCAGTTGGATCAAATGGTTTAAACGGCCTTACAACTTAACTGATTACATTCACCATCTCATTGAATTACGTCACCAAATTACACCTTTAAGTTCGCTTAAATGGTGGGAGGAAAATAGCCAAAATATTATTTGGTTAAATCAGAATGCTCAACCTATGAGCCATGAAGATTGGCAACAACTTCCCCCTTCACCATTACAACTTCTTTTCGCTCAACAATGGATCTTAATGTTTAACCCATTAAGAAACAGCATAGTTTTTTCTTTACCTGAAGGGTATTGGTCTTGCTTGCTTGATACGACTAGCTGGCCTGATTGTCATCCGGCTCAATTTGAGCATTGTGAAGTACAACCTAACAGTATCACTCTTTGGCGAAAGCGTGTTTTTTATACTCAGTCTTCTACTAAAAAATTACCCATTATTTCCTCCCAGGTTAAGTGATTTGATTGGAGTGCTATAACTATGATGACTACAGAACAAGGCCAAAAATTAATGTTGGCACAACAACTCCCTAAAGAGGCAATTGCACTCGTTTTAGCGGGAGGTCGTGGTACGCGTTTAAAAGCATTGACTTCAAAACGTGCAAAACCGGCGGTTTTCTTTGGTGGAAAATTTCGAATTATCGATTTTACGTTATCAAATTGTCTTAACTCTGGGATCCGTCGTATTGGTGTAATCACTCAATATCAGTCGCACTCGCTGGTTCAACATATTCAGCGTGGTTGGTCATTTTTCAATGAAGGTATGAATGAGTTCGTTGATTTATTACCCGCTCAGCAACGTCGTAATACTGAACATTGGTATATGGGTACAGCTGATGCTATCTATCAAAATCTCGATATTCTTCGTAACTACCAAGCAAAATATGTCGTAATTTTAGCTGGCGACCATATTTATAAAATGAACTATGCACGTTTATTGCTTGATCATGTTGAACACAAATCAAAATTCACTGTAGCTTGTATTCGTGTTCCTAAAAAAAATGCATTCCAATTTGGTATTATGGATATCGATGAAAATCGTAGAGTACTTAATTTCTTAGAAAAACCATCGAACCCGCCTTGTATTCCTAATGATCCTGAACACTCATTAGCAAGTATGGGTATTTATGTGGTTGATAGAGATTACCTTTTTGATTTATTAGAAGAAGATAGCCGTGATCCAAATTCACACCATGACTTTGGCCAAGATATTATTCCTAAAATCACGGAACGTGGTGATGTTCTTGCGCACCCTTTTGAACTCTCTTGTGTCAGCTCAGACCCTTCAGTTCCTCCCTACTGGCGCGATGTAGGAACCATTGAAGCATATTGGTCTGCTAACCTCGATTTAGCTTCTGTAACACCAGAGCTTGATATGTATGCAAAAGATTGGCCCATCCGCACCTTTATAACCTCTTTACCGCCAGCCAAGTTTGTTCAAGATAATCATGATGAACATGGACAAATGATGAACTCGCTGATTGCTGACGGTTGTATTATCAATGGTTCAACGCTCTATTCATCTGTTCTATTTCCATTAGTTCGCGTTGAATCTTTCTGCCACATTGAAGATTCTGTCATTTTACCTGATGTGACAGTGAACCATCATTGCTATTTAAAACGCTGTATTATTGAACGTAGCTGTACAATTCCAGAAGGTACAGTTATTGGGATGAATGCTGAAGAAGATTCTGCACGTTTCCACCGCACTGAAGAAGGTATCGTGCTTGTAACAAGAGAAATGCTGGAGCAATTAGCACGTAAAGAAAAAGAAAATCCAATAGAAAAAAATGCAGAACAAAAACTTCAAAATGAGGAGGCATTTTCATGAATGTCCTTCACTGTTGTTCTGAATTATTCCCTCTGCTAAAAACAGGGGGATTAGCCGATGTTATGGGTTCTTTGCCTTTAGCGCAGAAAAGGATCGGTTTAGATGCACGGGTTGTTATTCCAGCATTTCCTGCTATCAAAGATAATATTCCCGAACTCAAATTAGTAACTAATATCGATACATTTGCAGGTAATATTTCTCTGCTTTACGGACAATACCGAGGCGTTGATATTTATCTTATTGATGCACCTCATCTTTATCAACGTACAGGTAGTCCTTATCACGATCAACATCAACATGCTTATGATGATAATGTTTTTCGTTTTGCCCTATTAGGTTGGGTTGCCAGTGAACTATCAGCGGGGTTGGATCCTTTATGGCGAGCGGATATTGTTCACGCCCATGATTGGCATGCAGGACTAGCTTGTGCTTATTTAGCGATTAAACATTACTCTGCAAAATCTGTTTTTACTGTTCATAACCTGGCTTATAAAGGTGAGTTTTCACCTTATCATCTGCATCAACTTGAATTACCTGATTACTGTTTTTCAATTAATGGATTGGAATATTACGGACAGATTTCATTCCTAAAAGCAGGCCTCTTTTATGCTAACCATATTACGACTGTCAGCCCAACTTATGCCAAGGAGATAACCACTCACGAATGTGGTTACGGCTTAGAGGGGTTATTGCGTCAACGTGCTTATGAACAGCGATTAAGTGGCATTTTAAATGGTATTGATGAGGAGGTTTGGGATCCCTCAATAGATAGGTTAATTACGCGTCGTTATGATGTTCAAAACCTGAATATGCGTTTAGATAACAAAGCCGTATTACAGAAAAAATGTGGTTTACCTGTCAACAACAATGCCCCTCTTTTTGCGGCTGTAAGTCGCTTAACTTCGCAAAAAGGGCTCGATTTAGTGATTGAAACGCTCCCAGATATCGCTAAACAAGGTGGTCAATTTGTTTTATTAGGTACTGGCGATAGTCATCTTGAAGCAACATTTTTACACGCACAACAACAATATCCGCAAAATGTAGCAGTTCATATTGGCTATGATGAAAGTTTTTCACACCAAATTGTCGCGGGCGCTGATGTAATTATGGTGCCTAGTCGTTTTGAACCTTGTGGGTTAACTCAGTTATATGGCTTGAAATATGGCGCTCTACCTTTAGTGAGACACACTGGTGGATTAGCCGATACGGTTAATGATTGTTCATTAGAAAATTTAGCGCATCACCAAGCTACGGGTTTTGTTTTCTATGATGCGACACCTGATTCTCTACGTCAGGCTATAAATCGTACCTTTACCTTATGGAGTATGCCAAAGCAGTGGAAACAAACTCAAACTAATGGCATGAATCAGACTATTTTTAGTTGGGAAACCGCTGCGAAAACGTATGCAACACTGTATCAACATTTATAGACATGAAGTCTATTTGAACCAGTGGATCATAAAAGAGATTTATAATGAAAAATTTATGTGAGTTTGATTATCTATCCCCTGATAAGGATATTGAATCATTAAAGCGTTCTATTGTTTACAAACTAATGTTTATCGTTGGTACATCGCCAAAATATGCAACCCCAACAGATTGGTTAAATGCAACTTCTTATGCTATCAGAGACCGCTTAGTTGAACGTTGGTTAAAATCGACCAAAGCGGAACTTTCACCGAAAGTAAAACAGGTTTATTACATTTCGATGGAGTTTCTTATGGGGCGCTTTTTAACAAACGCCATGCTCTCTTTAGGTGTTTATCACGAAGTCAAAGAAGCATTAAAAGAATTAGGGCTTGATCTTGAAAAGCAAATCGAACTTGAGCCAGACCCAGGTTTAGGTAATGGTGGTTTAGGTCGTTTGGCTGCTTGCTTTCTTGATTCATGTGCCACACTAGGTTATCCCGTTACAGGTTATGGTATTCGTTATGAATACGGCATGTTCCGCCAGCAAATTAAAGATGGCGAACAACATGAAGTTGCGGATAACTGGCTTGAAAAAGGTAATCCTTGGGAATTCCCTCGTTATGATCTGCAATTTGAAGTCGATTTTGGTGGGCGTTTACAACAAGAAGGTGAGAAAAGTTATTGGGTTGATACCTTCAATGTTATAGCACAACCTTATGATTCTATTGTTCCAGGTTATAACACACAAGCGACAGATACCATTCGTTTGTGGTCAGCCAAATCAAATGTTGCATTTAACTTAGGTAAATTTAATAAAGGTGAATATCTAGAGGCAACCGAAGCAAAAGATCGCTCTGAAAATATCTCTCGTATTCTCTACCCTGATGATTCAACAATGTCAGGTAAAATGTTGCGTTTACAACAAGAATATTTTTTAGTAAGTGCTTCTGTTCAAGATATTTTGCAACGTCATTACCATCTGCATCAACGTTTTGATAATCTCAAAGATTTTATTGCAATTCATCTTAATGATACTCATCCCGTGCTGGCTATTCCTGAGTTAATGCGTCAATTGATGGATAAGCATGAATTTAGCTGGGATGAGGCATGGAAGCAAACTATTCAGATATTTTCATACACCAACCATACATTAATGGGTGAAGCATTAGAGACTTGGCCTGTTGAGATGCTAGGTCGTTCGCTTCCTCGTCATTTACAAATTATTTTCCAAATTAATGATAAATTCTTAAAGCAAGTTAGAGAACAATATCCTAATGATAACGACTTATTACGTCGTGTTTCTATTATTGATGAAGAAAATGGTCGTAATGTCCGTATGGCATGGTTAGCGGTTATTATTAGTCATCAGGTTAATGGGGTTTCTGAACTTCATAGCCAATTAATGGTGCAATCTTTATTTGCTGATTTTGCGGCGATCTATCCTAAGAAATTTTGCAATATAACTAATGGGATCACACCACGTCGTTGGTTGGCATTAGCAAACCCTTCTCTCTCTAAAACAATTGATAGCCATATTGGTACAAATTGGCGAACAAATTTAGAGCAATTGGGTGAATTAATGCCATTGATAAAAGATAAAAATTTCTTGCACCAATTAAAAGATTCAAAAAGTATCAATAAACAAAGTTTTGCTCGGCTCATTAAGGATGAGTTAAATATTGATATTAATCCTAATGCACTATTTGATGTGCAAATAAAACGTATTCATGAATATAAGCGTCAACTTCTCAATGTGTTAGGCATTATCACTCGTTATAATCGCATTTTAGAAAATCCAGATAAAAACTGGATGCCTCGCGTATTTATTTTGGGCGGTAAAGCTGCATCAGCTTATTATAACGCGAAGAAAATTATCAATCTTATCAACGATATTGCAAGCAAGATTAATAATGACGAGCGTATTAAAAACAAACTAAAAGTGATCTTTATTCCTAATTACGGCGTAAGTTTAGCGCAACATATTATCCCAGCGGCAGATTTATCTGAACAAATATCATTAGCAGGAACAGAAGCTTCTGGTACAGGAAATATGAAGCTAGCCCTAAATGGTGCATTAACCATCGGCACACTTGATGGTGCTAATATTGAAATTGGTGAACATATTGGTTTTGATAATATGTTTATCTTTGGCCACAATGCACAAGAAGTGGCAGAGTTAAGACAGCGTTATTCCCCTCGTCGCTATTACGATGAAGATATTGAGTTACATACTGCGCTTAATCAAATAGCTAATGGTTTCTTTAATCCAACTTATCCTGATAAGTACAAATCAATTTTCGATAGCTTAATTGAATTTGGCGATCATTATCAGGTATTAGCCGATTATCGTAGCTATGTTGATACTCAAGATAGTGTTGATCTTCTCTATCAAGATGAAGAGGCTTGGTTGAAAAAATCGGCGTTAACTATCAGTCAGATGGGCTATTTTTCTGCGGATCGTGCGGTAACAGAATATATGCAACGAATTTGGAAAGCTTCTGCGATTACATTGTAAAAACTAAGCTAAATTTCTAAGGGTAGAACAGTAACTGCGCTTTATTGCTCGGTTACTATTTTGGAACATTCAAAACACATTTTTATACGGTAAGCGCAACGTCTTACAGTTTCTAAAATAGATTCAAAAAGAGATGTTATATCTTCACTTCTTTTTATTAAGAAAATTTGTTTTATTTATGAAATATTTTATTATTTTTTCTGTCAAAATTTCTTTTAATAAAAAAGGAGTTTTTATGAAAAGTATTTCAAATATCTTTGCAATTAAAAGAAAAAATACAGAAAATGTTTTTAATAACGATAATTTAAAAGGTTATGTGAAACTTTTAAATAATATTAAAGATATTAAAAACACCCCTTTAATAGACATTCCTAGTGGTTGTAATGGAAAGAAAGTTAGTGTAAATATTACAGAAATTAGTCGCGCCTTACTATCAAAAATACTAAAAATTTATACACCTACAGAAACATCATCTCACGGAATTAGTAAAGAAAACAAAGAAGAATCAATAAAACTATTAAATAAAGCTTATAAAAAAATAGATAAAAATATTTTAGGCTGGTGGAAAGATGAAATAAAAATTCTTCCTTCATCTATAATTAATCGGACTATTGATAATTTATATAAAAATGACAAAATTATTATAAAAAAAGAAACTAAACATATTTTATTTTTTTTAATCTCTAAAAAATTTAATCTAAATTTAGATGAGAATGCTGCGCAAAGTACAATGATCCAACATTTACAAGATATCCCTGAAGTCGTAAAAGCAATAGATGACTTGGGGAGCTCTGAGAATTCATATTTAAAATATGAAACTCATTGTTTAATAACTGAATATATTTATAATTTCTTATCAGAAAATAAAGTTGATTTTTCTAAAATAAAAGAAGCAGTTAAAGAAATAGCTGAACGAACATTGGTTACTCCTAAAAATGAATTAACTCAACCTTCTCCTTATTCTAAACATACTCTTGTTTTTTTGTGAAAAATAAACCATTAATCTAATGATAGACATTATGTGCAGCCAGATGTACATTTTATCTACTTTAAGTAAAATAGGAAAACACAATGGCCTCACATCTTACACTACAAAATATTGAAACCCTTGCTATGCAATTATACTTTTGAGATCATTCGTAACAATGTGAACGATATTTTAACCGTGACAGATGAAGAATTAATTTCGGCTATGCAGTTCTATGCCCAGCGAATGAAAATGATTGTAGAGCCAACGGGTTATTTAAGTTTGGCGGCAGCTCGTCAATTTGGTGATAAATTAAAAGGTGAGAAAATAGGCATTATTATTAGTGGTGGTAATGTCGATATTGCGCAATATGGTCGTTTTTTAGCACAATAAAAAGATATTATTAACAATTAAAAAAGCAGTATGGATTGTTTTCATACTGCTTAAAATCATAAATATATTGCCATTCAATTAAGATAACGAAGGTGTTTTTTGCTTAGTCTTTTTTAATTAAGTGCAAAAGTGATCCCCGCTTCTTTACACAATTGCGTTAAATTCTCTTTTAATTTTTGATTTTCTTCAGGCAATAAATCGAGCTGAGGCAAACGCATATGACCGCCATCTAAACCACGTATAGTTAATGCTGATTTAAATATTGCCATATTCGCGCCAGACTTAAGTGCATCACTAAATTTCACACAAAATTGTTGCCAGTGTTTTGCTTTTTGATGATCACCTGCAATATAGGCTTTATACATATTCACAAATGGCTCAGGGAATACACATGCACAACCTGAAACCGCACCGTCACAGCCTGCATCTAATAAACCTAAGAATAATTTATCGTAGCCATGAAGGACTGAAAAAAAACCGTCTGCAATCGCAAGATAACTTAATGTTGTATTGTTATCAGCAAAACTGTATTTAATACCAATTACATTTTTACACTGTTGTTGTACTTTTGCCGCTAATTCTGGCTTGATATTATTTGCGGCACATTGTGGAATATTATACAAATAAACAGGAAAATCATCTGGCACGCTATTTGCCACTGTCACAAAATAGTTTTCTAATTCTCTGTCTGTCGCACCAAAAAATTGTGGCGTCACCACACCAATACCATCGGCACCAATTTCAACGGCATGTTTCGCTAATTCAATGGTTTCGATTAATGTCATTGCGCCAACATGAATAAAGACCGGTAAACGCTTATTCACTGTTTCAACAACGGTTTTCGCAACATTTTTACGTTCTAATGCAGATAAACGCAACATTTCCCCTGTTGTGCCACAAGGATAAAGGCAATCAACGCCTTTGGTTACTAGCATTTCAGTTAATGCAGATAATGCTTTAATATCGACTTGATCATTTGAATCAAACGGAGTAACCATTGCCACTGTAACGCCAAATAATTTTTTCATATTAAGACCTTTATTAAATCAGATTGCTTCAACAATAACTTTAATTGCCAACATGCCAGGATCATCTAAACCAATAGATTTTTCTGGAAACATACGCGCTCGACCTAATAAATTAGGTTTTTGACGAAATTCAGTAAGTGTACTTTCGACGCTTTGTAAGGCCGCTACTTTTAGATCATCGATAGCTAATGGTTTCAGTGCTTCAGATAAATGGTAAAGAATATCGAGTACGGATTTTTGTCCTAATTCCCCTTTTCCTCTCGCCATCATACTTTGATATGCAACGGTTAATAGTGGTGAAATGTCGGAAGACGATATTTCTTTAATTTGGTTTTCTTTGCAGTATTTTGCCATTGCCATAAAAGCGGTTGCTTGCAATGTGCCAAAAGAAGATGCACAAGCTTTTTGTAATGATTTACTGCATTGAAAAAGTGCTTTGCTTAGATCATCAGGCCAATCTTGTGAATCGTCTGCAATTTGTCGCCAGCCTTTTTGCATGGTGATCCCCAAATCTCCATCACCTAGGCGACTATCGGCTTCACACAACATTGGTTGAAATTTTTCGCAAGCGATAGCGATTCGGTTCACCGCTTGTTTGAGCATTTCAAGCGTAATAGTCATCGCTATACCCTCCAAAATGCACAATGAGCTGGTGCATTCATCAAAATTTCTAGCTCATCATCTAATTTGCACAACGTTAAGCTTGCTCCCGTCATTTCCATAGAAGTGGCATAACGGCCAACTAATGGATGCACAATTGTTGCACCCGCTTGATCAATCAGCTGTGCAATTTTGTTGTACAAAATATAAAGTTCTTCTAATGGTGTAGCGCCTAAAGAGTTAACTAATACAGAGACTTTATCACCCGTTTTTAATGATAATTCTGTTTGTAAGCGCTCAAACATCTCTTGTGCAATATCATCTGCACTGCGTAATTTATCACGCCAAATTCCCGGTTCGCCGTGAATACCCATACCCATTTCCATTTCATCTTCACCAATTTCAAAAGTGGGATGCCCTACTGCGGGTAAGGTGCAAGATGTCAACGCACAACCAATAGTTCGTGTATTTTCCATGGCTTTTTGAGCAATACGTGTCACTTCATCAAGCGTTGCCCCTTCTTCAGCTTTGGCGCCCGCCATTTTAAAACCATAAATCATCCCAGCAACACCACGGCGTTTGTGCGCTTCTTCTGGCTTTGCAGAAGCGACGTCGTCAGTAGCTAAAACAGTTGTACAACGAATGTCATCTTCAAAATCAACCGTTTCAGTTGCCATATCAAAATTCATAATATCGCCACCATAATTGCCATAAAGTAGCAATACACCTAAGCCACTATTGGCTTCACGAATAGCATCTGCCATTAAATCGGCGGAAGGTGAAGCAAAAACATCTCCCACAGCAGCTGCATCTAATAAGCCTTTACCGACATATCCAGTGAATACTGGCAAATGACCAGAACCTCCGCCTGTTACAATACCCACTTTCGGCTTATCTGTTTTTTTTGAACGAGTAATCAATCTTGGCTGTGGTTGACAATAAATATCACTATGAGCAAGGCATAAACCCGCTAATGTTTCATCGACATAATTTTCTGGTTTATTTAATATTTTCTTCATGTGATCACCCGATATTTTTAGTTATCTACTGATTTCTGACATCTTAAATTAATTTTATTTAAGATGAGTTTTCCCTGATACTTAAAAAGTATCTCTCTATAAATAAATGCTTATTATTAAATAATTAATATTAAATAGGTTATTTATTTAGCTTTAAATGCACCTCTAATTTGCATAATAACAATAAATAAAAACACACTGGCTAATACCATCGAAATAGGTCTATTAACAAAGTTAATTAACTCACCATCAGCTTTCATTAATGATGAGAGTAAATTTTTTTCTAACATTGGTCCTAAGATCATGCCCAAAATAATAGGTGATATGGGGAATTTACGTTCTTGAAGGAAATAACCGATAACACCCATTACTAACATAACAATAATAGAAGACATCGTATTTGTGATTGCATATGAACCAACGATACTAAATAGAATGATTGCTGGGTAAATAATCGCATTATCAATAGCAACAATCTTCTTCAATAAATTGACAACAATAAAAGCAATCGGCAGTAAAACAATATTAGCAATAAAAAAGATAATAAAAACAGCATACAATTTATCGGGATTAAATAAGAATAGTGTTGGCCCTGGTTGCATATCTTTCATATACAGTACACCGATAATAATTGCAGCCGCAGAATCACCGGGAATACCGAAGACTAGAGATGGGATCCAACTTCCGGCTAAGCTTGCATTATTACTCGCTGAAGCATCAACAATACCTTCCTCAGAGCCATGACCATATTTCTCTGGTTTTTTAGAGAGTTTCTTTGAAACGGCATAAGAGATCCATGCTGCAATATCGGCTCCCGCGCCGGGTAAAGCACCAATTAATGTTCCTATTATTCCGCTACGGAAAATACCGCTCTTACGTTGACGAACAACACTTCCCACACCTTTAAAGATATTGTAAGAGTTATTTTCCACATGCATTTCTGTTAGTGTAATTTGTTTTTCTTTCCAACGTTCAACGTAATATTTGATAGCACCAGAAATAGCAAATAACCCTATCATTGCCGGAATAAAGCTGACTCCTTGCATTAGAGAAACTTCACCGAAAGTAAAGCGGGCTTGACCTGTAAACTCATCATAACCAATGGTGGCTAATGCAATACCAAAAAACAGTGCTAATAAGCTTTTTCGAATATGTGAACCTGAAACAATAGTTGCACAACTTAAACCGATTAAAGACAACCACATATATTCGTAAGAGCTAAATTTTAAAGCAAACTCAGCTAAAATGGGGGCTGTTGAAGCTAATATAATCGTGCCAATAACGCCACCAATCACTGAGCTTGTTAACGACATACCTAATACACGGTTTGTTTTACCCTCTTTAACTAAGGTATGTGCATCATTGGTATAAGCTGCCGATGCAGGCGTACCCGGAATATTTAATAAGGCTCCCGGAATATCCCCCGCAAATATAGAAGACGCTCCGACAGAAATCATTAAAGCTAATGCAGGAATGGGGTCAAGAAAAAAAGTAAATGGCACCATTAATGCGATAGCCATTGTTGATGTTAACCCAGGAATTGCACCAACAAATAAACCAAATAAACAAGCACCAATAACGACAAATATTGTTGTGTAATCAATATAAGCAAATGCGCTAATTAATATATCCATACTGTTGTTCTCTATTTATGAAAATAGCTGAGGTAGCGGTACTAACAGTACAGCGGTAAATAAGTAATACACTCCTAACACCACACTGGCTGAAATAATAAAACTATATATAGGTTTTGTTGTTGCATATTTCATCATTAGTGGTGCTGTAATAATTAACCCAGTTAAAATAAATCCTAAATAATCAGATGCAAGCACATAAAAAAGAATAATGCCAATAATGAATAACACAAACTTTATTTCATGCCACGTCACTAATGGAATATCACTTTCTTGATTACGTGAAAATATATCTATTAATGAAAATATAATCATGCCACCGCCAATAATAGAAGGCATAAATGCGGCACCATATTCACTAAAATCACCTAATGAATACGCACTATAAACAATAAGAAATAAACCAAAGCAACAAAATATGAGCGATAGAATATGACGATTTAGCATAGGCATAAAAACGGCTGTTGTTCAGCCGTTTCCTCAGTTATTTCTTTATAATTTCGCCAAACTTTTTATCTTCATTGGCCATAAATTGAGTGGCATCATCGCCATATAGTTCAATAACTTCAAATCCTTGTTTATTTGCAAACTCGGCTAATTCACCAGAGGCATACACTTTTTTCATTGCAGCAGTAAGTTTGTCTTGTATTTCTTTATCAAGATCTTTAGGGGCAACTAACATATTCCATGCTTGTAAATCCCAATTATAAGATGTGGCTTCTTTAAATAATGGTACATCAGGATAAAAAGCGGATTTCTCATCGGACATAATGGCCATATGTTTTACTAATCCCGCTTTTACCATACTGTCGGCTTCACCTAATGAAGATGTCACTATATCAACACCCCCTGATGCTAATTCTTGTAATGCCGCACTCGCACCTTGAGAAGGAATAAAGCGAATAGCATTATCGGGTAATCCAGCTGCACGCAACATACCAATAGTATTCAAATGCCAGATTGAATTTAAACCACTACCGGAAGCTTTTAATTTACCCGGATTGGCTTTCGCGTAATCAATAATTTCCTGTGCATTTTTAAATGGCGAAGATTTCCCAACTTGTAATCCACCATAAATAACAGCAAGACGCGTAATCGGTGTGTAATCTTGATACGTTAAATTAGTCATCCCTTGATGATGCATCATGGTAATTTCAACCGTTGCAATTCCTAATGTGTAGCCATCAGGTTTTGCATTTTTAATGGCATCATGACCTACAACACCACTGCCACCTGTTTTATTAACCACATTAACAGTAACGCCCAACTCTTCTTGTAGCCCTTTTGCTGCTAAACGTGCAACCGTATCGGTATTACCGCCCGCAGCCCAAGGAACAACAATAGTAATCGGTTTTTCAGGATATTGAGCGAAAGCCGGAAGTGTAAAAATGGAACTGCATAGGGTAAATGCCAGAAGTGTTTTTTTCATTATATGCACCTTTTCTCATTGCAGATTATTTGTGGCCGAATATCTTCAAGCCTTGATTTAAGGCGAGCCTGAACTTGGGAAAGAACCGGCATTGCTGTTACGCCTTTTTGTTCTATAAATGCAGAGAGGAAAGCACTGGCAAATAATACACCCTCATGCATTGTGCCTCCTGCTGCTATCTTTGATGCAAATGCGCCATTAAACGCATCTGTTGCTGCCATCGTATCCACACGTAACGATGGCATAGGTGGAATATGGAATGTGGCTCGACCATCAAAATAAACCACACCAAGCTCATCCATATAAATAATGACTTTCTTATTTTCATCACCAGAGATAACACCAATAGCCTGTTTAGCGTCATTAATGTCATTTATTTCAATATCAGCCCAATGTGATGCTTGATTCGCATTTAAGGTAATAAAATCAAGATGTGAATAAAGTTGTTTTAGGTTTTCGTTATAAGGCGCAACATTCAATATGATGATCTTATTAACCGACTTAGCAAATAAGGCGGCTTTAATATTGGCATCTATATTAATTTCGCCTTGGAGCAATAACACATCGGCTTCACTGACATACGGCAATGAAATATCAATTTCTTGTTCAGAAAAAGTGTTATTTGCACCTAAATAAGTTGCTGTAATATTGTTTTGTGTTTTATCTGCTAAATAGCTAATTGAACTGCCTGTCGGCTCTATTTCTGTTTGAAAAATAGTGAAAGAATCAATGCCACTTTCTTGTAAATATTTATAAGCATATTTACTAAAATGATCTTCACCGACTTTCGTTATTAAATGGACTTTGGCATCAGAAAAGCTGGCTGCCATCGCCTGATTTGTTCCTTTACCACCTGGGCCTATCGAATTGCTTTTTGAATTAATTAATTCACCGACTTTTGGAAAAGATTCGACATTAGCAATAATATCTACTACAAACGACCCAAGTACACAGACTTTGCCTTCAGGCTTTCTATCTTTTCGTTCTCTTACGATTAATAAATCGTGCAATAAACATGAAATATCGAAACTATCACTAAATTTACTTATTTTTTTAATTTCTTGTTTCCCTAGTATGGCGCCACCATGACAACGTTTGATCAACCCTTCTCCTTCAAGGTATTTCAAATCACTGCGAATAGTTTCCAATGTGACACTGAATTTTTCCGCAAGTTGAGCCACTTTAACTTTCTTTTGTTCCCTGATGATGGTGTAAATTTCCTGTCGCCGTTCTTCTGAAAACATATAAAGTGCCTCCGTATCATTGCTAACGAGAATAAGGAGATCAGGTCTGTGATTCTGCGATGGTATTCAAAACAAAAAACCAAAAACAGAAGCAAAACCAAATCGACGCAATTTAGATCACATTTTTTTAACACAACATCAATTGGTATACGTTAAAAATGAGAGGTGAAACGAGTCGAATAAAGAATAGTGATTAAGAAAAGAGAGGTAAGATCAGCCGTTCAAAGACGGCTGATAAAATAACGACTTATATTATTACAAAAAATGATAGTTCTTAAATGTAAATATAATGTTAAATATAATTATGTTGGTAATTAGTTTAACAAACCATTAAGCAGATAAAAGCCCACTAAGGTCAGTAAAACCACCATTAATGTACTGCGTATTTTAAGCGCTAATCCTACACATAATAAGGTTCCCCAAAGATAAGGATTATCTAAAATACCTTTAAATTCACCTTTTTCTAACAGTACAATGGGTGCACAAATGGCGGTTAATAAACAAGGTGCAGAATAGCCTAATGCTTGCCTGATCACTGACGGCAATTTGACGGGGATCGCCGGTTCAAGAAAGAAATAACGCAACAGGAAAATGACGAGTGCCAAAATTAATAATAACGACCATGTCATTTTTGTTCCCCTCTGACTCTAGCAACACAAACAGCAACAAACATGCCTGTTAACCCACCAATAACGACGCCACCTTCTATATTCAACCAACTGAAAATAATTGAGAGACAAAAAGAGACAATAACACCCACTAATGTACTGAATGTTTTTATTAACGGGATCACAATTGCCAATAACGTGGCAACAATAGAAAAATCAAGATGATAACGCGATAAATCAGAAACTTGGCTTGCCATAATAATGCCAACAATACTGACCGCCACCCATGCTAAATAAAAACATAATCCTGCACCGATCATATAAGCAGGTGTTAGTTTCACTTTAGGTTGTGCTGAAACCGCAAAAAGCTCATCCGTTAATAAGAAACCTATCGTAATACGTTGATACCATTTTAAATGAGCAACATGGGGGCGTAAGGTTAAACCATATAAAAGATGTTGGGCGGTAATAAAAAAGACAGAAACAATAATTGTCAGCATCCCTGCACCAGAAACAACTAACCCTAATGTCACTAATTGCGCCGCACCTGCAAAAATAATGGCAGACATTCCGATACTTTGTGCAAAAGTTAATCCTGCATCAACCGCCATTGAACCTGCGAGTATTCCCCAGGGGATCACCGCAAGGCATAAAGGCAAAACATGCAAAGCGCCTAAACCAAAGGCACGCATGGTTTGCTTATCTTCAGTGTTATTTTTGATTTTTTCCATTTACCTGTCTTCACGTCTAATACATTAATTCTATGGAGAATGATTATCAGTCAGTAAAGATAAATGGGATTGTATAAAATTGCTATTAAAAGCTTTCGTGTGTGTGGTGTAAAAAAGTTTGATGCAAATATTCAGCTTGCATAAAATTGCTCAACCTCACCCATGCCGTTGGTGTATTTTTGCTGGAACAAAAATTTGATGAACTTCTAAGTTTGTCTGGTTAATTAATCCCATAACCAGTCGGAAACAGTGTGATGCTAATTCAGGATTATTTTGTGCAACAGTATCTATTGGAATTGATAATGAATCATACAAATAGTGATCATCAAAACCCGCTAAATAGACTTCATTTTGCATAATTTTATTTTGACTTAGATAACGCAACACGCCATCCAATAAGCCACAAGCAGACGTAAAAACAAACTTAGGCGCGCGCCCTAAAGAGGCACACAAAGAGCCAAACATTTCATAACCGGAACTTGAGTGGTAATGTCCATGAATGATCCACTCTGATTTTAGATTGATTTGTGCTTGTGAAAGTCCTTGCGTAAAACCTAAAAGGCGATCTTTAGTTGGTGAAAGCGTTGATTGCCCACCTAGGAAAAAAAATTCATCAATACCTTTTGTTGAAGCAATCTCAGCAATAAGTTGTTGTGTCGTAGTTATTGAATCGGTGACAACAAAAGGCAGCGTTGTTCCTTCAAAATAACGGTCAAATAACACAACTGGAATTTGTTGACTCAAACGCTGATACTCAACATCACTTTGTAAACATGAGGCAACAATCAAACCATCGATTTGACGTGATAAGAGATGTTCTATCGCCAGCGTTTCTTGAGCCGCATTTTCATCTGTACAAGAAATAAGTAATTGAATACCCGCTTCTCTACATAATATTTCTAGTTCATACGCCACAGAAGCAAAACCATAGTTAGTAATATCAGGAATAACCAATCCTAATGCATAACTACGATTATCACGTAAAGAGCGAGCATGAATATTAGGCTGATACTGATATTGTTCAGCAATAGCCGTAATACGCGCAATAGTATCATCAGAAACGCGCATTTCTTTACCTCGGCCATTTAATACTAAACTTGCCGTTGTTTTTGAAACGCCTGCTAACTTTGCAATATTGGTGATCGTGATACGTTTTTGTTTTTTCACTATTATTCAACTTAATGTTACATTCGCTGAGCGTAGACTATTTTATCGTTTATATAATTGTATTTAACTAAGTCATGCATTCTTTAATTGCCAAGTTGTGAGGTTTATTGTGTCTTTTCCCAAGAAACAGATTGTCTGCTCTTCTGAAGGGAAAAAACGGCTACTCATCACACCGGCACCACCATTAAAGAAAATTTCCACACTAGAGTTATCACATAATATTTGAAGATGTTTTATATCACCAGACCAGAAACGTGATTGCCATTCTCCAGTTTTAACACTACGACGTTTTAACACGGCTTGGTTATTTTCAATAATTAAAGCAAGAGTATCAGAAAAATGAATAGTCAGAGAGCCGAATAGTTCTACTTCAAGTTCAAACGAAAATCCATTAATGTCTGGTGCATCATCAGCAATACCCTGCCAATATGCTGGATTTTGTCTGAGTTGCTGTAACTCTTTTACAGGTTGTTGATAAAGCTTATTTTCTTTTATATGTAATTCACGAGGGCAAGTCATTTGATGTATCCAACCATTAGCAATGGTTGGTTGATACATCTCTTCACCATCAGGAACTCCCATCCAACCAAATAATAGACGTCTGCCATTCGCTAATGTTGTTTGAGGCGCATAAAACTCAAAACCTGCATCTAGTTCGATTAGCTCACCATGCTGAAATTGTAATGTTGAATAATCAAAGCTTCCTATTAAATAAGCACTGGGATGCGAATTTAAAAATCGATGTTGCTCTCTTTTTATACCTTGGGGACAAGTTAATAAAATAAAATGTCCATTAAGCTCAAAGAGATCTGGGCATTCCCACATATAACCCGCATCCTTTAAGCCCCCTACATGACTTCCGGCTAACTCACCGACTAATTGCCATTGATATAAATGAGACGCACGATAGAGCAAAACCTTACCCTGTTTATCTAAGTTTTGTGCGCCTAATACCATGTACCAGATATCATTATATTGCCAAACCTTCGGATCACGGACATGACCACTATAGCCATCAGGAAGCCCTAATACAGGCCCTAACTTATCAAAACCTCCCTGCTGATTTTCAACGGCTAAACATTGCCATGCAGTACGAGAGCCATCCTCAAATTTGACGTTACCGGTATAACAAAGAGTTAATTGCCCTTGGTGGATCACAGCACTACCGGAATAACAGCCATCTTTGTCATAAATTTCATCAGGCAGTAAAGCAATAGGTTGATGCTGCCAAGTAATCAAATCCTTTGAACGCCAATGACCCCAACATTTATGTTTATGTTCACAAGACAAAGGGTTCCATTGATAAAACAGATGATAATATTCACCATCAAAACAAAACCCATTAGGATCATTTAATAACCCAGTTACTGGCGCTAAATGCCAATATGGATAATATTTATCTTTTATGGCTTTAGCGCTATTACGCATGACCGATTGTAAAATCGCAGATAACTCTTCGTTTGTGTTCATTTATGCAGACTCCACTTTGTATTTCAGCAAAAGAGAGATAACAAACGCAGTCACAAAAGCAATCACAAGGCCAATAATATAATTCATAATTGAACCAGCTTGCACGATTGCAATACCCGGAATAGCAGTCAATCCTACAGCTGTCATATAAACATGTGAGCCTACAACCCAAGCACCCCCAGCTGCACCACCAATTAACGCAGCAATAAAAGGTTTTCCATAACGCAAATTAATCCCGAAAATTGCCGCTTCAGTGATACCTAACATCGCGGAAAAACCTGATGGGATTGTGATTGCTTTAATTTTTGCATCTTTAGTTTTAAACCAAACAGCAATACAAGCACCTCCTTGAGCAATATTCGCCATTGCCCAAATCGGCAATAAAAAGTTAACGCCAATATTAGGGTTACCTAATAAACCCGCCTCGACAGCATGAAAACTGTGGTGAATACCCGTAATAACAATCACAGAATAAAGGCCACCAAAAATTAGCCCTGCTATCCAACCCGCTTGTGTAATTAAGGTGCTTAATAGTAATGAGATACCATCACCTAAAAGGCGACCAACAGGCCCTATGACTAATAACGCCACAAAGCCCGAAATAATAACGGTTAAAAATGGCGTGATAATTAAATCAAGAGCATTAGGAACAACTTTACGTAATTGTTTTTCCAATACACTCATAAACCAAACGGCAAGTAATACTGGGAAAACAGTACCTTGGTAACCAATCATGGCAACTTCTAACCCAAAGAAATTCATGGTGTTAAAGCCAGCGGCAACACCCCATGCATTAGTTAATGCAGGATGCGTTAAAATACCACCGAGTGTTGCACCAAGATAAGGGTTTCCGCCAAACTCTTTTGCCGCAGTAAAACCAATCAAAATAGGCAAAATAATAAATGCCGCAGAGCTACACATATCAAGCATGATATAGAGTGCATTATCAGGACTCACCCACTGGTTAGTTTTCATTAACCCAAGTAGCCCCATTAATAAACCTGACGCCACAATGGCAGGAATAATGGGCACAAAGATATTAGAGAGCAGTCTTGCTATTCGTTGAAATGGATTGAGCTTTTTAGCCGCAATATTAGCTGCTTCGGATTTGCTCGATTCACCAATGCCCGCCGCAGCAATAAAGGCAGCATGTACTTTATTGACTAAGCCAGTACCAAAGATAATTTGGATTTGCCCAGCATTACTAAAACACCCTTTCACCCCCTCTAATTTGTTTATTGCTTCTTTATCTGCTTTTGAGTCATCAACAAGAACAAGCCTTAGGCGTGTAGCGCAATGTGCTGCACTTGCGATGTTTTCAGCACCACCTAATAAAGGTACAAGCTGGTGAGCCACTTTTTCAATATTCATCATAGCCTCTGTGATTCTTTTTTATTTATGTAGCGAGTATTTAGTTTAATCAAAAAAACTAAACCGGTTTAGCTAACAATTAGATTAAATAAAAATCAATTCAAGATAGCAATGAAAACTCAGTTAAAAGGCTTTTAATTGTGATCTAAGTTACAAAAAAGTACATTTATTAATCATATTTTGACTTTTAAAAATAGTTAAAAATAACGTTTAGCTAAACAAATTTTAATTTGTTGTTTAGCTAAACAGGTTAATCGGTTGTTAGATAATTATAGCTTCTAAAAATGACTTTTGAGTATTAGATAAAAATGACTATTGAACTAACAAAATCATATAGATAGAAATGAATAAGCAGACTTTAAAAATGTTACTGATAACATCAGAACACTTAACTAATCAATATATATTTATTTATACAAAGATGTTAATCAAATGATTAAATATAGCTAATACAAAAACTTAAGGTAACCTTTAAAAACTGGTAACTCTTGTTATAAATCACTTTTCTTTGATGTAAAGCAACTACAACTTTTAGGAAATACGTAGTATCCACATTAACAGTTGGGTTTTATTACCTACGTTAAAGTGGTTATTTTTTAACAACAATAACAATAATTATTTCTTTATAAGCTTGTTGGCTTCTGTTTCTTCTTAAAATGTGAATAATCAAGTGAGTAATGTATGAAAAACATCAAAGAGATGGCGTTACTTTCCACTCCCTTATCTCGCCGTCGTTTTGTAAAAACAGGTGCAGCGGGTGGTTTAGCAATAACTGCGGGTGGATTATCCCTTCCCTTTCATCAAGCTGTTGCCTCAGAAACACAATCAACAATAAACAGCGAAAAAATAGTATGGAGTGCCTGCACAGTAAACTGTGGTAGCCGCTGCCCATTACGTATGCATGTGGTTGATGGCGAAATTAAATATGTAGAAACTGACAATACAGGCAATGATGTCTACGAAGAATTACACCAAGTTCGTGCCTGTTTACGTGGTCGCTCAATGCGTCGTCGTGTTTACAATCCTGACCGTTTACGCTACCCAATGAAACGTGTGGGTAAACGTGGCGAAGGTAAGTTTGAACGTATTTCATGGGATGAAGCATTTGATACTATTTCAGATACCATGAAACGTTTAATCAAAGATTATGGTAATGAATCTATTTATCTAAACTACGGTACAGGAACTTTAGGTGGCACCATGACAAAATCTTGGCCACCAGGTGCAACGCTAATTGCACGTTTAATGAATTGTTGTGGCGGTTATCTTAATCACTACGGTGATTACAGTACGGCACAAATCGCAGCGGGTTTAAATTATACCTACGGTGGTTGGGCAGATGGTAATAGCCCTTCAGATATTGAAAACACCAAACTTGTCGTGATGTTCGGTAATAATCCAGGTGAAACACGTATGAGTGGTGGCGGTGTTACCTATTACGTTGAACAAGCCCGTGAGAAATCTGATGCACGAATGATTATCATCGATCCGCGTTATACCGATACGGGTGCAGGTCGTGAAGATGAGTGGATCCCTATTCGTCCAGGAACTGATGCCGCATTAGTCAATGCCTTAGCGTATGTCATGATCAAAGAAGACTTAGTCGATAAGCCTTTCCTAGATAAATATTGTGTTGGTTACGATGAAACGACGATGCCAGAAGGTGCACCAAAAAATGGCCACTATAAAGCCTATATTTTAGGTGATGGCGCAGATGGTCAGCCTAAAACGCCGGAATGGGCAGCGCAAATTACCGGTATTCCTGCTTCACGCATTGTTAAATTAGCCCGTGAAATTGCAACAGCGAAACCTGCTTATATTACACAAGGCTGGGGGCCTCAACGCCGTTCTAACGGTGAGCTTGCTTCTCGTGCTATTGCGATGCTCTCTATTTTAACGGGGAATGTGGGCATCAATGGCGGTAACACTGGTGCTCGCGAAGGCTCTTACAGCATTCCTTTTGTTCGTATGCCTACATTCACTAACCCTGTCACCACCAGCATTTCCATGTTTATGTGGACGGATGCAATCTTACGTGGTCCAGAAATGACAGCAACTCGTGATGGTGTTCGTGGTAAAGACAAACTTGATGTGCCTATTAAAATGGTATGGAACTACGCAGGTAACTGTTTAGTAAACCAACATTCTGAAATCAATCGTACTCACGACATTTTGCAAGACGATAAAAAATGCGAAATGATTGTGGTGATCGATAACCATATGACAGCATCTGCTAAATATGCCGATATTCTACTTCCTGATTGCACTGCATCAGAACAGATGGATTTCTGTATGGATGCATCGGCGGGTAATATGGCGTATGTCATTTTTGCAGATCAAGCAATTAAACCTCGCTTTGAAAGCCGTAATATCTATGAAATGACCAGCGAAATTGCAAAACGCATGGGTGTAGGTGAAAAATTCACTGAAAATCGTACTCAAGAAGAATGGTTACGTCACCTTTACGAACAATCTCGTCAAAACTTACCCGAACTTCCAACTTTTGAAGAATTCCGTACTCAAGGGATCTTCAAAAAACGCGACCCAGAAGGTCACTATGTTGCTTATCGCAAATTCCGTGAAGATCCTGAAAATAACCCATTAACGACACCATCAGGCAAAATTGAGATTTATTCTTCTCAACTTGCTGACATTAAAGCGACATGGGAACTTGCATCTGACGATGTCATTGATCCACTGCCGATTTATTCTGCTGGTTTTGAAAGCTATGGTGATCCGGCAATGGAAAAATATCCATTACAAATGACGGGTTTCCACTATAAATCACGTACTCACTCAACTTATGGCAACGTAGATGTTTTAAAAGCGGCATGTCCACAAGAAATATGGATAAACCCTGTTGATGCATCAAAACGAGGTATTAAACACGGTGATTTAGTGCGTATTTATAACGATCGTGGTGAAGTTAGGATCAACGCAAAAGTGACACCTCGTATTTTACCCGGTGTAGTCGGTTTAAGTGAAGGTGCTTGGTATAACCCAGATAGTAACCGCATTGATCACGCTGGTAGCATTAACGTGTTAACGACACAACGCCCTTCGCCACTAGCCAAGGGTAATCCTTCTCACAGTAATCTTGTTGAAGTCGTCAAGGCGTAAGGAGTCTGGTTATGTCAACGCAATATGGTTTTTACATTGATTCAAGTCGTTGCACCGGCTGCAAAACCTGTGAACTGGCGTGCAAGGATTTTAAAAATTTATCCCCTGAAGTCAATTTCCGCCGTATCTATGAATATGCCGGTGGTGATTGGACAGAGCAAGATGGTGTTTATACACAGAACGTTTTTGCTTATTACTTATCTATTTCATGTAACCATTGTGACGATCCTGCTTGTGCAAAAGTTTGCCCAAGTGGTGCAATGCATAAACGTGAAGATGGTTTTGTTGTCGTTAATGAAGATATTTGTATCGGTTGTCGTTATTGTCACATGGCATGCCCTTATGGCGCACCACAATTTGATGAAGTTAAAGGTCATATGACCAAATGTGACGGTTGCTATGAACGTGTAGCTGAAGGCAAAAAACCGATTTGTGTTGAGTCTTGTCCACTACGTGCATTAGATATGGCACCAATTGAAGAATTACGCGCTAAATACGGTGATTTAGCTGAAATTGCCCCACTTCCTTCAGCAAAATACACCAAGCCAAATATTGTCCTTAAATTAAATGCCAATAGCCGTCCTGTGGGTGATACCACCGGTCATCTGGCAAACCCAGAGGAGGTGTAAGATGGTGGGATTGCATGAATGGCCACTGATGTTCTTTACAGTTATCGGTCAAAGTGTTGCTGGCGCTTTTATTATCATGGGATGCGCTATTCTTTCGGGTAAACTCTCCGCAGAAATGAACCGAAAAGTACATTACAGCATGTTTGGACTCTGGGCATTAATGGGAATTGGCTTCCTATTATCTATGATGCATATGGGAACCCCATTACGCGCATTTAACTCATTATTTCGTCTTGGTCACTCATCATTAAGTAATGAAATAGCCAGCGGTTCAATTTTCTTTGCCCTGGGGGGGATTTACTGGTTACTGGCTGTACTTAATAAAATGCCTGCTGCATTAGGCAAATTATGGGTCGCACTGGTTATGGTATTAGCCGCATTATTTATTATCGCGATCTCTCGTGTATACCAAATTGATACCGTGCCAACGTGGTATAACAGCTATACCACATTTAATTTTGTGCTGACAGCCTTTATCAGTGGTCCTATTTTAGCAGCGCTCTTAATGCGCATTGCAGGCTTTAACTTAAACTGCGTTAGTGCATTGCCATTATTAAGTGTTATCGCAATTGTTGTGAGTGCGATTGTGGCAACATCACAAGGCTTTGAATTAGGCGCTATTCAAACCTCTGTGCAAAAAGCAGTAGATTTAGTCCCTAACTATGGTGCGCTAATGGGAATTAAATTAGTGGCTTTAGTCTTAGGCTTAAGTTGCTGGATTGCACCACTTCTGCGTAAAAATAACCCTTCTGTTGCTTTATTAGCATTGGGCTTTATTTTAATGTTTGCCGGTGAGTTTATCGGACGCGGTGTATTCTATGGTTTACATATGACTGTCGGTATGGCGGTGGTTGGTTAATTAAAAACGCTGCCTTTAAACCGCTGTAATAGTTAAAAAGCCCGCACTTTTTATCTGTTATGGCGGTTTTCCTTTTATATTGCGGTATCACTCTTTTTTAATCTTCGTCATTATGTTTAGATAGAAAATCGCATATAGTAAAGACAATAAATCTAAGCGGATTATAAAAATATTATGGAACAACAACTTATTACTGATATTTCTCTCACTGCCCGTATTTTAGGTGCTGCGTTTTATTATGCGCCTACTGAGAAAAGTGACATTGTCGAGCTGCTGTCGAGTCAAAAGTGGGTTGAAGAATGGCCATATGGCAATGAGGAAGAGAAGCAGCGCATTGCTAGCCTTCTTTCACAAACCACATTGACAGAAGAAACTTTAGCACAAGCATATCAACGTTTATTTATCGGCCCTTACGCACTACCTGCGCCACCTTGGGGCTCGGTTTACCTTGATCATGAAAATGTATTATTCGGTAACTCAACATTAGATTTACGCGAATGGATGCTAGAAAATGGTATTGATATTGCGTTAACTCAAAATGAGCCTGAAGATCACTTTGGTTTAATGGTGATGATGGTAGCTTGGATTGCAGAAACTCGTCCTGAAAAGCTCAATGAGCTATTAGCCGAACACCTTCTGCCGTGGGCTTATCGTTATTTAGAAAAGTTATCTTTGCAAGGGGCATTCCCTTATTACGAAGGTTTAGCCATGTTGGCGACATTAACGCTCAAAAGTTGGCAATCACAGTTAAATGTGACCCCTGCTGAAAAACAGTTATTTTGTTGATTTACAATAGACCATAAAAATGTGAAGCCCTAAAGACGGAAAAAACTCTCGCTTTTAGGGCTTTGATATATAAATAGTTAACGTTCTTAAGATTGTTTCGACCAAAATTGATAAAGCCTAGGTTGTGTTTCATCTTCGGTTTTTATCTGTGTAAATTGAAGGCCTTCTTGTTGTTCTGGTGCCTTTCTTAATGCTTTAGCAATGCTGGCTGTTGATAGTCCGTAAGGCTCGGCATCCTCATTAGAATAGGCATAAAAAATCTTAGAAATCCCCGCCATGCGCATAGCGGCAAGACACATTGGACAAGGTTGTCCACTGGCATAAACAATACAATCATCTAACTTTGTTCGCCCTAATACTTTACCAGCTTCCCGTAATGCTAATAATTCAGCATGGGCAGTGGGATCATTTGTCGTTACTATTTGATTGACTGCATTTGCAATTACTTGACCATTATTCACAATGACCGCGCCAAATGGCCTTCCCCCCACTTTCACATTGTCCATTGCCAGCGATATGGCTTGTTGTATAAATTGATTATCTGACATTATTTTGCCCCCGCTTTTTCAAGTATATTAACAATATTTGTGTAGCCTTTATCTTTAGCTAAGGTTAATGGTGTGTGGCCAGAGCCATCGGCGAGGTTAACGTTAGCTCCACCTTCAATAAGTAAAGTCACAATCTCTTCATATTTTTGGCTACCATCACCTAAAATAATAGCTTCGATTAAAGCCGTCCAACCTAAACGATTAATATGATCAACATCCACACCCGCATCAATTAATGTTTTTACCGTTTTTACATGTCCTCGCTCAGAAGCTGGAATTAATGCTGTTCCACCATAACGATTAACACTTTTAAGAGAAGCACCATGTGATAACGTTAATTCTAAGATCTCCTGCAACCCTCTCGCTCCCGAATAAAGATAAGGTGAATCTTGAATCGCATCACGAGCATTAACATCGGCACCTTGTTCAATCAGATATTTTGCAACCTCAATTTGGTTAGCATGTGTGGCAGCCATTAAAGGAGTGCGCAATTTTAGATCTCGTTGTTCTATATTAGCACCTTGTTCTATCTGACGTTTCAATTCAGATAAGTTTCCCTCTTGTGCCAATGTAACCAGATATGCTTTATCAGAATTAGCCATCACTTTAACCATAAAGATAGATGAAATTATTAATAAGCCTAAGAAGTATAAAAACCATTTGCTCTTTAAATAGAGAGTATTCATTCAATATCTCCTAGAAAATGCTAATTTTGACTTACTTAATTAGCATACTATTTAAACTCATAATTATATCTAACAAACTGATGACATTATTTCAACAAATCAACAGGTAATTAACTGCCTATCAAGTCATTTTTATACTTTTTTTACACTTCCCCTATCTCTTTTATCAACATCTTTACAGACCTTTAATTACGCTTACTGAATCTAAATAGATGAAGGATAGTTCTAATGTTGATATTTGGTGCTGTGACGTTAGTTGTTTTGCTCACTGCTTATCTTATCTATGTGTTATTTAACGCAGAGGCATTTTAAAAATGGCAACAACAATGTTGATATATCTTGCTGTTTTTCTGATCACATTATTTGTGATAGGGAAAATGCTTGGGCATTATTTAGCTCGCCTTATCGAAGGTGATTTACCTCATTGGATTACTCAAACTGAACATGTTATTTGGCGTTGCTGTGGTTTCAAGCCCGCAGGCAAAGCAATCCAACCGATGAACTGGTATCACTATATGCTCGCCCTAGTTATTTTTAATTTAATGGGCGCAATTCTATTATTTGTCATACTACTTAACCAAGGCTACTTACCTTTAAATCCTCAATTTGCCCCTAATATGAATTGGGATTTAGCGTTCAATACCACAATTAGCTTTGTCACAAATACTAATTGGCAAGCGTATAGCGGTGAAACGGCTGTCAGCTATTTAAGCCAAATGACGGGGCTTGCTGTGCAAAACTTCTTATCTGCAACAACAGGTATAGCTGTCGCTTTTGTTTTAATTAGAGCGCTAACACAGTCATCTTGTACTTCATTAGGCAATGCTTGGGTTGATATTGGACGCATTACATTATATGTCCTACTCCCTTTATCTATTATTTGGTCACTGTTATTTGTCAGCCAAGGTGTGATACAAAACTTTCACCCAGCACTATTAAGTCAAGGCCTTGATGGGCAACAACAATGGTTACCAATGGGGCCTGTTGCGTCTCAAGAAGCAATTAAGTTATTCGGCACAAATGGCGGTGGTTATTTTGCGGCAAACTCTGCACATCCTTATGAAAATCCAACTTCAGTAAGTAACTTCTTACAAATACTCGCTATTTTTCTTATTCCTACTGCCTTATGTTTTGCCTTTGGTCGTTTAAGTGGAACACAACGCCAAGGCCATACCTTGCTTTGGGCTATGACGTTAATTTTCATTGTTGCTGTTAGTGTGATCACTTGGGCTGAATGGCAAGGAAATCCCGAATTTATCTTTGCGGGTACAGATAGTTCGTTGAATATGGAAGGTAAAGAAACACGCTTTGGCATTATAGGTAGCGCTATTTTTGTTGCCGTCACAACAGCGGCATCTTGTGGTGCTGTTAATGCGATGCATGACTCACTAACAGCATTAGGTGGCATGGTACCAATGTGGTTAATGCAAACAGGCGAAGTAGTATTTGGCGGTGTAGGATCAGGATTTTACGGCATGATCCTCTATGTGTTATTAGCTGTATTTATCGCTGGATTAATGGTTGGTCGTGCGCCGGAATATCTCGGTAAAAAGATTGGTGTTGCTGAAATGAAATGGGTAGCTGTTGCCATTTTAATTTCTCCAGCCGTTGTTTTATTAGGTACAACTCTCGCTTTATTTACTGATGTTGGTCGTGAAGCCATTTTAAACCCAGGTCCTCATGGCTTTAGCGAAGTGTTATATGCTTTTACTTCTGCTGCGAACAATAACGGTAGTGCTTTTGCAGGACTCAATGTTAATTCACCTTTTTATAATCTGTTATTAGGTATCGCAATGCTCATTGGTCGCTTTGGTGTCATGTTACCTGTTTTAGCTATCGCAGGTAGTTTAGCCGTGAAAAAGCGTCAGCCAGAAAGCTTGGCAACACTCTCTACCACTTCACCGCTATTTATTTTGTTATTGATCCTCACGGTATTAATGATCGGCGCTTTGACTTTTGTTCCGGCATTAGCCCTTGGCCCTATTGCAGAACACTTACAGCTGTTTTGGGCGAAATAAGGAAACGTATCATGAAAACAACTCAACTATTTGATAAAAAAACCGTGATATCGGCTTTCTTTGATGCGATAAAAAAATGTACACCTCAAGCGCAATGGCGTAACCCGGTGATGTTTATTGTTTATGTTGGCGCGCTTTTAACGACCAGTATTTGGATTGCTTCATTATTAGGTTATTTCCCTGATGATAATCACTTTACTTTACAAGTAATGTTTTGGTTATGGGTAACATTGTTATTTGCCAATTTTGCTGAGTCATTAGCAGAAAGTCGAAGCAAAGCACAAGCTGCTAGCTTACGTGGCGCTAAACGACAATCTAAAGCAGTACGTTTACATCACGCTGACATCAATGCACCGAAAGAAACCGTTGATTCTTTCTCATTACATAAAGGTGATATTGTTTTAGTTAACGCGGGTGAAGTCATTCCTTGTGATGGTGAAGTCATAGAAGGTGGTGCCTCTGTTGATGAAAGTGCGATTACGGGCGAATCAGCACCCGTGATCCGTGAGTCAGGTGGTGATTTTTCTTCTGTGACTGGCGGTACTCGAGTATTGTCCGATTGGCTAATTATTCGCTGTACTGCTGAGGCAGGTAATTCATTTCTCGACCGCATGATTGGAATGGTAGAAGGTGCGAAGCGTAGAAAAACGCCGAATGAAGTTGCTTTAACTATCTTATTAACAGCCCTGACACTTATTTTCTTATTGGCGTGCGTTACTCTTTATCCATTCAGTGTGTTTGCTGTCGAATTTCAAGGGCATGGCGATATTATTTCAGTTGTCACTTTAATCGCTTTATTAGTGTGTCTTATTCCTACTACGATTGGCGGTTTACTTTCATCAATTGGTGTGGCAGGCATGAGCCGAATGCTTGATGCCAATGTGATTGCAACCAGTGGGCGAGCGGTTGAGGCCGCAGGTGATGTTGATGTCTTACTACTTGATAAAACAGGCACAATTACACTGGGTAATCGCCAAGCTTCTCGTTTTATCCCTCTTTCAGGTATTAGTGAAAAACAGCTCGCCGATGCGGCACAGCTAAGCTCACTTGCAGATGAAACGCCTGAAGGCAGAAGCATTGTGATCCTCGCTAAGCAGCGTTTTAATTTGCGCGAACGTGATTTAGCATCAATTGGAGCATCTTTTATTCCCTTTTCTGCAATGACAAGAATGAGCGGCGTTAATTTAGGAGAGCGCTTGATCCGCAAAGGCTCCGTTGATGCTATTCGTCGTCATATTGAAGTCAGTCACGGCCATTTCCCTGATGAAGTCACCGCGATAGTCGAACAAGTCGCCAGAACGGGTGGGACACCGCTGGTGGTAGTTGAAAATCAGAAAATCTTAGGTGTTGTTGAACTTAAAGATATTGTGAAAGGTGGAATTAAAGAGCGCTTTGCTCAACTTCGCCAAATGGGGATAAAAACCGTCATGATCACGGGTGATAATCATCTTACGGCGGCAGCTATCGCAGCAGAGTCTGGTGTAGATGATTTTCTGGCTGAAGCAACACCTGAGGCAAAATTAGCATTAATTCGTCAATATCAATCAGAAGGTCGATTAGTTGCAATGACAGGTGATGGTACTAATGATGCCCCTGCATTAGCACAAGCCGATGTTGCTGTTGCGATGAACTCAGGTACTCAAGCCGCCAAAGAAGCAGGCAATATGGTTGATTTAGACTCTAATCCAACAAAATTAATCGAAGTTGTACATATCGGTAAACAAATGCTAATGACACGAGGCGCTTTAACAACATTTAGTATTTCCAACGATATTGCTAAATACTTCGCTATTATTCCAGCTGCTTTTGCTGTCACCTATCCACAGCTCAACATGCTTAATATCATGAACTTACATTCACCCGCATCTGCAATGCTATCTGCGGTTATTTTTAACGCCTTAATTATTATCTTTTTGATCCCTCTTGCTCTTAAAGGTGTTCATTATCGTCCTGTCTCTGCGCACTCATTATTACGTCGTAACCTCTCTTTATACGGGATCAGTGGATTATTAGTCCCTTTTATTGGCATTAAAATCATCGATATGATCTTAGCGTTTATTGGGTTTTAAGGAGTTCTATATGCATCTATTTCGTTCATCATTAGTGATGTTATTATTACTCACACTAATAACCGGACTCGCTTATCCTTTGTTTGTTACAGGATTAGCCAACCTTATTTTTCCATGGCAAGCGAACGGCTCACTGATTTATCAAGATAATAAACTTATTGGTTCTGAGTTGATTGGGCAACAATTTACGCGGAATGATTATTTTAAAAGTCGCCCATCAATGACATCCGAAATGCCCTATAACAGCATGGCATCAGGTGCCAGCCAACTAGCAACATCAAATCCATTATTACTTAATGAGGTAACTCAACGTATTCAAATATGGAAGAAAGCAACGCATAATCAACATGTTGTTCCTGTTGATTTAGTCACAGCATCAGGAAGTGGACTTGATCCTCATATTTCATTACAAGCAGCTTATTATCAAATTGAAAATATTGCTTATTCTCGCCAACTCACTAAAAATGAAATTGAGCAGTTAATAAAAGACAATACAACATCACCGCTGATGTCATTTATGGGTGACCCTGTTGTAAATGTATTTATGCTAAATCAAGCACTTGATAAATTAAGTGCAGAAAAGCAGCAAAAAGTGAGTACTCAATAAAATGGAACTCGATCAGCAATGGCAACGCCCTTCTCCTGATGATTTACTCGCTTCAACGCGAACAACAACTCGTGGGCGTTTAAAAATATTTTTTGGTGCCTGTGCAGGTGTAGGGAAAACTTACGCCATGTTACAAGAAGCTCAACGTCTCCATCAGCAAGGTATTGATGTCCTTGCTGGTGTTGTTGAAACGCACCAAAGGCAAGAAACGGCTGCGTTACTGCACGGATTACCTTTATTACCACTACAACGTATTCACCATCACGGTAGAAAGCTTGTCGCGTTTGATTTAGATGCCGCATTAGCTAGGCATCCGGCGGTGATCTTAATGGATGAACTGGCATTTAGTAATCCTCATAAATGCCGACATCCTAAGCGCTGGCAAGATGTGGAAGAACTATTGGATGCAGGTATTGATGTACTTGCCACAATAAATGTACAACACATTGAAAGTCTTAATGATATCGTCGGGAGTATTACAGGAATTCGTGTCCAAGAGACGATCCCTGACTATATTTTCGATAGTGCTGATGAAGTGGTTATGGTGGATTTACCACCTGATGATCTACAACAACGTTTACATGAAGGCAAAGTCTATCTAGCTGGACAAGCAGAACGTGCGATTGAACACTTTTTTCGTAAAGGTAATTTAATCGCACTACGAGAATTAGCCTTACGCCGTATGGCAGATAGAGTTGATACACAAGTTAAAGAGTTTCGAGATAGCCAAGGAACGGCCCCTGTTTGGCACACCACAGATAGTCTGATGGTTTGTCTCGGCGCTCATGGCGGTAACGACAAATTAGTTCGCACGGCAGCGCGTTATGCTGCCGCCTTTGGTTGCCAATGGCATGCTATTTATGTTGAAACGCCTAAGCTTCATCAAATTGGAGAGCATAAACGCCGAGCTATCTTACACTCTCTAAAATTAGCACAACATCTAGGTGCGAGAACGGCGATCCTTTCTGATAACCAAGCTGAAAAGGCCGTGATCCGTTACGCCAGAGAGCATAATCTTGGAAAAGTGGTTATTGGTCAACGTGCTTACCAAAAATGGCAATGGTTAAAACGCTGGATACGGATGCGTTTTGCAGAAAAATTAGCGCGTTATGCACCTGATCTCCATGTTATCAGTGTCGCCCTCAATGATGAGGACATACGTTATAAAACCAAAACAGCACCACTACAAAATGATAAATGGCGACAAGAGATAAAAGGTTATTTTACAGCGATTGGATTATGTTTAGCGATCACCTTATTCTCACGCACATTTCTATTAGCACTTGATAAAGCCAATTTAGTCACACTCTATTTGTTGGGTGTTGTATTAATTGCACTCTTTTTTGGTCGTCGCCCTTCTATTTTTGCGGCATTAATTAATGTTATTAGTTTTGACCTGTTTTTTGTACAGCCTCACTTTTCGCTCGCTGTACTCGATATGCAGTATTTGGTCACTTTTACAGTGATGCTTATTGTCGGATTAGTGGTTGGTAATTTAACTGCGGGTATGCGTTATCAAACCCGCGTCGCCCGTTATCGAGAACAGCGCACTCGCCACTTATTTGAAATGACGAGAGAACTGGGTCGAGCGGTAACGTTACAAGAAATTGTTCGCACTAGTTATCATTTTTTATCAAGTGCCTTTGATGCCAAAGTGTGTTTATTACTACCCAACAAACAAGGTGAATTAACACCTTTTCATGCACAAGGCATGGGGCTTTTACCTATCGATAATGCCATTGCACGCTGGTGTTGTGATAAAGATCAAATTGCTGGTGCAGGCACAGATACTCTACCAAGTGTGCCTTACCAATTACATCCTATTACCGCCTCTCAACAAGTTTTAGCTATTTTAGCGATTGAACCGAATAATCTTCGTCAACTACTTATCCCGGAGCAACAGCAGCTATTGCAAACTTTTAATGGTTTAATTGCTAATGCCCTTGAGCGATTACAACAGGCTGAAATTGCAGAACAATCTCGAATTAATATCGAAAGAGAGCAATTAAGAAATGCATTATTAGCCGCACTTTCTCATGATTTAAAAACACCGCTTACTGTGCTTTTTGGACAATCAGAGATTTTGCTTCTCGATTTAAGTGCTGAAGGTTCATCCCATACAGAGCAAGTTAACCAAATTCGACAGCAGATCCTGACAACCTCACGGTTAGTCAATAATTTACTGGATATGGCACGTATTCAATCCGGTGGCATTCAAGTGAATTTACAATGGAATTCGCTACAAGAAATAACGGGAAGTGCCATTCGTTCTCTCTCTTATTTACTTGATAAACATCCATTACAAATTGATATTTCTGCTGATTTATTGCTTTATTGCGATGGTAATTTAATTGAACGAGTTATCACGAACTTACTTGAAAATGCAGTGAAATATACGACATCAAACACAAAAGTTGGAGTAAAAGCCTATATTGATGTCGCTAAAATTCATGTTGAAGTATGGGATGAGGGGCATGGGATCCCAACCGACCAACTACAACTTATTTTTAATAAATTTTCACGTGCAGTAAAAGAATCCGCAATTCCTGGTGTTGGATTAGGTTTAGCCATATGTAGCGCCATTATTCACTTACATGAAGGTGAAATTTGGGCTGAAAACAATAAAAAAGGTGGAGCAAGCTTCCACTTTGTTTTACCTTTAAAATCACTCCCTGATATTGATGAGATTGAAATAAAACAGTGACTCCATATAACATTTTAATTATTGAAGATGAAAAAGAGATTTTACGCTTTGTTCGGCTAGCTTTAGAGAACGAAGGATTTCGTGTTTATGAAGCCAATGAATGCCAACGAGGATTAATTGAAGCCGCATCAAGAAAACCTGATTTAGTTATTCTTGATCTTGGTTTGCCAGACAAAGATGGTCTCTGTTTTATTCAAGATTTTCGCCAATGGAGTAGTACACCCGTTATCGTACTTTCAGCACGAGATTCAGAGCAAGATAAAGTGAAAGCACTTGATGCAGGAGCGGATGATTATCTGACGAAACCTTTTGGTATTAGTGAACTACTCGCCAGAATCAGAGCATCACTACGCCGTTTTGTTAAACAAGAAACACAAAGTACACAATTTACTTTTGGTGATATTACGATTGATTGGGTTAATCGTATTGTTACTCGTCAAAATGAACCCATTCATTTAACGCCGACAGAATTTCGTTTACTAAGTGAATTAGTTAATAACAGTGGTAAAGTACTTACTCAACGGCATTTAATGCAACATGTTTGGGGGCCTAATTTCGTTGAACATAGTCACTATTTGCGCATTTATATGGGACATTTACGCCAAAAACTAGAAACCGATCCCGCATGTCCGCTGCATTTTATGACAGAAACAGGGATCGGCTATCGATTTATGCCTTAACTAAACTCAAAATCCCACCACAAGTGACATTTGAGTACATTGATCAACTCTTGCCACTACTCATGGCAGGAGATTCAAAAAAGGTAATTGAACCTCCTGACCATCAAGTAAATGCTAATCTACAATTTCAACGATAGCCGCACCCACCTTGGTATCATCCGAGTTAGTTACATTAACTCTGTAGTAGTAAAATGATCGTTCGGGTGCTTGAACGATAATCGTGTCATTGGGTTCAACCCAATATGTGGTATCGGGATAAAAAACATGTGACGGTGGTGCCCAGTAATTCACAACTTCTAATTTCGTTTCACCATTATTAGTCACAATTACACTTTTAGTAACTGTTGGAATGATAGGCTCAGCATCGTCCCATACTGTAACTGTTTCCAAAGGTTGAATAACATAATTAGTCGACATAACGCACCTCCTTAACTGTTTTTATATAGACTGCTGACATATTGCATCGCAAGTTCATTATTATATATTGCTGAAATCGCTATCCCGCACATTTGATGGCCAGATGATTGTATATATCCTGCAACATCAGAGACCACATACATGGAGTTAATTGAAAATGGGCTGACTAAAGTGACTTCTTGCATAGGGTCATCATCAGGATGCTGACCTGCTACCATTGTATTATTAAGATTAGTGGTGAACTCAATTTGTGAAACAAAAGAGTCCGCTCTCACAGACACCTGATTAATGAACTCACCACCCTCAACATTAATACTCATGGTGTTTTGTCCAACATTGAATGAGTCATTGTTATTTGGCGTCATACCCATTTCATATTGTTCATCAGATCCACTACAGGTAAACATTAACCCAGTAGTTCGATGTGACACTGACAAGTCTGTATAAACATCGATAAAATTAATATAGCCATCTGGATAAGATGTTGGCTCCTGATATAAAGATCCCAGGATGTTTGTAGAAGGCATCATTGAGTTATCAGCTACTTCAGCAAATGCCATAGGCACTGAGAAATTTTGCCCGTCTAGGCTTATAAGCTTATAGAAAGATCCAGCTGCCATGACTGGAACGTAGTAATTTTCCAGCGGTGCAGGAGCATTATAGTCGTCATAATCCCCTGACCATAGTTCATTAAATAAAGACACGCTTGTTTCATAATATAACTTAACACTAAAGTAGGTCTGTATGTTGTTAAGATAAGTACTGCCTATTGCCGAATTTATTGGAGATAAATAACTCTTGGCGCTTTGAACATCTTTTTGAAGCAATGACTTTAATTGATTAACTTGATCTTGACTTAATCTTAAATGATTAGAGTATTTAATCCCTTCAAGATATAAGGCAATTTTTAAATTCACAGCGGCGACAAAAAGTGGAGCAAATGCATATTTGAAATTAGTCCCTTCTATTTTGAAGTTTTCTTCAATTCCAATTATATCTACAACCACTGTCATCAGTTCAGGGCCCGCAGTATCATACTGGGCATTAATTAACTGGTCATTGATAAATGATACTTTATCCTGAAGCTCGTTTACTGCGGCCACAAGGCGATTCCAGTCGTCCTCTTGAATATCTTCATTAATAAGGCTTTGCACTTCCTGTTTAATTGTACTCCATATATCTTCCTTATCTGTTGGCCATAAAAGGCCAAAAATGGTGCTTAGTACACCTCCAATCACTGGGATCTGACTGATACCATAATGTATTATCGAACCGATATCAGATAAACCATCATTAAGCTTAAGTGTAGATGACATATTTAGCCTCTTAAATTATAGCAATGATAAAAAAAACAGAATAAGTGACTTAATGTGTTTTCTCTCAATTAGTTTCCGCCCTTACCAGAAACTAATAAATCAAAAACCAATAAGAAAATCTTATCTTTTATAGTGCAGATGTATATGACTTTTCAAAGGGAAATGTAATAAATCTAACGCAAGGCAAGGTTTCGCAATTATTTCCTTATGTTTCAGTGACTTTTCCTAAAAATAGTCTATGCTTTTTTCAGGCAATCTCTTAGCATTAAGGTGTCATCAAGGGCGCTGTTGGTTAGCCAAAAAACCACCATCATTTTACAGTTCTCTTTGAGTATCACAGATTGACCTTCAATTGTTGCATCACCATTAGGTTATGATTCTAAGCATATATATCCGACTGTATGTCTATTATTTGATAAAACACCATCAGGATTAAAAACAAAATGCTATTTACTTCTACCTATTGTTAAACCAGTATTATTGTCTAAAAAACGTTGATGCCCAAATAACAAATTATAATTTATCTCTAATGGGTTTCACATCCATTATATCTATGCCAATTTTTTCTTCCTTATTAAATTTCCTTTCTCTTATTGCTTTTTTTAATAATTTCATTATTCTCATAAAATTAGCCTTATTAAAAAAACATATAAACTATGTCATTCAAGTAATGGATAAAATCCTTTATTAATTAATTTTAATTAACGCCTTACCTTAAATAGATTATTTACCTTCGTGAATATTATTTATTGAAATATCATCATTGAAATATCATCGTTAAGTAAAAAACACCAACCTTAGATAATTAAATTAATAAAAAACCTATTCCCTTCTATATTTAATAATAGAAGAAAATAGGTTAATTTATCGATTAATATTTAAATTTATTAGGCCATAGCCGAAATGGTTTTTCTAAAACGTAATAAAGCTAATAAAAAAAACACCGAGCCAATAACAATTAAGATAATGAATTGAGGCCACACAATTGAGAAGTCAGCACCACGATATAAAATAGCCTGAGCTAAGCTAACAAAGTGTGTAGTTGGCATTGTTTGCATAACATCCTGAACAAACTGAGGCATACTTTCCCGCGATGTCATCCCTCCTGATAACATATTCAATGGCAATAATACCATAATCATCAATAATCCAAATTGAGGCATTGAACGAGCCATTGTTCCTAAAAAAATACCTATCGAGGTTGTTGCAAATAAGCTTAAAGCAACACCACACATAAACAGTAGAACAGAGCCTTCAATAGGAACATGAAGTAAAGATTTCACGACTAATACCAGTGACATAGCTGATGCCAATAATACAACCAATCCCATTGACCATATCTTAGAGAGCATTATTTCAAAGGGAGTAACTGGCATAACCAGTAAGTGCTCAATAGTGCCATGCTCTCGTTCTCTTATTAATGCAGCTCCTGTTAATACTATCGATAACATAGTGATATTATTGATAATTGCCATAACAGAACCAAACCAAGATTGTGTCAGATTCGGGTTAAAACTCATCCTAACTTCCAAATCAACTGGCAGTGGATCATTGGTTCTATTTTTCGCTAAAAAGGTTTTCGCTTCACCCATTATAATGTTTTGAATATAACTATTACCTAAGAAAGCTTGGCTCATTCTCGTTGCATCAATATTAACTTGTATTTCCGGCTTTCGACCCGCTAAAAGATCACGCTGAAAATTAGGCGGGATATCAAGTGCAAAGGTATAAGTACCTCTATCTAACAAACCATCAATTTGCTCAGGCGTAATATCGGCTGGAGGTAAGAAATAAGGCATATAAAAACTATTTACAATACGTGCGGATAGCTGAGATTTGTCCTGATCAGCAACGGCAATCGGCGCATGATGTAACGAACCGGGTGTAACAGTCGCAGATGAGTAAATTGACACAGTAAAAGCAAATACAATTAATGCCAGCATCGCTTTATCACGAGAGAGACTGCGCAGTTCTTTTACGCCTAAATTAAACACATTTTGAATTGTGCGCCACATTTAAGCCTCCTGCTTTTTCAAGAAAAAGATACTCAATCCAATAACAATTGGAATAGTGATAAGCATAGGAATAAAAGACCAAGGTAAATCAAAAAGGTTTAATCCCTTAGAGAATGTCCCTCTTGTGATAGTTAAAAAGTGAGATGTAGGATAAATATGCCCTATCCATTTACCTATGCCTTCCAGTGATGAAACAGGGTCAATCATTCCTGAAAATTGTGTTGCTGGAATTAAGGTAATAATTGAAGTACCAAAAATAGCGGCAATCTGACTTTTCATAAAGCAAGAAATAAGTAATCCCATTCCTGTAGCAATAGTGATATAGAGTAATGCACCTAAAGAAAGCGTTAACATACTTCCTTTAAAACTCACCCCAAACACAAAGACAGAAAGCGCGCAGAGCATAAAGAAGTTAAACATACCCAATAAGATATAAGGAAATTGCTTGCCTAACAAAAACTCTGCTTTAGTGACAGGTGTAACATAAAGATTGATAATAGAACCAAGCTCTTTTTCACGAACCACACTCAACGCACTTAACATTGCGGGGATCATCATTAATAAAAGAGGAATAACAGCAGGTACAATTGCAGGTAAACTTTTTACATCAGGATTATAGCGATAGCGGGTTTCTATATTAATGGGTGATAATTTATCAACTACATTAGTTGGTTGGCGCATAGCCATATCAAGCATCCATGTTAAATGCATTGCCTGAATATAACCGCGAACTGTTTCAGCCCGATTAGGCATTGCGCCATCAATCCAAACACCTATTTTTACAGTATGACCTTTAGCAATATCCCGAGCAAAGTTAGGCGGAATTTCAATCGCAACCGTAATATCTCCACTACGGAGTCTCCGTTCAAGTTGGTCATAATCTGTAATTGGTGCTTTTTCAATAAAGTAACGAGAGCCAGAAAGGTTTTGGCTATATGCCTGACTTAACCCTGTTTGATCTCGATCCATAATACCAAAGCGTAAATTTTCAACATCCAAACTAATACCGTAACCCATAATAAACATCAGGATCACCGTACCTAATAGTGCTAAAGTAAGACGCACAGGATCTCGGCGTAACTCCATACCTTCACGAATACTATAACTAAATAGACGTCGTAGGCTAAAGCGCTGTTTTAACGCTTTTTCTGCACTTTCATCACTAGATGCAGGAAGTTGTAGGCTTTTTTCATTAAGTTCAGAAGCTTCTTGTTCACCCGATGCCTTTTTAAGGTAATCAATAAAGACTTCTTCAAGTGTATCAAATTGGCTATTTTTAACTAAATTTGCCGGTGTATCTGTGACTAATACTTTACCAGCATGCATTAGTGACATTCTGTCACAACGTGCCGCTTCATTCATAAAGTGAGTTGAGATAAAAATAGTGACACCGTCACGTCTAGATAGGTCAACCATCAAGTTCCAAAACATATCTCGCGCAATGGGGTCAACCCCTGAAGTCGGTTCATCCAATATCAGCATTTCAGGTTTATGGATAACAGCAACTGCGAGTGACAAACGCTGACGAATACCTAATGGCAACCCATCGGGCATCATTTCTTCAACATCAGTTAAATTAAAACGCTCACTCATTTCCTTAACACGTTGAGGAATTTCTTCTTCTGGAATATGAAAAAGCTTGGCGTGTAATTCAAGATTCTGTCGTACAGTCAATTCACTATAAAGTGAAAATGCTTGAGACATATAGCCAACACGGCGACGAGTTTCAATATCTTTAGGATCAACTTCTTGACCAAATAACCAAGCCCGCCCTTCGCTCGCTTCAAGTAAACCTGTCAGCATTTTCATTGTGGTTGATTTACCACAACCATTCGATCCTAAAAACCCAAAAATTTCTCCTTTAGGGATACGGAAGCTTACGTGGTCTACTGCAACAAATTGCCCAAAACGCATAGTTAAATCTTGCGCTTCAATAGCGATGGTATCATCATCACTTTTATCTCTTGGTGGAATAATCACTTTTTGGTGATCTTTCTTTTTCTCTTCTGGCAATAATTCGATAAAGGCAGCTTCTAGTTCATCAGTATGTGTTTGGGCTTTTAATTCATCAGCATGGCCTGTTGCTAATATTTTTCCTGCATCCATCGCAACCAACCAGTCAAAACGCTCAGCTTCTTCCATATAAGCGGTCGCAACTAACACGCTCATATTTTTTTGACGCTTACGTATACGGTTAATTAATTCCCAAAATTGCGCTCGCGATAATGGGTCAACGCCAGTAGTCGGTTCATCAAGAATAAGTAATTCTGGATCATGAATAAGTGCACAACATAAACCCAATTTTTGTTTCATTCCCCCAGAAAGTTTACCCGCCGGTCTATCACGGAATGGGGCTAAACCAGTACTTTCAAGTAAATCATTTATGCGTTCTGCCCGCTCTTGTTTTGATTGACCAAATAAACGGCCAAAAAAATCAACATTTTCAAAAACAGAAAGCGTGTGATAAAGGTTTTTACCTAATCCTTGAGGCATATAGGCAATACGAGGACAGACAGCTCTTCGGTGTTCAACATCATTCATATCACCGTTTAACACAATTACTTGCCCAGTTTGGATTTCTCTCGCACCAGAAATAAGCGAGATCAAGCTCGATTTCCCTACGCCATCTGGGCCAATTAACCCGACCATTTTCCCAGCAGGAATAGCCAATGTCACATCATCAAGCGCTTTGGTATCGCCATAATGTTGGGATACATGAGTCAATTCAATGATATGAGAATGACTTTTCGTTCTCATTGTTTGACTCATTGTGGTAATTTCACCTCTAAATCAGTTGGCCAAGATTGGTTGTTATCTAAGCGAATATAAGCACGACCTGGTAAACCTGTTTTTACATATTCAAGATGTTTTTCAAGTAATTCAGGTGAAATACGCGCTCTTACACGGAACATAAGTTTTAATCGTTCATTATCAGTTTCAACGGTTTTCGGTGTAAATTGAGCGACACTAGCAACGTAGGTTGTTTTTGCAGGAATAACAATATGAGGGGCTGCATCTAGAATAATGTGAACGTCACTTCCTAATGCCGCTTTACCGGCAGCTTCTGTTGGTAAAAAGAAAGTCATATAAACATCACTTAAATCAACCATATTTAATACACGGCCGCCAGCACCTAAAACTTCACCAGGCTCTGCGACACGGTATTGAACTCGACCATTACGCGGTGCTTTTAAAATACTGTCATCCAATTCTGCCAAAATGCGTCTTTCGGTTGCCGTTGCTGCATCTACTTTTGTGTTAGCTTGAATGATCCCCGCTTTAGCCGATTCTATTGCTGCAATAGTGGCGGTTTCTTGAGCTTTAGCTGCTTCAACTGCAGCCCTTGCTCCTTCTGTTCTTGCTATATCATCATCTAATTGTTGAATAGAAATAGCATTAGTTTTTACTAATGCACGAGAACGATTAAGTCTTTTTTGTGCAGCATCAAGCTCAGCAATACGTTGACGAACAACGGCTTGGGCTGCAAGTTGTTCACTTTTACGCTGTGATAATGCAGATTGTGCAGTGACCACACTACTTTTTGCTTGGTTTAATTGGGCTTGAACTTCATGAAGTTGTTCTTTTAGTGTTCGAGTATCCATGTTTGCCAACACGTCCCCCGCTTTAACAAAATCTCCTTCTTGAACTAAAATAGAGTCTATTCTTCCTGGACTTTTCGTTGAAATATCAATTTCTGTTGCTTCTATTCTCCCATTACTTTGAGCAAATCCTGAAGGGAGTGTTGGTGTTTGAGATTTCCACCAAAAAATTCCCGCGGCAACAACCACGACAATAATAATGCTATAAACAAAAAAACGACTCTTGTTTTGATTTTTCATATAAATTATTTAACCTTCCTTTAGTCATAAAAGAACACCAAAAATATGTTTATCCACTGTATGTAAGAAAATAGTTAAATAATGAGACGTATTAATTTTTATTTTATATCTATTTAAAAATAGTTCATTTGTGTTGATAAAGCTAACGAACTCACTATAAAAAAATAAAATATTAAATGCTAACCTTATGAATTATAAATATTATGTTATTATAATAGAGCTTTAACTCAAATTAATGTAGTACTTTTATCACAGAATCCATTATCCCTTTTTGATTATTCGAGGAAACACACAAATTGTATATAGAAAACCAAATTTAGTTACATTAAAATACAGATGAAACAATAACAAAACGTTATAAAAGATAAATCAATATTAAAGATTACTTAGCTTTTTGATAAACATTTCAATACAAAATAGATTTATTTCCCTATTTAACATTATTAAAAATTTATTTATTGTACAATTGAGTAAATTTTATTTTTTTAAATTTAATCATATAAAATAAAAACAAAAAATAAAAACAACAATATTATTTTGTTTTTTAAAAAAATATTATTAACTACATTTTATATTTATTCCCTTCATTAAACCAAGAAACACAAAAAGAACACAACGTATTGATTATCATTTTAAAATGATAAAAAAGCAGGCTATAACACACGATAAATTAAAAAGAAAATTAAGTGTTCAGACCACTTATGTCTTAAACTTTTTATATAGTGATTATTGCAGTTAGTTATCAAAGTACATAGATGTAATTAATTAGAGTTTAAGATCAAGATCGTAAAATCCATATGATAATACCGCGTTAATTTTAATTAAAAAAGAAGGGTTATATATGAATAATATTAAGTATAAACTCGCCACAATGACACTTTGCACCCTATTTACTACCTCTGTTTTTTCAAATAACGCTCCTCCTATTCGCCTTGTCATTCATGGTGGTGCTGGGACAATCACTAAAGACACCATCACGCCAGAACAAGAAAAAGAATATAAAGAAAAACTAACTGAAGCACTAAATGCTGGATATGCTGTTCTAAATAGTGGAGGAACCAGTATAGAAGCGGTTCAAAAATCGATTAATATCATGGAAGATTCACCATTATTTAATGCGGGGAAAGGCGCCGTTTTTACCCATGATGGTCGTAATGAACTTGATGCTTCTATTATGGATGGTAAAACCCGTAAAGCTGGCGCTGTTGCAGGTGTAACTACGGTTAAAAATCCAATTAATGCCGCCATAGCTGTGATGGAAAAAAGCCCACATGTTATGATGGTTTCTACTGGTGCTGATCATTTTGCTAAAGAACAAGGGCTTACTATTGTTGATCCGTCCTATTTTAGAACTGAACATCGTTGGCAACAGCTTCAAAAAGCAATAGAAAAAGAACAAGTCGTTTTAGACCATGATGGTAAAACGGTTGCTCTTTTTGTTGATCCTATGATGTATGATTATAAATATGGCACCGTTGGTGCAGTTGCTCTTGACCAACATGGCAACTTAGCAGCGGGAACTTCTACGGGAGGAATGACAAACAAGCGTTATGGCCGAGTTGGTGATTCCCCAATTATTGGGGCAGGTAATTATGCTGATAATGAAACTGTTGCTGTATCTGCAACAGGATCTGGTGAAATGTTTATCAGAACATTAACTGCCTTCAATATCGCAGCCCAAGTTAAATATAAAAATTTACCTTTAGAAGAAGCTGCTCAAAATGCACTTGATGAAGTTAAAGCGATCAATGGTAGTGGTGGTGTTATCGTATTAGATAAAACAGGTAACTACACAATGAGTTTTAATTCTGAAGGTATGTATCGTGGCACAATTGGTAATGATGGAAAACCTGTTGTCGCAATTTATAAAGAGTAATTTAACTAACCATTGATTATTTCGCACCCATTTTTACTGTTATCTTCATTATTTTTAAGTCGATAAAAGGTGAAAATCTTGGGTGCGAAAACGATCTAAACGCCTTTTATCCCTTCTTATTCCCTACTCTTTTTCTTAACACTATTTACCCTATTTTTTCATTAATCTAATTTGACTGTTATTCGCACTAAAAAAGCTCATACAACAACCTTACTGACGATAAAACAAACAAGATCGTCTCTACTTATTAAAATGATCCTTTGAAAAAGTAGCTTTTTTCTTTTTTGGATCTGTTAGAATATTCATCATGGTTATGTTGATTTAATAAGGAAATAGCAGTGGAATTTCACCACGACGATCAGGACTTAACACCTGAAACATCGCTAGTCTTGCCTGAAAAACAAGCATTATTGGATTTGAATGCAACATTCACCTCGCCCGCTCATACTAATCCAGCAATGGCCTATTTAATGAGTTTAGGTTCAAAACGTAGTCGTCAAACAATGGGATCATTTCTAACTATTGTTGCTAAGATGATCGGTTTTTCTTCTCTTAAAAATTGCCAATGGGGAGCTCTTCGTCGCCATCATATTCAAGCTATTATTGATATGTTATCTGATGCCAATAAAGCCCCTGCCACTATCAATACTTATCTTGCAGCATTAAAAGGTGTTGCTTTAGAAGCTTGGGCAATGAAACAAATGGATACTGAAAGTTATCAGCATATCCGCCAAGTTAAATCTGTAAGAGGAAGTCGATTACCTAAAGGCCGAGCACTCACTAGCAATGAAATTCGTGCTTTATTTAGAAGTTGTGAAAAAGACAATTCATCGAAAGGCTTAAGAGATGCCGCAATATTAAGTGTGTTATTAGGTTGTGGATTACGTCGTTCAGAAATAGTGGCACTTAATTACGAGCATATTCAATTTCGCGATCAAGCTTTTCTTGTTAGAGGTAAAGGTAATAAAGAACGAATGTCTTATATGCCTGATGATACTTGGGATCGCGTTCAATTATGGATTAATGAAATAAGAGGCACGCAAGATGGCCCTCTTTTCACTCGTATACGTCGATTCGATGATGTCACTGATGAACGGATCACTGATCAGGCCATTTACTATATTTTGGAAAATCGACAACAAGAAAGTTGTATTGATAAATTTGCTCCTCATGATCTAAGAAGAACATTTGCCTCTGCAATGCTTGATAACGGTGAAGATATTGTCACAGTAAAAGATGCCATGGGACATGCTAGTATTATGACGACTCAACGTTATGATAGGCGTGGAGATGATCGTTTAAGAAAAGCCGCGAGACATTTACGTTTTTAAATTTTATTTCCAAATATCGTATTATCAAAAATAGCTATTTTGATAATACTTCTTAAAAATCCCTAATTATCGGTTTCCGTTCATAATTAGGGATTTTTATTGCTTACTTTTTATCTGAACGGTGGCTCATTAAATGTTCTTAATTTACGAGAGTGTAAATTACTCTCTTCTTGTTTAAGTAATTCAATAGCTTGAATACCAATTTGCAGGTGTTCGGATACAGCCCCTTCATAAAAATGATTAGCCTGACCTGGTAATTTTATTTCACCATGCAATGGTTTATCTGATACACACAATAAAGTGCCATAAGGAACCCGAAAACGATAACCTTGTGCAGCAATTGTGGCACTTTCCATATCAACAGCGACAGCGCGACTTAAGTTAAATCTTCTTGCTGAAACCGAAAAACGTAATTCCCAGTTGCGATCATCCGTTGTAACAACAGTTCCTGTTCTTAATCTTTGTTTTATTTCATGCCCCGGCTTACCACTGATCATTTTCGTCGCATCATAAAGTGCACGTTGTACTTCAGCAATATTAGGGATAGGAATATCAGGAGGTAAAATGTCATCTAAAATATGATCATCGCGTAAATAAGCATGAGCCAAAACATAATCACCAAGTTGTTGGCTTTCACGTAATCCACCACAATGACCAATCATTAACCAAACATGAGGACGTAAAACAGCTAGGTGATCACAAATTGTCTTAGCATTTGAAGGGCCAACACCAATATTAACTAATGTTATTCCGGGACCTTCTTTAGCTATTAAATGATAGGCTGGCATTTGATATTTCTTCCAAGTTAAATCAGATATTAACTTTTCAGGATCAACAGTTTCTGCTGTAATTCGCTGAAACCCAGCACAGGAAAGTGCACAATATGGACTATTTTCATCCGCAACTTGATCGCAAGCCCAACGAACAAATTCATCAACATAACGATTATAATTCGTATATAAAATATAGGGTTGAACGTCTTCAGGTAATGTACCTGTATAATGTTTTAAACGCGCTAATGAGAAATCAGTACGTAACGCATCAAAATGAGAAAGTGGCAACATTTCCCTATCACAAATTAAACCATCAGTAATTTCATCACCGATTTTAGATAAATCAGTTGTTGGAAAATATTTTGCTAAAGAGGCACTCATCTTTCTATCAAAACCAATACCTGTTCCATCGATCACAAAAGGATAAGGAATTTCTTGTTTTGAAGCGGTTACTTCAAAAGTAGCATGATAAGCATCAGTAATAAATTGAAGTTGTTCTGATAAGTAATTCTCAAATAAGGCAGGATTAGTAATTGTGGTAGAATAATGACCTGATTTTGATAATCGACCATAAGCGCGTGTTTTATCTTCTATTTTAACTTCACCATACCAATGTACAGTTAATTGAGGATAAGCAAATATACCTTCAGCTCTTTGTTTTATATCTGGTAATTTTCCATCTTGGGCAAAATCAATAATTGCATTGCGTAAAGCATCAACCGCATTTTGATATTGTTGTTTTAATTGATTAATAATTTTTTGAATCTCTGGATCATGAGGTTGTGACATAAAAGAGCCTCTTGCTTATTATTGGTTTGTCTACATGATAGCAAGAAGCTCTGTTTAGCCCAATAGTCAATATTTCAAGATCGCATATTCATATTTGCTTTTATTATCGAGAATAAGTGTTTTATTTTCAAAATCATATTCGAAAATTAATTTTGTATGATCTTCTAACGTAATTTTATTTCCGACTAATAATAACTCTGAAAGACTAGTGTCAAGTTCAGTAACCTTCAAATATTTATCCAATGAAAATGGCTTTCCTACAAGCTCCTCAGTAACGAGGTTAACTAAATTATAGTGTTGTTCGTTAACATATGCTAACTCTGTATTTATTAAATTCTTTATGTTTTCTATATTATTAGTACTTTTATCTTGTAATGATTTTTTATTTTCTATTTCAATTCTTATTTTATTTTTACTATCCTCTTTTATAACATTTATTGTTGTTTTTCCTGAATAAGGAACATTAATTAATCCTGCAAATGGGTCTTGTTCTATCAAATATGATTTAAATTCAAGAATTCCTTTTTGATATAATAATGAGTAGATTATTTCCTTATCATTTTCATCCAAGTTTGTAAATTCATTCTTTAATTTTTCAAATTCCATTTCTTTGAATTTTATCTCATCTAAACCTTGTGTTTTATTTTCTAGGTCAGCAATTGGAATAGTATTAATACTCAAGTTCATCCTTGATAGATCTTTAAATAATTCAAGTTCTATTTTTTCCAATAGATTATTATGTATTGATTTGTCTATTTCTTTTTCTTCATTTTCAATCAGATTTTTTAATTTATATGGAAATAGATCACAATCAAATTTGGATTCTTTATACAATTTATTTTTTAATATATAATCTCTATTGAAATTACTCTCACCCTTGAATCTATCAATATTATCTTTTATTAATCCAATGATAATTTCTTTTTTAATTTTATCATTTTCGTTATCTTTCACATCGATTTTTAAAAATTTATTTATAGCATCAATAAGTAAATCATTAAACCCATTCTTTTTCAATGCTATGATTATGTCCGCGATTAATTTTATCCCTTGAAATCCATCCTCATTAATATTATATGAAAACTCTATTTTTTCATCATTGTGAGTTTCATTCAAAAGAATAGAAAAAGTTACCCTATCTTCTTCTTTTTCAATGAAAAATTTCTCTTTATACAAATCAGATGAAAAATTCATTAATTGACAAAATCCTTTTATTTTATCCAATGCAGTTGTTTCAAGATTAAAAAAAGTATCTTTAATTAATAAAATAACAGTCACTTCTTGTCCAATACCAAACCAGTTTTTTATTTTTTCCCATAACGTTCGTGCCATTAATGGATCATCTGCATTTTTTATCTTCTCTATTCTGCAACGGGAAATTGAGACACCATTGATTTCCATAATTTTTATACCTAAGTCTAAATTTATCAAATTTAAAATATCAAGAAATAAAATTTATGATATAAAAAAAATACCATTTGATTTTAAAAGTACTTTTTTAATAACGAGAATTTTTCTATGGTAATAAAAAACTTAAAATAATAGGTAATGTAATCGAAGCAAATATCGTTTGAGAAGTAATGATTCCCGCCATAAGTTTAGAATCCCCACCTAATTGTCTAGTTAGAATATAAGAAGTAGGTGCCGTTGGTATCGAAAAAAATATAACCAAAAGCATCATGACTAACGGAGATAAAGCTAAAAAATAAGCAACGCTATATGCTACTATCGGCACAATAAGCAAACGAGTAACTGTATTTACTCCAATCATTTTACTTTCAGCTTTTAGCGTCGAAAGATGTAATGCAGCACCTATACAAATAAGCCCCAAAGGTAAACTGGTTGCGGCTAATAACTTCAAAAACTGATCGCTACCAAAAGGAAGCCCAACGCCTGACAGATTTATTATGATCCCCATAACACAAGATATGATTAAAGGGTTTTTTATGATAGGTACTATTAGTTGACGCAATGTCACATTTTGCCCTGCGGTTAAACAAAGTACTGAAGTGACATTTGATAGAGGAACTAGTGTTGCTAATATCAAGGCGGCTATTCCTAATCCTTCAACACCAAATAAATCAGCGACAATAGCTAAACCTAAATAAGTGTTAAATCGAATATTGCCTTGAACGATCGCACCAAAACGGCCAGCTGACCAGCCTGTTATTTTTTTTAAAATAATACACAAGAGAGTGACAATAATGACTACAGAAAAAATAGCTCCAGCAAGATGAGGTAATTGAGGATCAGATAAAGGTGCATTTGCTAAACTATTGAGCAATAAGGCAGGAAAAAGTAAAAAATAGTTAAGCTTTTCAGCCCCTACCCAAAATGCGGGTTCAAATGTTTTATTTTTTCTTAAAATTGCACCGAGCCCAATTAACGCAAATAACGGCCATAACGTTAATAACACATTTTGCATAGTCTTTATCCTAGAGATATCGTGATACTTTACAATATCGCAACATCATGCGGATTGCTATTTTATGTTATTAATATAAAAACTAATTCAAAAAATGATAACAATAAATTTATATCGCATTTTAAGAATAGCTTTTTTATTCTTAGTCTATTATAAAAATCATCCTTTTGAGATGATTAAAATACAAACAACTACTCTAAATCAATACACATGCGGTAACAATGTAGATTTGCTTTCGCTAAATCAGAATAATAATCACGTCCTTCTAATACTTTAAAGCCTTGCTTTAAATAAAATGATACTGCATTAGGTGTTGCATCTAAAAATAACTTGGATTGCCCTCTCTTAATTGCTTCATGTTTCAATTGTTTTAAAATGAGTCCAGCAAATCCCTTTCTCATGTATTCGGGTAATGTGAAAATAGCTTCAGCAAAACCAGTTTTAACATCTAAAAAACCCGAAGCAACAGGAATATTGTATTCTTGATAATCAATCACATAAAATGGATTACCAATAATAGCCTGCCGATATCCTTCAGGCATTTCATCAGGGGTCCAAGCAGCTAAAATCTCAGATGGATAAACATTCTTACAACCAAATCGCAGTGCTTGATTGCGTAAATACCACAATCTTTTAGCTTCTTGTGGTTCAGCGAGTCTAAGTTGAATCATACTCATTTCCATCTTATTCATTCTGTTCAAGAGTCTCAAATTAGTAAATACTGTTTAACCATTTACTTCATTATTATTTTCTTTTGAGTCTTTATTGATGTCAACTTTATAGGCTGATGGTGCAAGTAAAGCGATCAGCCCTGTTATTAATAAAATAGAAAGTAATACCATTAACATAGATGGTGCATTAAATAATAAATATGGGGTTAATAAAATAGGACTAACTGTTAAAATAAGAGAAATAATAACGGGGTAGCTTATACCTATATCTCTTATTCGTTGAGATAAAATAAGTGTAAATATGTAGACTTGTGTTATTAAAAATATTATTTCTATTAAGCCATATGGTGTAAAAGAGAATAAGTAGTAAAAATCTCTTTCAGTGATTAACTCTACTTTATCAGGATAAAGTGATATATACCATCGATATGCTAAGTTCTCTGCAATAGAAAATAAAATTGTCCACGCAATTTCCAGTCCTAAAAAAGAAAGTCTCCCACGCCTTTGTTGTTTCCATTGATAAGCAAGTTTAGCTTGCATAATAAATCCCTTCATTTTAAATAGTAATTTTATAGTTTTTATCATGATACACTTATGTCATCATCTAATGAAAGCACAAAAATACCTTCAAATTTTGATATTTAATGTGATAATCTTCTCTCAATACTTTCCTTTATTTAACTAAAATATAAAATACATAAGGAGTTACGATGCTATCTATTCAGACAACCCGTTTTGCCCTTCTTCGTTAAAAACAAATTTATTACTTAACAAGAAGGGCTTTAAATATGAATTATAAAAAAGTCGATTTAGAACAATGGAATAGAAAAGAGCATTTCTTACATTATCGACACAACGTGCAGTGTGGCTTTAGCTTAACCACCAAAATAGATATTACTGTCTTAAAAACAGTATTAGATAAAAATAATCTTAAGCTTTATCCGGTAATGATCTATTTGATTGCAAAAACAGTTAATAGCTACCCTGAGTCTAGAATGGCGATCAAGGATAATGAATTAGTTATTTGGGATTATATCAATCCGGCATACACTATTTTTCATCCTAAAACGGAGACTTTCTCTGAGTTATGGAGTGAGTACTTTGAGGATTGGCATTCTTTTTCACAAGGATATAATCAAGATCATCAAAAATATAAAGATAATCTGAGTTTATCCGCAAAGGCTAATTTTCCCGAAAATCATTTTTGCATTTCGATGATCCCTTGGGTAAGCTTTGATGGATTTAATTTAAATGTAGCGAATGTAAAAGATTATTTTCCTCCTATTTTTACTATGGGAAAATACACCCTTCAGAGTGGCAAGTTTTTATTACCGATATCCATTCAAGTGCACCATGCTACATGTGATGGTTTCCACATAGCTAGAATGATCAACAAACTCCAAGAGTTATGTGATAATTTTTCAGGTTAATGAAAGAAAATTTTCAATAAGTAAAAAGTGCAAAATAGGAAAAGCATCTCAATAGAGATGCTTTTTACATACAATACTAGCAATAATACTAATAACTAATTTTTAATTCTTTGCACTCGTGCGAATCAAGTAATCAAAGGCGCTAAGTGAGGCTTTTGCACCTTCACCTGCAGCAATGATGATTTGCTTATAAGGTACTGTTGTACAGTCACCCGCAGCAAATACACCTTTAATATTGGTTTCACCGCGAGCATCAACAATAATTTCGCCCATCTTATTACGCTCAACTGTACCTTCTAACCACTGTGTATTAGGTAATAAACCGATTTGCACGAAAATACCGGCTAGCGCAATATCGTGCATAGAATCATTGGTGCGATCTTTATATTTGAGACCGGTTAATTTAGTACCATCACCATACACTTCTGTAGTTTGGGCATTTAAGATAACCTCTACATTGCTTAAGCTACGCAGTTTTTTCTGTAATACCGCATCGGCTCTCATTTCTGGAGCGAATTCTAATACTGTTACGTGTTCAACCAAGCCAGCTAAGTCAATTGCCGCTTCAACACCTGAGTTACCACCACCAATAACAGCAACTCTTTTACCTTTAAATAGTGGACCATCACAGTGTGGACAATAAGTTACACCGCGAGTACGGTACTCATTTTCACCGGGAACATTCATATTTCTCCAGCGAGCCCCTGTGGCAATAATTAAGCTACGGGTTTTTAAAATCGCACCTGATGCTGTTTCAATTTGGTGTAATTCCCCTTCTGATGCGCCAGGAATTAAACGACTGACTGTTTGGCTATCAATCACATCCACTTGGTAATCATCAACATGGGCTTTTAAAGCACCTGCAAGTTTTGCACCTTCAGTTTTTGGTACTGAGATATAGTTTTCAATATCAACAGTATCAAGAACTTGACCACCAAAACGTTCACCAATAAGGCCAGTATTCAAACCTTTACGAGCTGAATAAACAGCTGCCGACGCACCCGCAGGGCCACTTCCCACAATTAATACATCAAATGCATCTTTTTGGTTTAATAATTCTGCAGTACGTTTTTCTGCATTGCTGTCTACTTTGTTAACGATTTCAGCTAAGGTCATACGACCCTGACCAAACTCGTTGCCATTTAAGAATACAGCAGGAACGCCCATGATATTACGTTCCTGAATTTCATTTTGGAACATGCCTCCGTCAATCGCAGTATGTGTGATCTTCGGATTTAAAATCGCCATTAAGTTTAATGCCTGAACAACATCTGGGCAGTTATGACAAGAGAGCGAATAATAGGTTTCGAAATGAAACTCACCGTCTAACTGACGAATTTGTTCAAGTAATTCTTGCGCTTCTTTTGATGGGTGACCGCCAGTTTGTAGCAAAGCTAAAACTAATGAAGTAAATTCATGGCCTAATGGCGAACCAGCAAAGCGAACACCCGTTTCTTTTCCTGGGTTAGTAATAAGAAAAGATGGTTTACGCACATCAGCGTTATTATCTTCACGATAAGTGACTTTATCGGATAATGGTTCGATTTCTTTTAATAGCGCTTGAATATCAGCTGAATGTTTACTGTCGTCTAATGTTGCTACTAACTCAACTGGCTGAGTTAATCGTTCTAAATAAGCTTTCAATTGAGCTTTTAAATTATTATCTAACATTTTTGCACCCTCAATAAAATCGGGTGCCGAAACACCCGATAAATAACTTTTTTAGTGGCTTAATTCTTATTTAGATTTTGCCAACTAAATCCAGTGATGGAGCTAAAGTTGCATCACCTTCTTTCCATTTTGCTGGGCAAACTTCGCCTGGGTGGCTAGCTACATACTGAGCCGCTTTAACTTTACGCAGCAGGTCTGATGCATCACGGCCAATACCTTCAGCAGTAATTTCAATTGCTTGGATAATACCTTGTGGGTCAACAACGAAAGTACCGCGGTCTGCAAGACCTTCGTTCTCACGCATATTTTCAAAGTTACGAGTTAATGCACCAGTTGGATCGCCAATCATGCCATATTTGATTTTACCGATAGTTTCTGAACTGCTGTGCCATGCTTTATGGGTAAAATGTGTATCGGTAGAAACTGAATAAATTTCTACGCCCATTTTTTGGAACTCAGCATAATGATCAGCTAAGTCACCTAATTCGGTTGGGCACACAAAAGTGAAGTCTGCAGGGTAAAAGAAGAAAACGCTCCATTTTCCTTCGACGTCCTTTTCAGTCACTTCTACGAATTGACCGTCTTTAAATGCCATGTTTTTGAATGGTTTGATTGGGGTATTAATTAAAGACATTGTATTTCCTCCTGTTTGGTATGGGAACTAATGTACCTATTCCACTTGAGAATAGCTAATACATTCCTACTATCAGTTCAATAGGTTTTACCTAATGAGTTGAAGAAATTGATAGAGATAGGTTAACTAAATGTAGCTATTAATGCAATTAAACAACCATGCAATATGCCTTACTTACTATCAACTACTCTCTCTATTTAACATCTTTGCCTTAAATGGCGATATGATTATAACATTATGAATTATAAAAATAATAATTCAATCTACCACAGATTAGTTTAATATTATTGTGCTAATTTAGCAGGTTTAAGGATAGTATAAGTACACTCAAATGCTGCCTTTTGAATACGGTAAATATCTTGACTATCTATTGTGGATTGCACAACAGCATCGCCCGATTGAAAACGTTGCAATTCTCCCCAAGGCGCCTTCATTGCAAATGGAGGTGTAGCATCCGGTATAATAAAGTAATTCATTTCGCTCCCCTTTGGAGTAAAAGGCCGATAATTACTAGGATAAGACGCTAAATTAATTTCACTTTTCTCTGCGATATTATAACGTTGAGCGAATTTGTTTTTTCTTACCAAGATCTCCTCATTACCTGTTTCTGGACAAATATTTTGTACTACCCAATCTCCTACTTTTGCGGGTTCTGAAATTGTTTCAATCCCTTCACCTTTAATTATAGTTGTGATGATCTCACCTTCTTTCGCGGGTCTTGCTAGAACAGGTTTGGTTTTAATTGCCACACCGGTGATCCCTGCTTGCTGGGCTTGCGTAAAGTAAGCTACGCGTTCCTTTTGTGGTAATTGAGAAAGATCATGAGCAAACCCAAATGAAGGAATTAAGGATAAGCCTATTAATAGTGTTTTTATTCTATTTTTCTTATAGGTCTTGTCGATATTTAAATTACTGCTTTGTATATAGAAAGGCATTGAATTATTTCCTGATAAATATCACCCACAATACGCTAGTTAAACGTCTATAAACGTTAAACTGATTATCGCAGGAAATAAAACAATAGCACGAGAAAAATCAGCTATCTAACTCCAACAACTATGAAGACTATATAAAAATTTAAAGACCTCAATTAACCAATAATACATAGTCTCTTGAAGTCTTTATACAAAATGAGTCTCTAACAAAAAGTACTAAAAATAAAGTTAAAATAGATACTTAAAGCGGACACGAGCCCCGTAACGATCTTTATCACTACTATGTACATTAATATCATCTTTACCATCTATATGTGAATAATAAGCACCTAAATAAGTCTTAAAATTATCCATATCTAAAATATTAGGTAATTCATAAGAAGCAAATACTGTGTTGATATTGTACTTTCCAGGATTAAGTGTTAAGTAGGTGTCATTTTGACCACTGCCGTTTCCGCTTTTTTGATAGTAAGCTTTAATATCATTATGAGCATAAATATAACCAAGTTGAAATTTGCGCCACAACACATTACTACCAATAGAAAAATCATTTTCATCTTTAGCGTCGAGATAAGCAGCACTTAAATTTGCAACAATACCGTTAATAGGATCATCAGCTAAAGTGTCCCATTTTACAGTTAAGCCATAACCTGTACGTCGTGACTGATCTTGGAATTTTCCATTTTCATCATCATAGCCATAAGCTTTGCTTATCACATTCGCATCTATTGCTCCCGCAATCGTGAAGTTATCTTTTTGCCATGCAACAACAGGCCGCATATAAATAACATTTTTACGATTATCAAGTTTACGCCCATGATACTCACCATCTTTAAAAACAGAAGTTCCATCTTCAACTAAAGCATTTAGCTCAAAATACCAGTCGTTATAGTATGTATTAACCATCATACTACCACCATCACTACTACGACCGCGTCCTTCTTTCATCATATAGATATAGCCAAAGCCATCACCATATAAATCATTTGCTGTATTACCTGAATACTCAACAAATGTATCTTGGTTTAGAGGGAACATGTCATAAGCTTCATAACGACCAATTTTATATTGCCATTTATCACGTTGCCCAAAATAGAAAACAGCATCATCGAGATTCATTTTACCTGTCATGTCAGCCATAGGCTGAACCCGGAAACCAGCATAATTACCGTTTTTTAATTCTCGTTCACCATCCACACCAATTAAAATACGCCCATTAAGTGACCATTTTTCATTATCATCAAAATCTTTTTGATTACCGGGCATCATTCTCATCGATGTTAGTTGCCCTTTCTTACTAGCTGCATCAATATTATATTCAACGTCACCATATAATTTGAGATCACCCCAATTTGTATTGGTAGAGAAAAAACCTGAACCGTCTTTACTTTTCGTACTAGCAAGCTGAGTTGATTGTTTTTGCTGGATTTCATTAAGTTGCGTTTGTGTTATATCTACTTTGGCTTGAGCCTCATCAGATTGCTTTTCTAATAGAGCAACGCGTTGCTCCATGTTGACGTTTGTAACATTATTTGATGCTTTCTTTTCTTGAGATAAGCTGTTGGAATTAATTAATTGCTCAAGGCGAGCCGCTTTTTGTTCTGCTGCTGCGGCTCTAGCTTCAGCGGCGGTTGCCCGTTGTTCAAGTACATTTAACCTTGCTTCAATTGCACTTATATCGGTTTGTGCGTTTGCACATAATGGCGCGGTGAGGATTAAACTTATCACAGCAGATAATGCTTTAACTTTCATTCGAATATTCCTAAGTTAGCAAATGTTGGCTTAACAGGTACGGCAAATGCATAGCAATCAATTTAGTTGGTCGATTGCTCTATCTGATGAGCGTATTGTTATAGTGATTAGATAATATTTTTATAAATATCAATCAGTTATTCGCATCATTATTTATATTCTTAATAATAAATAAACCGATATGTTGATTATCTTCCAACATCATAAGTAAGGCTACGTTTGAGCAAAGGTACTTATTCTCGTTTAAGTACTTACAAACGTTTATTATTTTTATTCGGTATTTAATTTATTATTTCAAACATATCTCTGGTTTTCGTTTTCAAATTTTATAATGGGTTCACTAATCTAAATAAAATAATCGCTAATGTGGAACATTTCCACAATCATTTGTGATTTTTTTGAGGTCAGTACAATAACCAGAGAAAATCAATGTAACCACCCATCAAAAAATGATGTATTACAGATAAATAGAGATAAGAAATGTTTTATCAGGAATGAGACGTTTTGATATTTAGAATATATTTTATAAGGTGATAAATGGAGAGAATTTGCATAATAGAGGGGAAAGTGACAGAGATTATATCATTATAACCTCTGTCCATTATTATTATATTCTGCCAGGTTTACGTAATGCTCTACGAAAGTAAGAAACTGGCATTTTAGGGCAAATTTGTTCTTTTACTGCTGGATTGTTTTCCAAATCTTCTTTGTCTATTTCATTATTTCTTCTTGAATTTTGTAGCCGAGTATCTGCTTTATTCATCTTCTCTTTCCTCTGAGATCAATGCCTCATTGATAGCTTCAATTTTCTCAACTGCTTCATTAAGAATAGAAGCAATACGTCCAGCTCTTTCCACAGAGAGCTCTTTTAACACTAATTTATGGCGTAAAACTGCTTTTAATTTACCAACAGCAGATTCAATTTCCTCAGAAACACCACCCGCGTTTTGAGACAAATCTCTCGCATAAGCCAGTTTTCTTTGGATATTGGCATCTATATCTTGATGTTCTGCTAAAAATGCAGCACCTTCAGATGTAATGCTGTAGTTTTTACGACCTTTTTCAGCAATCGTAGCAACTAATAGATCTTGCTCTTCAAGTAGTGTTAACGTTGGATAAATCACACCAGGGCTAGGTACATATAATCCTGAAGAAGCCTCATCTATTTCTCTAATAATTTCATAACCATGACTTGGCTTTTTCGAGATCATACTAAGTAGCAGAACGCGTAAATCACCATGATCAAACATACGTTTTAACTGGCGACCTTGCCCTTTTGCCCTACTTGCGCATCCACGACCACGTTGCTTTCCATGTCCATCAGAACGATGTTCACCATGACAACATTCACCACGACCTTCGTGTCCTTGATCATGTCCACCATGACAACACTCACTGCGACCTTCGTGTGCATGACTATGCTCACCATGACAACATTGCTCACCATGATTTTCTTGGTGTCGGTTATGTTTACCTTTACCACCGCAACGCCCTTTTCCGTGACCATGACCATATTCACCATTTTCAGCACGTTGTTGATATAGTGAGTTTAATGCTCGAATCATCATAAATATTCCCTCATTGTTTTAGATATATCGAATTTATACCGTGCAATATAATCCGATATATCTAAATGATCAAGCTTTAGATATATCTAAATGCGCATCTGAATCGATTAGCTTATTAACAATATGATTTATCTATGATTAAATTACTCAAAAATAAGCATAATTATGAATGATTATCATTCTCTAATTTGCTCTTATGTGCTATCGATGAAAATAAAAGAAGATTATTAATAAAGAGGAATAAAAAATAGGCACTTTTAGCTTAAAATACACACAGAACAATAAAAGATATTTAGAATACGATAAGTGACAAGGTCACCTTTATCTGTTAAAAAGCGAAGATAATGAGTAATAACCCACTACTTCGCTTTTTAACAAAATTTATTTCAATTTGAGAAAATATAACAAAAGCGAAATATTGTTACTTGTCTAATGCGGACAAAACGACTTTCTTAATATATTGATATCCTGCCTCAATTTGTTGTTCATCACAGATTTCAGTATTTTTTATAGTAAGCTGCAGCAAGTTTAAGTGTTTGATAGTTTCCCACTCATTGTTATCAAAACCACACTCAGAACAAAACTGCGCGGGTGCATCATCGCTATTGCGAGCACAAAGCGTTAATAAACTTAAATCTTGTTTATGATGGCTTTTTATCACCAAGTTCTCATAGATTGTTTTATTAAGATTATTTTGTGCTTCTAGATCCTTATTTCCTTTCTTTACAATGGCAAAATTTAGTTTATTAAAGTCTGATGCAGATAAAACACGAATATAATAGTGCTCACCTTCTTTTTCGAAAGCAGCTGCTTGATTAAAAAGCTGCTCAAGTTTGATGCGTGTTTCCCATTGAATTTGTGCATATTTTCCATATCCAGATGAAGTAAAAGGATAAAGTTGATGCACACTCCACATTGACGCTACCGCTGGTGCGGATTGAATACCATCAATTTCAGGAACATCATCGTCTTGTTCTGGACATAATTTAGGGGGATTGCTTAAAAAACGACTAATACGAGCATCTTTAATACATACTACACCAGTAGGATATGGTGAAAATCCAGCTTGAAATGGTTCAAAAGAAACTGAATCGGCAAGAGAAAGTTGTGTAATGCTTTCATATATTTCAGGTGTCAACTCGAGTAATGGGGCTTCTTTCTTTAATTTCTTACATAAAGTCTGATAAGGGATAAGATCATAATTATCATCAAGAAATAAGCTTTTCATATAACCAAATTGCGAAGCATCAATATGAATGTAAAATGAATTATTGTATTTTTCCTCGCACTCTTTTCTTAATTCAAAAAGTGGTTTTAACTTATCAACACAGCCATAAGACGGTGCACCTAATATTCCTATAACGCCTAGAATGGGCTCTCCTTGTTCAATTAAACGAAAAACAATACTACGTGTTTTTTCAATATCAGTTTTAAATGTTTCATCAATAGGCAATGCTATAAGGTTGTCATACCCTAAACCAAGTATATCCATTGCTTTTTTCCAAAATTCAAAACGGGAAACTGGAACAAGCAATTTTCCTAAATGCATTGTTTTTGTCATGCCCGTTCCTCGGCATGTTAAATGGATAACATCATCAAAAATCCCACGCTCATTGAGTTGTTCGCTGATTGCTAAAATATCCGTAACAGACATATTGAATAACTCAAAGGCTTTTTTATCTGCAACTAAATCGCGTGATTTTGGGTGACGAGCAATTGCCATTGGTAATGTCTTTAAATTTCTGAGCGCCCATAATATTTCATAGCAAGCAAGAGTGTGGCTTGTTGTGATATGGCCAAATGCTTCTTCTGATGTGAAACCGATTAATCTACAGAGATCATCTGTAATTTTCTTTTCTTGTTCTTTTAATAAGGGGGAGTGGTTATTAAAAACATTATCTGAATTGTATGCTAATGCAGAAAGATAACCGAATTTCGCCAATTGCATCACTTGAGAATGATGATGGGAAAAATAAGGTTCAATATCAGATTGATTATAATTATTTTGCTGTTTTAAAGTCTCTAAAATACTTTCATAAGCATTATCTACTGCTTTTTTTTCAATAGTGTTACTTTTTATTTTAGCGTCTAAACTCTCGCTATTATTTCTTTTCATTTTATTTGCTTTAGGAAAAGAATACTCACTATCCATTAGTATATTTATCATCTCTCGATAATAACATGTGAGAGTATCAATGGTTCGGGTATGGTATACACGCTCTGTAGCACTCAGACAGGTTTGTTTGTAATTTGCCATCATCGCACCTATATATAAATTTTTATTATCTGTTTTAATGAGAATTGTGTTTATTAATCGTCAATAATTAATCTTTATTCAAATGATATACTACATGATGAGTAAGAATCTTCTTTATTTTATTGATATCAGTTAATATTTTTCTAATTTGATTTAATTAAATGATGTTTTGATGATAAATGATTTAGCTTTATTTGTTAGTTTCTTTAATTTATTATCAATTTTGATTTAAGTTATATTACTATAAATGTGATATTATTTTTGCTAAGGTCGATACTTAAATCTACCTTAATAAGAATTAATGAATATTTCTATCGCTTAACTGCTATTAAAAAGAACAGATATTGAATTACTTATCTAAAATAAGAATTTGTTTATTTAAATGTTATTTATTTTTTCTTCAATATATAAAAAAACACATGAAATATGGACATGTGTTTTTCGGAATATTCGTTTTTTAGAAAGTAAAATAAGTTCTGGCTCTTATATCAAATAAGTTTCAAACACCCTTAATTTTACTCTTTTTCGTTATAAGACAAAGTTTCAAGCATCACTTTACCAATCAAATCACCAGACTCCATTAATTTATGTGCTTTCCCCACTTCTTTTAATGGAAAAATAGCATTAATCATTGGTTTGATTTTTCCTTCAGCTATAAGTGGCCACACTTGCTGTTTTAGTTCTTGCGCTATTTGTGCTTTCTCTTCTATTGAGCGAGATCGCATCGTTGAACCAGTATGAATTAAACGCTTAATCATCATTGGCATCATATTTAAAATTTTAGGCATTCCTTTCATCATACCCACTTGTATAACGCGCCCAAATTTACTGGCAACTTGATAATTCTTTTCTACGTAATCCCCACCAATAATATCAAGAATAACATCAACACCTTTCCCTTCAGTTAAGATAGGAATTTCCTTAGCAAAATCGGCTTGTTTATAATTGATGACATAATCAGCGCCGAGATCACGTGCTACGGCAGCTTTTTCTTCAGAGCCTACCGTTGTATAGACTGTTGCACCTATTGTGTGAGCAAGCATTATAGCCGTTGATCCAATTCCTGACGTTCCACCATGAATCAGAACAGATTCTCCCTGTTTTAGCTTCCCTAACTGAAATAAATTAGCCCAAACAGTAAAAACATTTTCAGGTAATGCAGCGGCTTCAATATCCGTTAAATTCATTGACGGTAATGCAATGTCTTCATGTGCAATACAATATTGAGCGTAACCACCTCCAGCAACTAATGCACAAACTCTATCTCCTAATTGCCATTTAGTGCAACCTTCCCCTAATGCGACAACTTCTCCAGCAACTTCAAGGCCTGGAATAGGTGAAGCATCTGCTGGTGGCGGATAGCTTCCTTGCCTTTGAAAGATATCAGGTCGATTAACACCTGAGGCGGCAACTTTAATTAAAAGATAATGAGGAGGAAGTGAAGGTATCGGTGATCGTTGGGGTTTTAATTTATCTATACCGCCTGGCTCTGTAATGGCAATCTCTAACATATCCGCAGGTAAAACAGTATTCATCATAGGCTCCCATTTTATTTAATCACTCTCGTATTTAATGATAAATAAACACGCTGTTTCTCATTTTAATCAGGATAGTCGATTATCCAGCAATAAATAACCTAAGTGTATTTGAGAGATTATAACCAACCTTGCTTCTGATGTTGTATGCAAATCGGGCATAATGTTGCATCAGATTTCCATGATAAGAAAGCTAACCGACATTTTTCACAGTGGGCATCATAATAGTGATAAAGAGTGGGTTCATTATTTTTAGCGACATGTTCTTTAACATGAATAGATTTAGGAAAACAAACCACTTCACAACTCATACAACCAGTGCAACGTTTTTCATCAAGCGTGAATATATTATTTTCAAGTTCAATCGCACCTTCATCACAGACCTTTGCACATGCGGAACAAAGAATACACGTTTCGGTATCTAACTGAATTTGAAACCAACTGTCTTCTGGATAAAGTTGTTTTCTTGCATTTAATCCTGTTCTTACTTGATCTTTATTAAGTGGTTTTTCATCTAGTTTTTGACGAAAAAGCATAAAGCGGCGCCCACTATCAATATCAGTAGGTTCTGTGATAATTAATTGCCAAATAGGCTCTTGTAATGTTTTTAATTGAAGATTTAAGTTGGCTAAAACAGGAAGCCATTTATCCACTAAAGGCTGTGCTATCTTCATTCCTCTAATTTGATATTGGCGGTGCCACACTAACAATTCTTCTGTGCTTGCTAATGGTTCATCATGATTAACAACAAGGTAATTATCTTGATATGTTCTTTCATGAGGCGCGATATTTTCTATCGCATCAACGGGACAAGTAAATAGACAATTGCCACATTGAAAACAGCGTTCATTGTCTATTTTTACATCTAAATGAGCAAAAGTGATAGCGCCCACAGGACAAACTTTAGAGCAACTATCACATAGGCTTTGTTTGAGGCGTTTTCTCACACATTTATCATTAATAATTGGTTCAGGAGGAAGATCCACCTTAATAAAACGCCTCATACTTCACTACTCCACTACTTTACAATAAAGAATGCAAAACGATTGAGAATTTCTGCAACCAGTATTGTTGCGCTACTTGCTAACACCATACGCAATCCTGAAGTAAATACAGCATTACGATATTTCCATACGCTGTATCCCATCATTAACATACCAAGAATTGACAAAATCCATGCAGATATTCTTAATCCGAATGTTTCATTATACGCAATGATAGGCGTATGAGGGAACGTTATTGCATCATTTGTTGAAATGACTGATGACATCCATTCTAAATAAAAGGGTTGTTCCGCCATACGTAATGTCACTGCAAGAAAAATAACGACTAAAGCACTAATTACAATTCTTTTTGCTAGTTCACTATTTATAAAGGCTTTAACGCGAAATGCAGTAATTAATAGCGCTATAGCTGCCCCTGTTGAAAATAGTGCGCCTATAAACATAAAGTAAGTATTAATGTGCATCCATGTCAGCATCGAAGTATTGTAATACAATGATGCCATACAAATTATGTCAATGATGCCAAGCAAACCAATAACCGCTAATAAAGTTTTGTTCATGTGCCCTTTAATCAAAACCACTAAGGTATAAAGGCATAACGCACCAAGATAAACGGCAGCAAATATGATTTCACGACTCAACCATGATGAAGAAATATGGCGTAATGCATGAAAAGCATTCCATGGATATCCCATATGTAGTGTTGATGCTAATAATCCTAAACATCCTAAAATAGCGGCAGTTAATAACACGGGTCGCATAGCAACCGTAGCTCTTTGATTACCAATCTCTTTTTCTAACCAACAAAAATAAAGAGCTGAAAAAAGTGTTACGCCAACAGAACTCTGGACGAATAAAGTAAAGGTCACTAATGGCCATTCATTCATGCTTGAACTCCTCCCTTTTTCGTCGCACCAGTATGAGGTTTGATAACTAAATTTGGATTTGTCATCGTAAAGTCAGGCAATCCTTGAACTTGGCTTAAATGCCCATATTTCGCTCTTAGATCTTTAATTTTTCCAAACTTAATCGCATTTAGCGGGCATGTATCAACACAAATTGGATTTTTTCCTTCTGATAGTAAATCAATACAAAAATCACATTTTGACATTTGTCCAGTCTCTTCATTCATTTGTGGTGCGCCATAAGGGCATGACCATGCGCAATAGCCACAACCTACACATTTAGAGGTATCAACACGAACAATGCCATCACCTTCACGTTTGTGCATTGCTGTTGTTGGGCAGTTTTTCACACAAACGGGCGATTCGCAGTGGTTACAAGAAATCGTTAATGTATATGCAAACACATTATTAACCAGACCTCCTTGCCCTGTTGGTGCAAAACCGCCTCCTTTTACTTCATAAATACGACGAAAACGGCGACCAACTTCTAAATTATTTTTATCTTTACATGCTACTTGGCAAGCTTTGCAACCAGAACAACGAGAGGAATCAATAAAGAAACCGAGCTGTTCATCACTTACCGGCGCATATTCTTTAAAGTCACTCATGCTTTGGTTACCTCAACTAAAACAGTTAAATGTGAATTACCATGTGCTAATGGTGTCATTCGTGTCGATGTTAAAACGTTAGGGCATCCCCCATGATCAACGCCGTTTTCATCGGGAGCCCACCAAGCACCAGCTTGTAAACCAACAACACCAGGAATAATGCGTTGTGTTACTAATGCAGGGATCTCAGTGATCCCGCGGTCGTTATAAATACGCACCATATCACCATTTTTGATACCTCTATTTTCAGCATCAATTGGATTTATCCACGCCTCTTGACGTTGAGCTTCTTGTAACCAAGGATTAGCATACTGTGTTGAGTTAGCTCGATTTTTTCCTTTCCAAGTCAACATTTGTAATGGATATTTTTCTGTTAACTTATCTTCTGGGCCTTCAATTGCTGGCACATAATGAGACAACGCCGGAATATCCGGATTATTCATGTCATAAAGACGTTTAGAAAAAATCTCAATTTTACCTGAAGGTGTTGGGAATGGATTATTCTCAAAGTCACTGATGTTTTTTTCAAAGGCAACGAAAGGTTTATCTTTAAAAAGATAACGGCGTGTTTTTTGTAACTCGTCAAAATTAGGAAAATCAGGTCTATCTTCAAAGCGTGTTTTGTTGGTATCAACAAGATGAGCAATCCACTCTTTCTCACTACGGCCTTCAGTGAACGCTTCTTTTACACCCATTTTTTCAGCAACTTCCGTAATCCACTCATAATCAGAACGGCGTTCAAAAGCGGGTTCAATAACTTTTTCAGACAGAAGAAAATAGTTACCCGTCCCCCATGTATTACCAATGTTCCAACGTTCTAGAAAACTGGTTTCAGGTAAAACAAGATCGGCATATTTTGCAGAAGGTGACAAATAGAGATCACTAACAACAATAAATTCTACTTTTGAATCATCTGCTAATAATTTTGCAGCTGCATTCACATCAGGATTTTGGTTAACTAAATAATTACCCGCTAATGAGAAGATCATTTTGATATTGGTATCGAGTTTATCAACACCTAAAAGACCATCTTCAACACGAACTTTACTTGCATCTTCAACAGCCTGCATCCAGTTCATAATAGAGATTTTAGCTTTTACTGGATTTTCGCCAATATTAGGACCACGAATAGATTGACGGTTACCAATACCACCATATCCAGCTGCCCACGCTCCTTTCTTACCAACATTTCCTGTAATGGCGGCGAGTAATGATGAGCCTCTGGCACTACGCTCACCACAAATATGACGTTGAGGCCCCCAACCTTGAATTAAGGCGGCAGGTTTTGTCATGGCATATTCACGTGCAAGTTGGCGAATAGTATTTGCAGGTACTCGAGTAATTTTTTCTGCCCATTCAGGTGTTTTTTCTATTCCGTCTTTTTTACCTGTCAAATAAGCGACCAAAGACTCATTAGCAGGAACACCTTCTGGCATATGCTCTTCATCAAAGCCAATAACATATTTATCAATAAAAGATTTGTCATGAAGATTTTCGGTGACAATGACATACATCATTGCATCCATTAAAGCATTATCGGTTGTTGGTAAAAGCGGTATCCATTGGTCAGCAAGAGATTGGGCGGTATCAGAATAACGAGGATCGACCACAATAAATTTAGTACCATTGTTTTTCATCTTTTGAAAATAATGGTTAGTATGCCCAAAAATGGTTTCATTAGGGTTATGACCCCATAAGATCACTAGTGGTGTGTCTTCAAGGGTGTCTAAAGAGCTACCTGTTTTTGCAATACCATAAGTATAAGGCGTTACTTTTAAGGTGTTACCCAAGCTAACTGAATGGTAATAAGGAAGATAGCCTCCTGTTAAATTAAAGAGTTTCTTCATCATGGTATCACCAGAGAAGATCCCCCCTGTTACTGCTGTGCTCACTGTTAAAAAACGACTTGCAGCACCATGTTTCTCCGTTAAACGTGTCACATTTTCCGCAATAAGCGTTGTTGCCTCATCCCATGAAATACGTTCAAATTTACCTTCACCACGTTTGCCGACCCTTTTCATTGGGTATTTCAATCTATCAGCATGATAAGAAAACTTGCGATAACCTCGTCCACGTACACATGCCCTCATAACAGGCATGGCTTCATCTAATTCATTATCTGGTCTCGTAGTAATACGAGTAACAATACCTTCCTTTATATGTGCACGAATATCACACTTACCACCACAGTCAAAAGTACTGCATGTAGCAACAACAGTAGAAGATTCTCCATTTATTTTTGCAATGGGTAAACTTTCATCTACATTAGCTTGTGCATTTCGTGCGAAAAATGGCACTGTCACTAATGCAGCACTTGATTGAACAAAGTGGCGACGACTTAACGACATCATCCCTTTGTTCTCCTTATTTTTTTCTATTTTTTTCATTAGCTTATCATTCTCACATAACAACTCTCATTAGTAAAAATGATAGGGTATAGTGGTAAACCATCATTGATGCACATCAATACCACTAAAGAGGTAATAGAATGTTTCAATTTTCCGCACTTCTTTGCAGTTTCCCCATCTTTTATAAGGAAAAGCTAACTCAAGGTAGCATTAAGTTGCATCAAAAATACATTAAGCTAGCTTTTCCTAATTTTTTGTTATAAAAATAACGAGTTATACATAAAAAATACAAAGATAAGATAAAGCCGTAAATAAAATGTCAATATAAAGATAGAAAATATTGAAGCACCCCTTCATTTTTGGCTTTTGACACGGATAATTTAGTAATAGCACTATGACTTCGTCAGAAAATCGAATAATATACCAATTGAGTATAGGGTTAGCGCAAATTGTTCTAAATAAACCTTTAAGCAAAACATTGTTTTTATCAAGATACATGTTTTGTTACATTCGGAATTATTTCCACACGTACCGTTATTTCCCTTACTAATTACTTCAATATGTGTTAAAATTGACGCATATCAATATTTTTATTTGTAATGAGCAAGCTTATGATCCCAGAAAAACGCGTCGTTCGCCGAATCCAATCTGGCGGTTGTGCAATCCATTGTCAAGATTGCAGTATTAGCCAGCTCTGCATCCCGTTTACTTTAAACGAGCATGAGCTTGATCAACTCGATAATATTATCGAGCGTAAAAAGCCCATCCAAAAAGGTCAAACCTTGTTTAAAGCAGGTGATGAGCTGAAATCACTTTATGCCATACGTTCCGGTACAATTAAAAGTTATACCATTACGGAAGAAGGCGACGAGCAAATAACAGGATTTCATCTTGCTGGTGATTTGGTTGGTTTTGACGCCATTATTAATACTGAACACCCAAGTTTCGCACAAGCTTTAGAAACCTCTATGGTTTGTGAAATTCCTTTCGAAACGTTGGATGACCTGTCAGGCAAAATGCCTAACTTACGTCAACAAATGATGCGCCTAATGAGTGGTGAAATCAAAGGCGACCAAGAGATGATCTTACTGTTATCGAAAAAGAATGCAGAAGAACGTCTGGCTGCTTTTATTTATAACCTCTCTCGTCGTTTCGCACAGCGTGGTTTTTCGCCTCGTGAATTCCGCTTAACCATGACTCGTGGTGATATCGGTAATTACTTAGGTTTAACCGTAGAAACGATTAGTCGCTTACTGGGTCGCTTCCAGAAAAGTGGCATGTTAAGCGTTAAAGGCAAATACATTACTATTGAAGATAGTACGTTATTAAGTGAACTAGCTGGTAAACTTCCTTCGTCAGCTGAAGTTTAATCTGTTACATTTCACTCGCTAATTTTATAACGGGGCACACAAATTTGTGCCCCGTTTTCTATTTTGTGCTATTGCATTTTATCTTCTTGGGTTATCTTTAAATTGTAGATGGATAAATCCAGCCCTAAAGAGGATATTACAATGGAAAAATATCAAAACCTTCTCGTTGTCATTGATCCTAACCAAGATGACCAACCAGCACTTCGCCGTGCTGTCTATATCGTTCAGCGTAATGGTGGGCGGATAAAAGCTTTTCTACCTGTTTATGATCTCTCTTATGACATGACAACCCTTTTATCTCCCGATGAACGTAATGCAATGCGTAAAGGTGTTATCAGCCAAAAGGCAGCTTGGATCAAACAACAAGCACGCTATTACCTTGAAGCTGGCATAGAGATTGATATAAAAGTCATTTGGCATAATCGCCCTTATGAGGCAATTATTGAAGAAGTCGTTGCACATCAACATGACTTGCTAATTAAAATGGCTCACCAACATGACAAATTAGGTTCGCTTATTTTTACCCCCCTTGACTGGCAACTGCTTAGAAAATGCCCTTGCCCTGTTTGGATGGTCAAAGATAAAGAGTGGCCTGAATATGGCACAATTGTCGTGGCAGCCAATTTATCAAATGAAGAATCGTATCATGATGCACTTAACTTAAAACTGATTGAATTGACAACTGATTTGTCTCATCGCATACAAAAAGATCCTGATGTTCATCTACTCAGCGCTTACCCTGTTGCACCTATCAATATAGCGATTGAGTTACCTGATTTTGATCCTAATCTTTATAACAATGCACTTCGTGGTCAGCATCTTATTGCGATGAAAGAACTTCGTCAGAAATTCGGCATCCCTGAAGAAAAGACACATGTTAAAGAAGGATTACCAGAACAAGTTATTCCTCAAGTTTGTGAAGAGTTAAATGCGGGTATTGTTGTTTTAGGTATTTTAGGAAGAACGGGTCTTTCAGCGGCTTTCTTAGGGAATACCGCAGAACAACTGATAGACCATATCAAATGTGATTTATTGGCCATTAAACCTGATGGTTTTACCTGCCCTATTACTGTTGATAGTGATCACGATTAAACTTATTACTCTGTATACTAAAAAAGCCAGTCAAATTTTGACTGGCTTTTTGCTATTCGCTATCTGTATCTATTACAGCTACAGCGCTTTTAAAATTGCATCCACGCTGGCTTTAGCATCGCCAAACAACATTTGTGTATTCTCTTTAAAGAATAGTGGATTTTGAACACCTGCATAACCTGTATTCATTGAGCGTTTAAACACAATAACATTCTGCGCTTTCCACACTTCTAATACTGGCATGCCTGCAATTGGGCTATTTGGATCATCTTGTGCTGCTGGGTTTACTGTATCATTAGCGCCAATAACCAAAACCGTATCAGTGTCGGAGAAATCATCATTGATTTCATCCATTTCTAATACAACATCATAAGGCACTTTAGCTTCTGCTAACAACACATTCATATGGCCCGGTAAACGCCCTGCTACTGGGTGAATACCAAAACGCACTTTCACACCACGTTGACGTAATTTTTCCGTAATATCATGCACAGGGTATTGTGCTTGAGCAACCGCCATTCCATAACCTGGTGTAATAATAACCGAGGTTGAGTTTTTCAACATATCAGCCACTTCTTCAGCGGTTGTTTCGCGGTACTCCCCCATTTCACCTTCTTCTGTTGAAGCTGAGCCATCAGTACCAAATCCGCCTGCTATTACGCTAATAAAAGAACGATTCATCGCCTTACACATAATATAAGAAAGGATAGCACCTGAAGAACCCACTAATGCACCTGTTACAATTAACAAGTCATTGCTCAACATAAAGCCTGCTGCCGCTGCTGCCCATCCTGAATAAGAGTTCAGCATCGAGACAACCACTGGCATATCTGCACCACCAATCGATGCAACTAAATGCCAACCAAAAGCCAAGGCAATTACGGTCATGACAATGATTAAGAAAACTTGTAAACCAATACTGTCAGTTTTAACAAACCAAACCATCAATAAAAAAGAAACAACCAAAGCTGCAAGGTTTAATTTATGACGATTAGGTAACATCATCGGTTTAGATGACATTTTCCCGCTTAATTTACCATAAGCGACAATTGAACCAGTAAATGTAACCGCACCAATGAAGATCCCTAAAAAAACTTCTGTTAGGTGAATATTCACCATGACAGGATCCATTGCCGTATTGTGGTCAAGATAACTGTTAAAACCCACTAAAACCGCCGCTAAACCTACAAAGCTATGTAAGATTGCGACCAATTCTGGCATTTGAGTCATTTCGACTTTTTTAGCTAAACGAATACCAATAACGGCACCGATTACCATTGCAATAATGATCCAACCCACATTACCAGCATAAGGACCGAAAATGGTTGCGAACAATGCAATTGCCATCCCTGCGATACCAAAATAGTTACCTTGTTTAGAGGTTTCATGTTTTGATAAGCCGGCAAGGCTGAAAATAAATAATATCGCGGCGACAATATATGCCGCTGTAACAACGCCGCTGGACATAATTGTCTCCCTTATCCTTTACGGAACATTTTCAACATACGTTGAGTAACAGTAAATCCACCAAAAATATTAATACTCGCAATCAATATCGCAATAAACGAAAATAGGCTGACCCAGCCACCACTACCAATTTGGAGCAAAGCCCCAACAACGATAATGCCTGAGATTGCGTTTGTCACTGACATTAATGGCGTATGCAATGAATGACTTACATTCCAAACAACGTAATACCCTACAACACAAGAAAGTGCGAATACAGTAAAGTGAGATAAAAACTCTTTCGGTGCAACATTTGCAAGCCATGCAAATAATAAGAAGGCTACCGCTAATAAACTGTATTTTTTCCAAGATGAAACAGGTTTAGCAACGGGTTTCTCTTGTGGTTTTGTAGCAGGAGTGGCTTTAGGTTGTGCAGAAACTTGAATAGGTGGCGCTGGCCATGTTACTTCACCAGCACGAATAACAGTCACTCCTCTAATAACAACATCATCAAAGTCAATATTGATATTGCCGTCTTTTTCTTTACACAATAATTTCAATAGGTTAACTAAGTTAGTGCCATAGAGTTGAGATGACTGTGCAGGCAAACGAGCGGCTAAGTCAGTGTAACCAATGATTTTTACGCCGTGTTCTGTCGTAAAGATTTTATTAGGAACGGTATATTCACAGTTACCACCATTTTGAGCCGCAAGGTCGACGACAACACTTCCCGGCTTCATTGAATCAACCATCTCTTTCGTAATTAAACGAGGGGCGGGTTTTCCTGGAATTAATGCGGTTGTAATGATGATATCAACATCTTTTGCTTGTTCTGCAAATAATGCCATTTCAGCATCAATAAATGCTTTTGACATTACTTTAGCATAACCATCACCACTGCCCGCTTCTTCTTTAAAATCAAGTTCAAGGAATTCAGCACCCATACTTTGAACTTGCTCTTTAACTTCAGGGCGAGTATCAAAAGCACGAACAATAGCACCAAGACTACCTGCGGCACCGATAGCAGCAAGACCAGCAACACCCGCACCAATGACCATCACTTTAGCTGGTGGTACTTTACCAGCAGCAGTAATTTGTCCGGTAAAGAATCTTCCGAATTCATGTGCAGCTTCTACAACAGCACGGTAACCTGCAATGTTTGCCATAGAACTTAACGCATCGAGAGATTGTGCACGAGAAATACGTGGCACACTATCCATTGCCATAACGTTAATATTCTTTTTAGCCAACTTTTCAAGCAATGTCGCATTTTGAGCTGGCCAAATAAAGCTCACCAATGTCGCGCCATCTTGTAGTAACTCAATTTCATTATCCAGTGGTGCATTTACCTTTAAAATAATGTCTGATTGCCAAACATTTTGAAGGTCGAGGATCTCAGCGCCAGCTTCCTGATAAGCGTTATCTTCAAAACTTGAAGCAATACCAGCACCATTTTCAATTGCGACTGTAAATCCTAATTTTATGAGTTGAGTTACTGTGGCAGGTGTTGCCGCAACCCTTGTTTCATTAGAAAGTCGCTCTTTGGGTATACCAATTCGCATAATTTTCCCTTCTTATCCATAGAGATCTGTTAAAATTTCTCCATTAACTTCACATTCATGCAAAAAAAATGTTAAAAATAATAATATGCATGCCATTAATCGGAGCTCTAATAACCTACTGAAAATAAAACCAATAATCTATATCTGTGTAAAGCTAAAATTGAACTTAATTGGATCATTTTAGTCGAAAAGGCATATTTATGAATTATTCACTATATTCAGGTAAATATCTGGTAACATATACTGGTCATTTGACTCTTTGGTGATTCACTAAATAAAATAATGCGACAAATGCTATTATTACATGTAATAATTAATCTCTATGTGATAAACCACTACGTTCAGCACATGACCAATATTAATTGCGCAAGGCGGAAGGATTTTGTATGAAGCTGAAAACCTCAGTCATCGCAGCAGCGATGTTGTCTTTAACTAATATCACTGTTGCGCAGGCTGCTCAGGAATTAACACCCGAACAAGCTGCAGAACTAAAACCATTTGAGAGAATTACAGTTATCGGTCGTTTTAACGCTATTTATGAAGCCGCTGACGCGGTCTCTCGTCGTGCGGATAAAGTCGGTGCTGATGGTTTCTATATTCAAGGTCTAGATGATATCAGTGATAGTGGCAACATGAGTGTTACTGCTGATCTATACCATAAAGATGCACCAAAAGCAGAAGAAGAAAGCTATCGTGTTTTTCATGGCGTAACTGAATTACCAAAACCTGAAGCAATTCTGTTACAACCCTTTGATACTGTTTCTATCCGTGGTTATTTCCCAACAACACCTGATATTAACGATGCAATTGCAAAAGCGGCTGCTAAAAAAGGTGCTGCATCATTCTTTATTGTACGTAATGTATCGACAAATGATGGTGGCAACCAAGAAGTTACCGCTTATATCTACAAAAAAGATGCACCTAAACGCGCTATTCAAGCACCAGAAGCGGTTGTTCCCTATGATTCTGATGCTGGTCGCGCTCTTATTGCAGAAGGCGGAGCTGCTGCCAATAAAGTTGAGAAGCCAGGTCTTGCATCAAACACTGATTTTGATAGAAGCGTAGGTACATTTGCTGAGACACAAACTTCGGGTGCAAGTGGTCGTTACACTGTAACATTACCTGATGGCACTGAAATCCAAGAAGTCAATAAAGCAGCCGCTGCGTTAATGGATCCTTTTGATACCATTACCTTTAGCGGATACTTTGTAAACTCACCAGAAATTTCTTATCAGGTTGCTAAACGTGCTGCCGCAAAAGGTGCCAAGTATTACCATATTACAAATGAATGGCAAAGTGATGGTGGTACAGTCACTATTACTGCTGACCTATTTAAGTAATAAAATGCCCTAATTAAAAAAACCTTGCTTATGCAAGGTTTTTTTTACTCAAAATATAATCAAACAAACTACATTTTGTAAAAGTGCATAATTTTTATGATTTAATGCATAGACAACCAAGTTAACTCTCCGTAAAATCTCGCTGTTTTTTAGTGTTTTTATCTTTATTTAAATTTGAGATATTCATATTTATTCTATTTATTGACCGAAAAACAAGAAAATACGCTATTTATTTACAATTTTAATCACGTAGGTAATTATCCTTGAATAAGAAACTTGGCTTAATATCACTCACCGCGTTAGTATTAAGCTCAATGGTTGGTGCAGGTGTATTCAGTTTGCCTCAAAATATGGCTGAAGTTGCTAGCCCTGCTGCATTGATTATTGGCTGGGTAATAACGGGTGTTGGGATCCTCTTTCTTGCCACGTCTTTATTGCTTCTCTCTCGCCTTAGACCTGATCTTGATGGTGGTATTTTCACTTACGCTAAAGAAGGATTTGGTGAGTTTATTGGTTTTTGTTCTGCATGGGGTTATTGGGTCTGTGCAGTTGTCGCTAATGTTTCTTATCTTGTTATTGTCTTTGCTGCCGTTAGTTTTTTTACAGATACACCAGAGAACGTTATTTTTGGTGATGGGAATACATGGCAGGCATTAATTGGAGAATCAATTTTACTTTGGGTTGTCCATTTTCTTGTTTTACGTGGTGTTCAAACTGCAGCCAGCATTAATTTAATGGCGACAATGGCAAAACTCCTTCCTTTAGGATTATTTATTATTGTTGCTCTATTGGCTTTCAATATGGATATATTTACTCTTGATTTTAAAGGTGTAAATATGGGAGTCCCCGTTTGGGACCAAGTCAAAAATACCATGCTGATTACACTGTGGGTATTTATTGGTATTGAAGGTGCAGTCGTAGTCTCCGCAAGAGCCAAAAATCGTCGTGATGTTGGCTTAGCAACAGTACTTGCCGTTGTTATCGCATTAATTATCTATATTCTTGTCACTTTATTATCGCAAGGTTTAGTTAGCCAAGCAGAATTAGCAACGATGAAAAACCCATCAATGGCGCCGTTACTGGTTCAGCTTATTGGTAGCATAGGCGAGATAATTATCGCAGCAGGTCTTATTCTCTCTGTATGTGGTGCTTATTTAAGCTGGACTATCATGGCGGCAGAAGTGCCGTATATTGCTGCTTTGCATCACTCATTCCCTAAACAATTAGGAAAACAGAATAAAAATGATGCTCCTTCATCTTCATTATGGTTTACCAATTGTGCTGTCCAATTCTCTTTAGTTTTAATTTGGTTGACAGGAAGTAACTACAATACATTACTGACTATTGCATCAGAGATGATCCTTGTCCCTTACTTTCTTGTCGGTGCATTTTTATTTAAAGTCGCAATCGCACGCAGCAGTCGTGCTTTATTATTAATAGCTATACCTGCAAGTTTATATGGTTTATGGCTACTTTATGCATCAGGTGTTATTAATTTATTGCTCTCTGTCGTTTTGTATGCACCAGGTATTCTGATATTTCTATACACACGAAAACAATATAAAGACAAAAATCCGCTATTATTGAGTGAAAAGATCCTGTTAGCTCTTGTCTTATTTGGCGCTATTCCTGCATTAGGTTACTTAATTATTTACTAAAAACAATCTGAGAGGTACTAGAGAAACAGTACCTCTCCTACTCTTATCATTCTTTACTTCCCAAGATCCCACCTAAATCAAATTTTTTCTGCTAAGCTGTTATTTTTAATACAGTTGGTTAGGTACTTAAAAAGTATGGAATACATAGTATGTTGTAACTAATTCGTAGGTAATTATTAATTAGCTAGATAATAAAAAACCCACAGGAAGTATAAAGTTCCCGTGGGCCTAAAAACATCTCACTATTAAATTAGTTAAAACTCATTTGTTCCATTGCCTGCAATATACGTTTATCTGATATTGGATATGGTGTACCTATCTGCTGAGCAAACAGACTTACTCTAAGTTCCTCTATCATCCAACGAATATTTTGCACTTCTTCTTGCTGTTTTTGTTTCTCTGATAACTTACCTAACCACTGTTGCCATTGTTGAATAACATTTTCAACTCGACTCATTTGAGCGCGATCACGGTTAGGATCAATGGCCAATTTTTCCATTCGTTTTTCAATTGCACTCAAATAACGAGGAATATCCGCCAGACGTTTCCATCCATGCGAGGTAACAAAACCAGGAAAAACTAATTGACCAAGTTGAGCTTTAATATCAGATAATGCAAAAGCAACGCTAATATCCACCCGCCCTTTTAAACGTTTATTGATAGCAAACACTTGAGTTAAAATCGCTTCAACTTGTTTTGCTATTTCAACCACTGCATCATTTAATTCAGATCTGACATATTCTTGCAGTTTTTGATATTCATCTTCTTGCCAAATTAAACCACCATAAGACGCCATTAATTTATCAACGCCACAAGCAATACAATCATCAATTAGCTCTAATACTTTGCCATAAGGGTTAAAGTAAAGACCAAGTTTTGCTTTATTCGGTAATTTCTCATGTAGATATTTTATCGGTGATGGAATATTTAATAATAGTAATCGCCTTACCCCTTCCCACATCGAAAATTGTTGTTCAGATTCTGTTTCAAAAAGCTTAATGCTTACACTGTTTTTTTCATCAACCAGTGCCGGATAAGCCTTCACTGAATAGCCACCTCGTTTCTGCTCATAACGCTGAGGTAAATCACCAAAACTCCAAATATGTAAACCATGTTGTTCAATACCATCATCAGCTACTGCTGATAATGTTTCTTGCACTTTTTCCTTTAAATTCTCTTTTAATTTATTGAGATCTTTACTTTCTGCCAGCGTTTTATTTTTATCACCAACAACACGGAATGTCATTTTTAAGTGATCAGCAACTTGGTCAAGTTGCCAACTCTCTCTATCAACCGACACTCCCGTCATACGACGTAATTCTTTTTCAAGTCTATCGAGTAAATTGCCTTCAACTTGGGGTACTCGCTCTAAAAAAGCAGAAGCATAGTTAGGTGCCGGTACAAAATTACGACGGATAGGTTTTGGTAATGACTTAATTAAGGCCACAATCAATTCATGACGAATACCTGGAATTTGCCAATCAAAGCCTTCGTCTTTTACCTGATTTAAAATAGGTAATGGTATATGAACAGTGACACCATCAGCCGCAGTACCCGGCTCAAATTGATAGGTTAAACGTAATTTTAGATTATCTTGATGCCAATAATTTGGATAATCTAATGCGCTAACACGTTTAGCATCATCTTTAATAAGCATACTTTTTTCAAAGTTAAGCAGATCAGGTGATGCTCTTTGAGCCTCTTTCCACCATTTATCAAAATGTCGAGACGAAACAACATCCTGAGGTATTCGTTGATCGTAGAAAGTAAACATTGTTTCATCATCAACAAGAATATCTCGACGACGAGATTTATGCTCTAATTCTTCAACTTCTGTTCGTAATTTTAAATTGTCACGGAAAAATGCATGACGAGTCTGCCAATCTCCCTCCACTAACGCATGTCGGATAAAAAGCTCACGACATAAGAGCGGATCAATTTGGCTGTAATTGATAGGTCGAGAAGCAACAATTGGTAAACCATACAAGGTCACTTTTTCATTTGCCATTACAGCGCCTTGCGCTTTTGACCAATGAGGTTCGCTATACTGATGTTTCACCAAATGTTCAGCAATAGGTTCAATCCACTCAGGTTCAATCCGAGCTGCAATTCTCCCCCATAAACGAGATGTTTCAACGAGCTCCGCCACCATTGTCCATTTAGGTGGTTTTTTGAATAGACCTGAGCCTGGATAAATAGAAAAACGAGCATTTCTTGCACCCGTGAACTCTTGTTTATCCGCATCTTTTTGTCCAATATGCGACAATAAACCGCTTAGGAGTGCAACATGAACACTTCTAAAATCAGCTGGCTCACTATTGACAGGAAAACCTAATTCTTTCACAACTTGTCGTAATTGCGTATAAACATCTTGCCACTCTCGAACACGCATAAAATTTAAAAACTCTTGGCGACACAGTTTTCTAAACTGAGAATGACTCAATTCTTTTTGTTGAGTTTTTAAATAATCCCACATGTTTAAAAAAGACAAGAAATCAGAATCTTTATTCTGGAATCGCCGATGTTTCTCATCAGAAGCTTGTTGTTTATCCATCGGTCTTTCACGAGGATCTTGAATTGAAAGTGCGGAAGTAATGACCATCAATTCTTTAACAGCACCATATTTACGCGCTTCAAGTACCATTCTTGCTAAACGAGGATCAATAGGAAGTTGTGCAAGTTGTTTTCCCATAGGGGTTAAACGATAAGCACCTTTATTATCTGTTCCCTCTTGTAATGCACCTAGCTCTTCTAATAAACGAACACCATCTTGAATATTACGTTTATCAGGTGGCTGTACAAATGGAAAAGCACTAATATCACCTAACCCTATCGACGTCATTTGCAAAATAACAGATGCAAGGTTGGTTCTTAATATTTCAGGATCAGTAAATTCAGAACGAGAAATAAAATCATCTTCTGAATAAAGGCGAATACAAATACCATCAGAAACACGTCCACAACGCCCTTTTCTTTGATTTGCTGACGCTTGTGAAATAGGCTCTATTGGCAGTCGTTGTACTTTAGTACGATAACTATAACGACTAATACGTGCAAAACCGGTATCAATAACGTATTTAATACCCGGTACAGTTAATGAAGTTTCAGCAACATTAGTTGCTAAAATAATACGCCTACCACTATGAGGATGAAAAATTCGATTTTGTTCACTATTAGATAAACGAGCGAATAAAGGCAATACTTCAGTATGACGAAGTTGTAGTTTATTCAGAGCATCAGCAGTATCGCGAATTTCTCGCTCACCACTCATAAAAATAAGAATATCACCCGCACTTTCTCTGCTTAATTCATCAATAGCATCGATAATCCCATCTGTCATATCCTTATCGCTATCCAGTTCATCTCCACCAATTGGGCGATATCTCACTTCAACAGGATAAGTTCTACCAGAAACTTCAATAATTGGAGCTTGACTAAAGTGTTTAGAAAAGCGCTCAGGATCAATGGTTGCTGACGTAATAATGACTTTTAAATCAGGACGTTTAGGTAATAGCTGTTTTAAATAGCCAAGAATAAAGTCAATATTTAAACTACGCTCATGGGCTTCATCAATAATGATAGTGTCATATTGTAGTAATAGTTTATCTTGTTGCAATTCAGCTAATAAAATACCATCTGTCATAAGCTTAACGAGGGTATTATCACCGACATGATCACTAAAACGAACCTTATAACCGACAGCTCCTCCTAGCGTGCTTTTTAATTCATGAGCGATACGTTCAGCCACTGAACGTGCAGCTAAACGACGAGGCTGAGTATGTCCAATAAAACCCTTGATCCCCCGTCCTAACTCAAGACAAATTTTAGGGATTTGTGTTGTTTTACCTGAGCCGGTTTCCCCTGCAATAATAACGACTTGGTTATCTCTTATTGCATTATAAATAGCGCCTTTCTTTTGGCTAACAGGAAGATTTTCTGGATAAGTAATTTCAGGACAATTAGCACGACGGTGAATTATCATCTGTTGTGCTGTGGTAATATTGTCTTTAATTGCACTTAATACCGCTTGTTTAGACTCTTCATTATTAATTTTAGCGACGCCACGTAGACGTTTTTTTAATCGTTGCTGATCCCGCAACGAAAGTTGCTCTATTTCTTTGTAGAGCACCGCAGATGATAATGCCACCTTTTGCTATCCTTTTTGAGGTTTATTTAACCAAATAATATTGTAGTTATGATATCACAACAGCCAATTTGCACATAAAGGGTTGATGAATTTTCTTATTACATAAATGTATATAATCAATAAATTTGAATAGCATATTTGAACGATTAACCAACCATGGCAGTTTTTATAAAGAACAACCTTCTGATCTGATTGTTCCTTTCCTAACACTGTTTTTATTATTTATTGATATTAATAATGTACAATTTATTTTAATCGAAGGTGCTGTTATCGGCGAAAAATATGCACAACCGTCACATAATTAAGAAGAAAAATAAATTCGCTTAATTATTAATAAAGAAATAATGATAAAATAAAGCTATATTTATTAGTATTCTTGATCAAGGTGCTATTTATTTATAAATACAATTATAAAAAAAACACCTCTACTTTTTTTTAAAAAAATCCTCAACAGATAAATCCTTCACGCCTTACCTATACTTCGAAATTTAAATCTAAGTCACCTATCATAGAAAGTATTCTTTGCTAATTATTTAATAAAACAATATTAATTATAATTACATATAACTTGCCAAATTTTACGTAAATAAATATTATTATCTCGCTCTTAATTATGAGCAAACTTGTAACTAATTTTAATATTTAAATGGACTTTAAAATGAAAAAATCATTATTTTCACTGTTAATTCTGTCTACTCTTTCTTTATCAACACAAGCTATTGCACAAGAGATTACCCTTGGTAGTCAAAATATAACTATCAGCGGCAGAGTCCTTCAAGATAACCTAACTTGTACCGTTGAACCTATTGCTGCAATTCAATTACAGAATGCTTACATTAATTCTTTTGAAAATACTCCTGAGAAACAGTTTAATGTAAATTTTACTGGCTGTTCTAATATAGATATACCTAAAAAAGTTAAAGTAGTTATTGCAAGACAAGCCAGTACTCATTTAGTGAATAGTGGTGAGAAAGTAAATGATACCAATGCTCGAGTAGCATTATTAAATGTTGAAGGTGAAACCATTCCACTTAATGGTAATAATGAACAACGTACATTTACTTCGGATGTTGTCGGTGATAATGGTAGCTTAGTATTTTCATTAAAATATGATAAACCAGAATCGGTGGATGATGCTATTACCGCAGGTGCTTTCAATGCTAGCTTATCTCTTGATGCTTATGTCACTGATGATATCCACTAAAAAAGGCCAAAATTAAATATAATTCTGCTTTAATTATTAACTAAATAAAAAGCCGGGGAAATACCGGCTTTTTATTTATGGATTAATAAAATAAACAACTTAGCTAATGGTTAATTAAAAAATATATGATTAAAAAATACATTATTTATATAATATCCTTTGTCTTTACATTCTCATCTTATGCTGCTATTCAAATTAATAAGGATAGATTTTTTTATAAAGAACAAGATAAGGAAATTCTATTTGATATAAAAAATAAAAGCGAAAAAGAAAGCTATATTATTCAAAGTTGGGTATCACACTATAACAAAGAAGATAATAGTGAGGCGCCATTTATTATATCTCCTAGTTTAATAAAACTACCACCCAATGAAAATTTCACATTAAAAATTATTAAAACGGATGATATAAAAGAAATCAACAAAGAAACTGTATATAGAGTAAATATAAAATTAGTTCCAGTTATAGATGATGAGATGGCTGATAAAAACCTGCTTCTTATCTCTTTAAACTCAATATATAATCTTTTCTATACACCTAATAATATTATTGATAAAAACCATAATAAAGATATTAATTTTTTTATTAATGATGACAATTTTATTAAAATAAACAACCCCACTCCTTATTTTATTACCATAGCAGAGGCAAAGATAGATGGCATTGATATATTAAATGAGCGAATAACTATATCACCATTTAAAGATTACAGTATAAAAAATAAAAAAATAACTAAAAATATTAAAGATAAAAAAGTACATTGGAAGAGAGTCGATGAGTACGAGCAGACTATCATTGCAACCCCAAAGGAACTTGTTTATGAGTAAGATAAATTTTAGGCTAAAAACATCTTTGCTATTGATATTAAATGCATACCCTTTCTTTGCTATTGCTAACAATAATATTCATCCTCTATATCAAAGTGTATTGCCAAATATTGATAATAAAACCATCGACAAGTTATTAAATAATGAACATCCTGATGGCTATTACTCAACAAATATTTATATCAACAAAAAGAAAAAAGAAACTATTATTTTATATTATGAAAATAGAGAAGGTATATTAACACCAAGAATTAATATTAATGATTTAATTCATTTGGATATTGACGTATCTTTTTATAATATTCCTATTGATTTAAATTCTGATTTGTTATTAAGCAATTATAATATTGATTTTAAGTATGATTTTTCTTCACAATCATTATATTTAACTATTCCACAAAAAGCCTTAAATAATAAAAAAAATAATCTAGCTAGCCAAATTTTATGGGATGATGGTGTCCCTGCTTTATTTAGCTCGTATTCTTATTTTGGTAAATATAACAATCAAAATAAGATAGAACACAAAATCAATTTTAACTCAGGTGCTAACTTAGGTGCTTGGCGATTGCGTAGTAAAAGTTATTATCATCACACGGATAAGAAACAGCAATTTAAGCTATACTCATTATACGCTTATCGCCAATTAAATACGCTGTTAGCAACGCTTAATGTGGGGGAATTTCGACCAACCAGTAGAATGTTATCAACAGATAAATTAATTGGATTTCAACTTATATCTAGTAATTTACTCTCTGGTAATGACCTCTATATGAATAGTCCTATCATAGAAGAGATTGCAGAATCTCATGCTGAAATTAAAGTGAAACAACAAGGAAGAATCATTTATGAAACTATTGTTCCTCCTGGGCCTTTTATTTTAAATGATCTACCTGTTATAGGTAGCAATGAATTAGTATTAGAAATAAAAGAGGCTGATGGACGTATAAGAAAAAGTACGCATTACTTTACTACAATGCCAAACCAGCTAAAAAAAGGTCGCTATCAATATAATTTTATTTCTGGATATTCTTATGATAGATATAACCAGTTTGATAATCAAAATAATAAACCTATTTTTTTACTGGGTGAGTTCTCTTATGGCATTAATCAAAAAATAACCGCTTATGGTGCAATTAGAAAGAAGCTGAATAGCAATACTTTCTTTTCAGGATTATCATTAGATTTAGGTCATTGGGGGGGATTAGCGAGCGACATTAGTTATTTTAACTATAATAACCTATTAAAATATCAATTGCGCTACCATAAACGCTGGAACAATACTGGTACTTCTTTAAATATATCTTCTAGCTATTATCAATCAATAAAATCTGATAGTGTTAGCTTTAGAAAAAATCAAAAAGACAAAATAAAAAATAGCTATACAATTTCTCTTTTTCAACCGATTGGATCTTTTGGGAGATTTTCTATTGGTTACCATCAAGATTCTTTTACCGAAAGAAAAAATGACTTTACAATCAATACTTCTCTATCATCTTCTATAAAAAAAATGAATTATAGTATAAAATATCAATATAAAAATGAAAAATATTATAATGACAACCATTTTTCTTTAAATTTTAGCATTCCATTAATAAGTAAATCTCATTCTTATCATTGGATAAACAATCAATTTAATTATCATTCAAATAATAAAAATTATATAAATAGTACAACTATAGGTGGGAGTTTACTAGAACACTATCGCTTAGGCTATTCTATTAATTATCAACGGGATTTTAGCAACCCGAATGTTAACCATCATACCTCAGTAAATGCTCAATATAGAGGGAAATACCAATCTTATTCTATTAATACAACTAACTCACCTAATAACACCTTTTTAAGGTTAGGAGTTAATGGTGCGATAGTTATACATCAAAGTGGAATAACGTTGGCACCTAATTTAGGTAATACTTTTGCTATTGTAAATACGAATGGCATTGCTGGAATTAAAACTAATCGTTCTTCACAAGCCACTACAGACAATAACGGTAATTTAATATTACCGTACATCATGCCATATCGTAAAAATACTATTGGACTAAACATAAGTTCGTTACCTGAGTTTAGTAATACTAAAACTCAAAGTAAAACTATTGTTCCCACATTAGGTGCGGTAGCAAAAATCAATTTCCCTCTAAATATGGGCTATAATGTTTTATTTATCTCAAATACACCTATCCCCTTTGCTGCCAATGTAATGGTATTTGATGACAATAATAATCTCATTTCTAGTGATTTTGTCTATGACCATAATAGAATATTCCTCTCAGGAATAAAAGAAACCGGAACGGTACAAGTAAAATGGGGAAATACAGAGAAGCAACAATGTTTTTTCCGTTATAACATAAAAAATGAAAGTAAAAACAATTCACTTATTAAGAAACAAGTTGATTGCCAATAATGAATAATTTTTATTCTTGTATATTTATGTAAGGTATTTCTATGAAATCAATAAATATAACTCTTTTAATTCCGCTATTATTACTATACTTCCCTTTTATTGCTTTATCTGATAATAGAAGAGGAAGTTTACCACCGACAGTAAGCTGTGATATTTCCATACCTTATACTACTACACTTGATGATATACATACTGATGACTTTTCAGGAACATTAGCTGATAAGGACTATAGTGAAATGATTATGCTATCGTTTGAAAATTGTTCGGAAAATAACACTGAAATAACCGTAAGTATTGATAATAAAAATATTGATTTTAATAATGGCTACCTTATCAATCATGCTACAGGTCCTACAGCAAGTGATAATATTACATTTCAATTGTTTGATGATGAAGATAACCCCATTAATTTAAACAATAAAAATATATTCACTAAAATTATTGATGAACATAATGAAGCACATTTTTATTTTTCAGTAAATTATGTGAAAAAAGATGCTCGTCCACCAATGCCAGGAAAGTTAAGTACTCATATTAGTTTTACTATAGAAGCGAACAATCAAATTATCGAATCAGATAAATTGATAGATATAAGTGATCACGAAGACTAAAATAATAAAGTAATAATAGATATCATCAATATATCAATGCTAATATAATAATTTAGTCTCCCTTTTATTACCACGCTACTTGGGTAGTGGATATTATTTCTTAATCCACTGCCCATTAATTCCTTTTACAAACTCACCTTCATTAGCTCTTGCGACTAATTTTTCACCTGCAAGACGAGCAACAGAATCGGGTGTTATTTGATTGGTTTTGGCAATTTCAGCATATTTTGCTTTTCTAGCTTGATTTATCTCATCAACAAGTTGTTGAGCTTGTTTGTTGTTTGTCTGCACAAGCTCAATATAGCCACTAAAGGTCTCTCCTACTAACCCTTGTGCTCTCGCTTCATCAAGCGTCAATGCTATGGCATTAACACTCGTTAAAGCTATCATTAAACCAAAGCTTAAGAGATATTTTTTATAATTCATCATTTATCCTTTAAAAAATGGCGCTGTTATTTTTTAAGAGATCTTCTACTTGTCTATCTATTTTTACATTAATTTCATGTTCGATTTTTACATTCATATTAATATTTATCGGTTTATCAGGTGTTGCGACTTCTAGTCGAATACATCCGGTTAAAATTGATATTCCCATTGCCATGATCGTGAATAAAAATAGATTTTTTAAGAATAATGGTTTCACTCTGACTCACTCCCTAAATCTGATAAGCTTTTTTCTAACCACTCTTCCAATTGTGAACCAAATCGTAAACTTCGCCATAATTGAAAGACATTTTCTTCATGCCGATAATTGAAATTAACCTGACGACGCTTATCTTCAAGGGGATTTGTTCCTTGAATCTCAGCCTCTAGCACTAACTCACCTAAATTACTTAAATTCACTCGAGTCCAAGAACGACTGATTTCTAGATAACGCAACCATGCCATAGCCACACCAGCTGACATGTTATTATCATCGATTGAATCAACAAAATCTTTATCAAGTCTTAATGTTAAATAAGATGAATTAGCCAGCCAACCATCTTTAATAATCCATTGATTATTGTTAATAAAAAATGGAAATTCACCACTAACTTTACCCGATGCAGCAAACTGAGTCACTTTTAATAAAGTAAACAGATGACTTAATTGAATGTTATCAATAGAAATAATCGCTGCATCATGTTGTGGTATTGCTAATTTTGCTAAAGATAGTGTTCCATCCAACATTGCTACATTAACGTTAGATAAGACTAATGGCTTACTTTCAGTTGCTGGATAAAAACCTTGAAGATCGGCTGTAATATCGGTCATTTCAAAAAGATTATTAACATGCTTTATTCGTAACTGAACAGGCTCTTTTACACCAAGTTGCCATTCATCACCGTTTAAACGCCAAGGTAAAATAAATTCTAACCCTTCTAAAACTCCATCTTTAAGCCACATTCCACCTTGTTTAACAACAAGATGTCCACCAGCAACAAGTCCTTGTTCTGGTGCAATAGAAAAATCTGCTTGAGTGTAGAGTTCACCTTTATCAAGAGTAATTCCTAAATCTGTGGGGATAAGTGATTGAAAAACATTAATTGGTTGTAACGGCCAACGCATTTTACCTCTTAATCTTGCACCATCCCAACGAGTATTAATTGCAATTGGTCCTATGTTGGGTTTAGCACTTAGCTCACCTTTTACATTAAAATTAAAAGGTGATTCACCATTAACCGTAGCAATAAAATCTGTCTTATCTAAAAAACCACCAGCAGGAAAATCAATGCGCTGACTCGTTAACTTTAGCTTTCCATTAAATGTCGAGGTTTTATCATCTCTGTTCCAATGAAATGGGCTCAGCAAAGATAATCGTGGTGCCGTCATTACAGTATGTTGATATTTTAAAACATCAAAACCTGTGTTGAGTTTTTCAAAACTCACTAATTTATCAGCCCAATAACCTGTCCCTGCAATATCCCAACGCGCTTTTAATGGTAGTAAATTTCCATCCCCCCAATAGCGCCATTGCCAAGTTCCATTATCAGGTAAAAAGTCACTGGCTTTACCTTGAAAATGAATGCGATAATCCCCCCAAATACTATCTTGGGCAACAACTATCGCATTTAAACGCCCATTAAAACCTTTTGATGAAAGAGTGGTTCCAGCTAAAGGTAAACGAGCATCAGTGACAGTGAGCGTTTCAGTGACTGGTCCTTTAAAACGAAATAAAGAACCAGATTGAAATTCAATAGTAGGATTAGTCAACATACCAGTAACTTTAACTGGCAATTGTGCACTAGCTTGCATTAACTCTTTATTAATAATACCTGTGATTTGAATAGGGATTTGAGCATCTAACCAATTAACAGCCGTTTCAGGGATCGATATCACTAAGTTTCCTTTCCCCGCTTTACCTTCTGTCATCACGTTTAATCGTGCAGTTAATCTTAAATCCGTCAATCCTTTTTGCCATTGAGCAATATTAATATTTATACCGCCTCGCAAAGGTTGGTCTAATCCAAACCATTCCCAACGGCCTTGCTCAATAACAATAGTTTCAGATGTGACTGTCCATGGTAATAAAGCCAATGCGTGACCACCACCTTGTTCAGCAACTGAAATAGTGCCCGATTGTCCTATCCATTCAAGAATAAAAACTAAAGGATGAGCATATTGAGAAGCTAATAGCGTGGCATTAATGGTTCCTTTTTCAGGTAATGACGCAATATCCAGAGGAAGCGCTATTTCAGCAGCAAGTTCAATATTATTGTCATCAGGTAAATTCACTTTAAGTTGTTTAATATCAAGCCACTTATTATCTCTAATAAAAATAGCAAGTTGAGCATTTTTTCCTTGGTAAGAAATTAAACGCCCATTATTTTGGGTTTTTAGCTGTAACTCACCTTGGTAACGGCTATTTTCTTTTAAAAGCACATTGTCGATATTGACAGATAAATGAGGTATTGAGGTTAGTAGTGAATTTATCTCAAGAGGAATAGTTGCCGTTTCTTCTTGCTTACTTGTAGGGATCATTGAAAAACATTTTTCATCAATGGCAAGTTGCTGGCTATTAAATTGAAGTTTATCAATCTGCTCTTTTTGATAAGAGAACGCGAAGTTATCAATATTAGCTAAAGTGCAGCTATCTGTCTTTAATGCGATATTGTCAACTGAAACACCCATACGCTGTAACTTGGGCCGTGATAAAGAAAGTGTTACACCTTCAGGTAAGTAATAATCGGCAACAACTGGCAACCAACGAGGAATAGATACCCATAAAGCAGTGCCTATTAGACCTGTGCCTAGTAGTATCATCCCTGTCCATTTGATTGTTTTTCTTAACAACACATCATATTCCTTTTAAACAAACCTGAATCATCCAATTACCTCGTTAAATTGTTTATAATGATAGTATTAATTTCTTTCATATTGGGGCTGGATAATTCTTGTTTTTCCAGTCTCTGAATAAAAATTTAATCGAGAGTAGAGAAGACTGAATGAAAATCGTTTCCTATAGTACTAAACATTATGATCGTAAGCACATGGAATGGGTCAATCAACATAATGGATATCATTATGATATTGAATATTTCGATTTTAATTTAACAGAACAAACCGCAAAAAATGCCGTTGGCGCTGATGCTGTCTGTATTTTCGTCAATGACGATGCGAATCGTGTGGTTTTACAAGAACTTGCTAGCCTTAATATACGTATCCTCGCATTACGCTGTGCAGGATTCAATAACGTTGACTTAGAAGCTGCCACTGAATTAGGCATAACAGTTGTCCGTGTCCCTGCTTACTCGCCAGAAGCTATTGCAGAACATGCTGTTGGCATGATGCTATCACTTAATCGTCGTATACACAGAGCCTATCAACGTACTCGTGATGCTAACTTCTCATTAGAAGGCTTAACTGGCTTTAATATGCATAATCGCACTGCCGGTATTATTGGTACAGGTAAAATAGGATTAGCGACATTACGCATATTAAAAGGCTTCGGCATGAAATTACTAGCCTATGATCCTTATCCAAATCAAGCAGTACTGGATTTAGGTGCCGAATATGTCGATTTAGCAACAATTTACAAAAATTCTCATGTCATTTCATTACATTGCCCATTAACCGCAGATAATCATCATCTATTAAATGAAACTGCTTTTACACAAATGAAAGATGGTGTAATGATTATTAACACTAGTCGTGGTGCATTGATTGACTCTGCAGCTGCAATTAATGCATTGAAACAAGGCAAAATTGGTGCATTGGGAATGGACGTTTATGAAAATGAACGCGATCTTTTCTTTGAAGATAAATCAAATGACGTGATCCAAGATGATATTTTTCGTCGTCTTTCTTCTTGTCATAACGTGTTGTTCACGGGACATCAGGCCTTCTTAACAGAAGAAGCCTTAATTAGTATTAGTGAAACGACACTGCACAACATTAAAGAAGTTGCTTCAGGCATTGAGTGCGTTAATCAGATAAAAGCTTAGTTCTAAATATTAAGAATAAAAATCATAATAAGCCCCTTTCGCATTATTTAGCCAAAGGGGCTTATTTTATTTATTATCGATACAACACTTATTTTTCTTGAATATCGATAGCTTCTGTTGATTGCATTGAATCAAAACGTGAAAGGACTTCTTTCTCTTCATCTACTTTAAATTGTGAAACCAATTTAGCTAATTGATGAGCTTCATCATCCATATTCGCTGTGATAGCCGCTGATTCTTCAACTAATGCTGCATTTTGCTGAGTAACTGTATCCATTTCACTGACGGCTAACGCAATTTGATTTATGCCCATACTCTGCTCATTAGAAGCAAGAGCAATCTGTTGCATAAAGTCATTCACCTGATTAATTGTCGTAACGATCTCTGACATTGAACGTCCAGCTTGCGCAACCTGCTGCGAACCAACATTCACTTTATTAACAGAGTGCGTAATCAACTCATTGATCTCTTTCGCAGCTTCCGCACTACGACTGGCTAAATTGCGCACTTCAGATGCGACAACGGTAAATCCACGACCTTGCTCCCCCGCTCTTGCCGCTTCAACTGCCGCATTCAATGACAAAATATTCGTTTGATTAGCAATGCTGTTAATAATGTCATTGATATCTGCAATTTTCTTCGCACTTTCAGAGATTGAATGCATAGTCTCAACCACACTGTCCATCACATTTTCACCATTTTGAGCAGATGCCGTTGCTGTTAGTGCTAATTTGCTTGCTTCTCGTGAATTATCCGCATTTTTTTCAACAGTTGTTTTAATTTGCTCCATGCTCGCAACCGTTTCTTGTAATGCACTAGCCTGCTCTTCAGTACGGGAAGATAAATCGGTATTTCCTGTCGCGATTTCGCTTGCACTAATACTAATGGTATTAACGGCATTCTTTACGGAAGAAATCATATGGCTTAATGAATTCTTCATCTTATTCATTTCATTGAATAACAGACCAAATTCATTAGTACCGTGATTCTCTACACGCATACTTAAATCGCCTTGGCTCATTTTACTAAAGATATTGATTAACACTCTAATATTGCTAATAAATGTATGGGAAAACCAACGCAATATAAAGATAAATAAGAGAATAACGATAGTACCAGTAGAAATTGACACCATCATCAAGCGTTCTTGAGATGTTTTTGCAATATCGATATAACTATTTTCAATACCATTAGCAACCGCATAATATTTCATAGTAATATCATTTAACTCGTCCATTTTAGCACTGGCCGAGTGTGTTGTTAGCTCACCTTTACGCAGTCTATCGAGTGCACCGGTGAAAATATCAAGCAGTTCATCAAAACGCTTCGTCATATCATCAGCTAATTTTCGCCCCTCTAAGGTGAGTTTTTCCGTATCTGCCCAACGGTGGATCTCTTCGCGGGTTATTTCAATATACTCGGCTGTTTGATGAAAATATTTTGCGGATGGTTTTTCATTAACCCTTAATTGCCCATCTAAACCATTAATATTTGCCCTGATCACGGCCATTTGATATCGCGCTTTGCCCATAAGTAACATTTGCTGACTTAGGCTATTTGATGAAACGAAATTATTATAAGATCGAGTGGAAGCATCATAACTAAAATAAATAATGCTCATAATCAACGCAAATAAAATGGCCAGCATGACCTTAACGGTCTTTTCTATACTGATATTTTTAAACATGGTCATATTCCATCAAAATATACAGAATTTTTTATCTGTACATTTGTAAGATATCAGAATGCACTCTTTTTCTCTGACAAAGAGCATATTCCCTAGTGTAAATAAAATAAGGCTAAAATTTATTCATTAGAATATAAAGGCTCGTAGGATCTGCCTTCGTTTATAATGTCGGTAATAATGAGGGAAAACTTTAGAGTACAGTGAAAACCATTTTTCACTTATGAAATAAACAATTATTTTATCCATCCATAGACAAATTACTCACATAATATCCCGCGATGAAGGTGATTTCACTCAGAAAAAGATAATTTATTAATTATTTTTTAGTTTTTATAATTTTATTTGTATATTTTATCTTAAGCTTTAATAGGTATATCTACTTATTAACATTAATTTATTTAATTCTAATATTAATTTATAGTGAGTTTTAAAATTTTTTATTTCCAATAATAATAAAGCAGTTTCTAAAAACCGCTTTAATTGTTTATTTATTATGAGCCATTTAGTTTTATTAAGAAATTTAAATAATTTTTTTTATTAATAGTTTTTCAGTTAGTTCAATAAGTCTTATCACATTTAATGGCGTTTTTCTTTTTTTAACCTCTTCCAAAGAAAGCCATTGGAAAGATTTATTTGTTAATTGGCTATTTTTTAACGGTTTGCAAAGATAAATCATATCGATGTGATAATGAAACCCTTGTTTTTTATCGTGAATGGGTTCTTTTAAAATGGCGAGAGGTTTTACAAGCTCAATAACATCATCGTTATTTAGGTTAAGGCTAAATTCAGGTTGGTAACAAAGACACTCACACAATAAACCTGTTTCTTCTTCTATTTCTCTTAATACTGCATCTTGTGGCTCTTCATTTTCTTCTATATGACCACCAGGTGGTAACCAACAGCCTATTTTAGAATGTAAATGAAGAAGGAATTTGCCCTGTCCATCGAATACAACGCCCGTTGCTGTGAAATGACTCTTAGGTACTTCTATTGTCATAATATTCTGATCCTTTGCTCTATTTATTTTTATCCAATTTACATCGCATCTATCATTATGTTTGTGCTATTGATGGTTTTTCGCATTTAACGAAGATTGTTTTATCCCCATCAAAAAATCAGAAAATATCGTTTTAAAGTCCTTACAAGCATTTTCAGGTAATGTAGCTTCATTCTTTAAATTAATCGTAATATGCGTGATAAATCCATAAATCAAATTCACAACAATATCAGAAGAATAAGTACAAATTTCTTGTTGTTCATAGAGAACATCTACACATTTTTTAATTCGAGGAATAAGAATTTGTGAATCAATCGCATCCCATTCCTTCCAACCTAGAACCGAAATTATTTCTTGTAAAGGAATAAGCTTATCTTTATGTTGATAAATATGATCAACACAAACACTAAAAATAACTTCTAACTCTTGCCACTGATCATCATAGGTAGGAATTTGAACGAGTTTTTCGACGACTTTATCAACCTGAAAAAGGTAGCACTCTTTTAATAGCGCTTTTTTATTACTAAAGTGGTGATAGAAAGCCCCTTTAGTTACTCTTGCGTGACGTGATATTTCATTAACGGAAACATCACAATAGTTCTGATTTATAAATAGTTCTTGTGCGGCTTCACGTAATGCAGAACGCGTTTGTTCTGAATTCTCTTGTTGCCGTGATTTTATTTCCATGATAAAACCCTAAATACATACCATAAGTATGTAATAATATATGGGTATCAGTTTCGTGTAAACTGAACAAAATATTTTCAGGAAATTATCATGTCATCTCAGTACAATGGGCTTATCCCCTCAAATACCTTATCCTCTTTTAATATAGAAATTATCAAAGAACTTCTTCTCTGGATTGAGGTGAATTTAGAAAAACCGTTGCTACTTGATGATGTTGCGATCCGTTCCGGTTATACCAAATGGCACTTACAACGCGTATTTAAGCAAGCAACAGGATTAACACTAGCTTCGTATATTCGAGGAAGACGCTTAACAAAAGCAGCGACAGAATTACGTTTAACCAAATTGCCTATTCTGACTGTAGCATTACGTTATCAGTTTGATTCTCAGCAATCATTTACACGTCGTTTTAAAGCCACATTTGGTGTCACACCTACAGAATACCGTAAACTTGATAATCTTTGTGGCAATAATTTTCAGCCACCAATCAATTTTGATGTTGTTGATTTACCTATTCCTAAAATTATGGAGTTACCTGAAAGTTATGTTTATGGGATGCAATATCAATATTTTTGTTCTATCGAAGATATAGGTAAATTGCACGAAGATATACGTCACCAATTTTGGAATGATTTTTTACTGTATACGGACAAAAATTTTACAGAGAGTACTGTGCTTATCTCATACCAACCAAACACATTACGTAAAAATAAAATCCAGATTGATTATGAAATTGGGTTAAATAGCTTAGATCATTTTACAAAAACCAGCGGTTTTAGAAAAAGAGTGATTGAGGCAGGACGTTATGTCAGATTCCAATTTAAAGGAACGCTGGAAGAATATAAACAATTTGCGATGAAAATTTATTTTTATACCCTGCCCGCATTAGGTTTATGTCGTCGCTTAGGCGCTGATATTGAAAGATACGTCAGTATAGAAACTAATATTGATTTAATGGAATTACCCAAAACCTTAGAAATTGATTATTTTGTTCCTATTCATTAATGATCTTTAAATAGCCTGAGTTTTCAGGCTATTTTATTAAGAGTAGATTCATTTTATAAAGGCTACTGTGCGATAACTGTTTTATCGCTTTTTTCTGTACAATAAATAATTCACTAAGTCAGCTGTTTACTAATTATTGAAAAATTTCTTATTACATCCCTACAAAAACAAATAAGGTGATCATGCGCACTTCGCTTCTATTTTTACTCTCTGCTTTTTTACTTCCTTCTTTTGCAAGTTATGCAGAAATATCAACACATCTACTCCCACGGAAAGATGGCAGTGAAATTAGCTATTACATGGATAAAAGAGCTGAAAAAAATCAAACTCTATTAGTATTAATGCAAGGCTCTGACTGTAACAGCATTAAAAATAATGTGTTTGTTGATGCATTTTATCAACTAAACCGAGATATTAATCAGCCTAATGTGAAGTTTATTAAATATGAGAAATTAGATCATGGGTTTTATAATGAACAAGGTGAGCGTTTAACGAATAAAATAATTAATGATATACAACAATGGTATACGCAATACACGAAATAAATTTATCTTTTATGTTGGCTTACATTCCCATTCTCCTATACTGAAAGAGTAATAGAACTGCTTACTAACTGATTTAAAGCAGGATCTTTATATCGTTAATTCTATATAATGATAATTATTTTCTTTTTTAAGTTTGGGATAAGAATGGAAAGTACGACTTCACTTTTACGTCTTGATAAAGTAAGTTATCGAATTGATAACAAAACTATCCTCGACAATATCAATTTTGAACTTCAACCTTCTGAATTTAAACTTATCACAGGCCCCTCAGGTTGTGGTAAAAGTACCTTACTCAAGATTGTCGCTTCACTACTATCACCCACAAGTGGTTCAATTTTCTTTGAAAATAAAGACTATTTAACGTTGTCCCCCGAAGAATATCGCCAACAGGTTTCTTATTGTACCCAAACCCCCATGTTATTTGGTGAGACTGTTTACGATAACCTTAAATTTCCTTATTTCTTACGAAAACTCCCAGTGGATGATAAGAAACTGGCACATGATTTGGATTATTTTTGTTTACCTGAATCGATTATGAAAAAAGGAATTAATGAACTTTCAGGGGGTGAAAAACAACGTATTTCACTGATAAGAAATCTACAATTTATGCCAAAAATCTTATTACTTGATGAGATCACAAGTGCATTAGATGAAAACAACAAAACAAAAGTGAATGATATTATTCACCACTACGTTAAAGATCAAAATCTCGCCGTGTTATGGGTCACGCACGATCAAAATGAAATAAAACATGCTGATGATGTGATCTCATTATCTTCTCACAATGATGTCTGATTTTTTATTTCTTTATCAGCCACCCTTTTGTTATGAGCGAACATAATATTATGAACGAACATACGATAAGCAATGAATCTCTGATTTTCTCGCTTTTATTAGTTCTCGTGGCTATTTTTATTAGTCGCAAAGAAAAACTAGCTTTAGAAAAAGACATTATTTGGAGTACAGCAAGAGCCATTATTCAACTCTTAATTGTTGGCTATGTCTTGACCTATATTTTCCATGTCGACCATTTTATACTCACCTTCTTAATGGTGTTATTTATCTGCTATAACGCAGCTTATAATGCCAAAAAGCGAAGTAAATACGTTAAAGATATTTTTCTGATCTCTTTTACTGCTATTACAACAGGGGCATTATTAACTTTAGCGATTTTATTACTCACCAGTTCAATTGCTTTTACCCCAATTCAAATTATTCCTATTACAGGGATGATTGCCGGTAATGCCATGATAGCAACAGGGCTCTGTTATAATAATTTGGGTCAACGTTTTCAAAATCAACAACAGCAATTGCAAGAAATGTTAAGTCTTGGTGCTACACCTAAACTAGCCTCAATGAGTATTATTCGAGATAGCATTAAATCTTCATTAATTCCGACCGTTGATGCGGCGAAAACTGTGGGTATTGTAAGTTTACCAGGCATGATGTCAGGACTTATTTTTGCTGGTGTTGATCCATTACAAGCCGTTAAATATCAAATTATGGTGACTTTTATGTTGATGGCAACAGCCAGTATTTCAACCATTATTGCTTGCTATTTAACCTATAAGAAGTTTTTTAATCAGCGCCACCAGCTTATTAACTTTGAGAGCCGCTAACTATAGTTATTAACTATATTGAAAAAGGTCACCCCATTGAGTGACCTTTTTCATAAAAATAAGAAATTAACCACGTCCCTTCGGACGATTAAGAATATGATCTTCCCAATCTTCAACTTCCGTTTCTGGCACCGCAATATATCTTACTGAAATGTTGTCTTGGTGCATTCTTGCTTTATTACCAGCAATTAAAGGATGCCAACTTTGTAACGCTTTGCCCTCAGCTAACAGACGATACGCACAAGTCATTGGTAACCACTCAAATGTTGGTAAATTATACCGCGTAAGCTTTATACAATCTGGCTCATAACGGAAACGATCTTCGTAATTACTACATTGGCAGGTTTTAATATTTAGCTGATTACAAGCGACATTGGTAAAGTATATCTCGTCAGTATCATCATCCATTAACTTGTGTAAACAGCATTGTCCACACCCGTCACAGAGCGATTCCCACTCCTCATCACTCATTTCATCTAATGTTTTAGTCTGCCAAAAAGCCTGTGTCATCTCTACGTTATTACCTTATTGCTCATCTAATACGAATTAAATAACCCGTGTTGTCAGCTGATGTTCATTAACGCTTAATACCAACATATCACCTGATTCAAGAGGACCCACACCTTCTGGTGTCCCCGTTAAAATCACATCACCAGGACGTAAGGTGAAAAAGCGCGACATATAGCTGATAAGGGGTAAAACAGGCGTTAGCATATCACGACTGTTACCCTGCTGACGAATCTCGCCATTAACACGTAACATTAAGTCTGCATTTTGCGGATCGCCAAATGAATTGACAGGGATAAAACCAGATAAAGGTGCTGAGCCATCAAACGCTTTACTTTTTTCCCACGGTTGCCCTGCTTTTTTCAATTTACCTTGTAAATCACGTAATGTCAGGTCAAGACCAATACCGAAACCCGCAATTGCACGATCAACTCTATCTTCATTAGCTTGCTTAAGTGGCTGACCAATAAGTACTGCTAATTCAATTTCGTGATGAACCGCTCCCATATCTCTTGGGATAGCAATAGGTTGGCGAATATCACACATAGCTGTTTCTGGTTTGATAAAAATCACAGGCTCTTCTGAACGAACCGAACCCATCTCTTTAATGTGATTTGCATAATTACTGCCAACGCAAATTACTTTATTAACAGGAAAATCAAGTAACGCACCTTCCCAATCACGATGTTGATACATATTGTGTTCCTTTTAGGTAAATTGCTGTGTTTTATTTCATGGCAAAACGCAATTAACTCGCGTGAGGCAGTGAATTTATTTTATTAGCAACGCCATCAGCCATTGTGACAATGCTAAGGGCAAAGAAGTAAGAGCTATTCCAATGCATAATCGTACGGAAGTTCTGTGTCACTAAATAGCTTCTATGTAAATCATCATCAGGAATAATTAACCATACAGACATAGCATCGTTTAATTGGCTATTTACAGGTAATTGAACACCCAATGCTTTCCATTGTGCGACCGTTTTTTTCTGTTCAGTCTTAATGCCTTCAAGCTGTTGGTTGAAACCTACCGATAAAGTAACCTGTTCTCCCCAAGGGAGTCCACTTTCCCAACCTTCAGTCGCTAAATAATTAGCAGCCGAAGCAAATGCATCTTCTTGAGTATTCCAAATATCGATTTTTCCATCACCATTGCCATCTGCGGCATAAGTTAGGAAGGATGATGGCATAAACTGAGTTTGTCCCATTGCTCCTGCCCATGAGCCTTTGAGACGTTGTCCTTGAGGGATATGTCCTTCTTCAATAATCTCTAATGCAGCCATCAATTGACGAGTAAACAGCGCTTCTCGACGGCCTTCAAATGCCAGCGTTGCAAGTGCAGAAACAACATCCTCTTTACCTTGCACTTTACCGAAGCCACTCTCAAGCCCCCATAACGCAACAATATAGTTAGCAGGCACACCATATTTTTTACTGATTTGCTCTAAGGTATCTTGATGCTCTTGATAAAGCTTAGCCCCTTGGCTTAAACGACCATTGGTGACAATGCGTGGTAAATAAACATCGAGTGTAATTTTCTTTTCCGGTTGATTACGATCTGATTTAATCACTCGTTCAATAAAATGTGCTTCTGAAAAAGCAAAATCTATTGTTTCTGGTTTATATCCTAACTGAGCTGCTTTCAATTTTAACGCGTCAACATAAGCAGGAAATTGTGCAGAAGTACGAGTTTCTTTAGGAAACGCTTGTTCTAACGATGCAACATCCACTTGTTTCCATCGAGGTGTTTTTTGTGCTTCAACTGCCGTTGCCTCTGGTGGGATAATTTGTCTTTCAGCCAACTTTTGTTGGCTATTTGTACACGCAGATAACATTAAACCGGAAACAATCACAGCGATGAATGAATATTTGAACATTTATGCTCCTTTTATCTCGATGATTTATTCAGTTTTTTCTGATTTTTTTAATTCATCTAAATAAGCATTTAACATACTTTCGACAGGTGGTGGAACTTGTAAGTAAAAACCCTGCTCAACTAATGCCTTTTTGACCTTTTCAATGTCAGCATGCGCTAAACGCTGTCTATCCGCGAGATTAAGCAACATTGAAAACTGCGGCTCGCCAAAACTTTGTAATAATTCGTCCGGAATTCGAGAGAAATCATCCTTTTTTTCGATGTATAAATAAGTTTGATCACGTTTGGTACTACGGTAAATTGCACAAATCATTTTCATTAAACTCTAATTATTAAAATAAGCGACTTGCCTGAATATTTTAGTAAATATAACATGCTTATATACTTTCGTAATATCGTCTCTGGTTTTTTGTGCCAGATTATAAAAAATTTACTGAGTCAGATAGATGTCAAACACGCCCATTGAGTTAAAAGGCAGTAATTTTACCCTTTCAGTACTCCATTTAAACGATGGAACACCGAAAGTTATTCGTCAGGCTATTTCAGAAAAAATTGCACAAGCGCCTCAATTTCTGAAAAACGCACCTGTAGTTATCAATGTTTCTGCTTTAGCAGATGAAAATATTGATTTTAAAAAACTGAGGCGAATTGTAGAAGATGCTGGCTTACGAGTCGTGGGAATTAGTGGTAGTTCAGACGCCCAACAGAAAGAAGCGATAATTGCCGCACAGTTACCTATCTTAAATGAAGGTAAAATAGTAAAGCCAAGCACTCAGGCAAATAACGATAAAACGAATGAAGCACCGACAGCTGTTCGTCAAAAAACAAAAATCATCCACACTCCTGTTCGTTCAGGTCAGCGTATTTATGCTCAAAATAGCGATTTAGTCGTTATTAGTAATGTGAGTGCAGGCGCTGAATTAATTGCTGATGGTAATGTTCATGTCTACGGTGTATTGCGTGGACGTGTCCTTGCAGGCGCATCGGGTGATAATGAGAGCCATATTTTTTGTACACATCTGTCTGCTGAACTTGTTTCTATTGCTGGTCAATATTGGCTAAGCGACCAAATTCCTACAGACTTTGTTGGTAAATCAGTACAACTGAGTCTGCAAGAGAATGAATTAACAATCGAGAACTTAATTTAGAGCATCGACAAGGAATCACTCCATGGCACGCATTATTGTTGTTACGTCAGGTAAAGGTGGGGTTGGTAAAACAACTTCCAGCGCGGCCATTTCTACCGGCCTCGCTCAAAAAGGTCATAAGACGGTTGTTATCGACTTTGATATTGGGTTACGTAATTTAGACCTTATCATGGGTTGTGAACGTAGAGTTGTTTATGATTTTGTTAATGTTATTCAGGGTGATGCATCTTTAAATCAAGCTTTGATTAAAGATAAGCGTACAGAAAATCTGTTTATTCTCCCTGCTTCACAAACAAGAGATAAAGACGCTCTCACCCGTGATGGTGTCGAACAAGTATTAGATGAACTCGATGAGATGGGTTTTGATTTTATTATTTGTGATTCTCCTGCGGGCATTGAAAGTGGTGCATTAATGGCCCTTTACTTCGCAGATGAAGCGATTATCACAACAAACCCAGAAGTATCATCTGTACGTGACTCCGACCGTATTTTAGGCATTCTTGCCTCTAAATCACGTCGTGCTGAACGAGGTGAAGATCCAATTAAAGAACATCTGCTATTAACTCGTTATAATCCTGGTCGTGTTAGCCGCGGTGATATGTTAAGTATGGAAGATGTCCTTGAAATTCTATGCATTCCACTATTGGGTGTTATTCCAGAAGATCAATCTGTTTTGCGTTCATCTAACCAAGGTGAACCTGTTATTTTAGATGGCGAATCTGATGCAGGTAAAGCCTATTCAGATACAGTAAATCGTTTGTTAGGGGAAGAACATCCATTCCGTTTTATTGAAGAAGAGAAAAAAGGCTTTCTGAAACGCCTTTTTGGGGGGTAAAAGATGGCTTTACTAGATTTTTTCCTGTCGCGTAAAAAGTCGACAGCTAATATTGCCAAGGAGCGTCTACAAATTATCGTAGCAGAACGTCGCCGTGGTGATAGCGAGCCAGCTTATTTACCTGATATGAAAAGAGATTTATTAGGTGTCATCTGTAAATATGTGCAGATAGATCCAGATATGCTTTCAGTTCAATTTGAACAGAAAGGCGATGATATCTCTGTATTAGAGCTCAATGTGACTTTACCTGAGAGTGAAGAACCTACAAAGTAAATCATATTTTACGCTTTATATAAGCCATTATTCACAGAGCCAACCATGAACTATAATTAATTTGATTGGCTCTGTGTTTAATTATATACAATTTGAATTCACCTGAACGCGAAAATAGGGCTATATCTCGCTACTATTTTCATCATTGGTGATAAGTCACAGAAGGCTAGTTATTTCGTGTATAAAAAATAAGAGCCTCAAAAGAGACTCCTATTTATTATTATTTATTGAACTAGCAACCCTATGTTATTTAGGATATTAGGGATTAAAAAATAAACAATGAGTAAGACTATGGATATTGCGCGAGAATTTCTGTCACTTTCTCTTCTAATAAGGCTTTACGCCAGCGTGAGATCAACTCAGGTTGCCCTTCTTTTATTTTCCAGTGAATGCTCAATAATTGGTTAATCTGTCTTCTTGACGCTAACAGCTCAGGGTTGTAACGTTTATCTTCACTAATTTCTTGAATAACTGCTTTAATCGCTTTAAACGCTTTTTTGTAGTTTGGTTGTTCGATTAAATTGCCAATAGGCTCTGGACAATCTTCATCTTTAATTTCTTTAGCTTTAACAACAAAATCTAATAAACGACGACCATGGCAACGGATCTCTTGGCCTGAAAGCGACAATGCATCTAGCTCTGCTAATGATGAAGGAAGATAACGAGCAACAGACCATAAATGCTCTTCTCTTACAACGAAGTTTAATGCCATATCACGAGATTTAGCTTGATTTAAACGCCACTGAGCAAGCATTTGTAAACATGCTAGCTGTTGACCTTTTAATTGCCATGCATTGCTTATTTCACGGTAGGCAAGTTCAGGTACTACAGTTTCTTGTCGACGTTCTGCAATCATTTCGCATTCATCTGCAATAGCATCCATATAACCTGCTTCTTCAGCTTCTTTAATTAATTTTTCTGCTAAAGGTAGCAAATAGAAAACATCACCACTGGCATATTGACACTGTTTTTCAGTTAAAGGGCGCGCTAACCAATCTGTACGGGATTCACTTTTATCTAGTGCAACATTTTCATATTTCTCAACCAATGTCGCAAAACCACAAGAAATGGGATGACCTAAAAATGCAGCAACCACTTGAGTGTCTATCATCGGTGTTGGAACACAGCCAAACTGGTGAGAAAAGACTTCAAGATCTTCACTTCCAGCATGGAGAAACTTCATAATACCCTGGTTTGTTAATAGCTCAACGAAAGGAGCCCAATCCTTAATTGCTAATGGATCAATAAGAGAGATCTGTTTACCGTCATACATCTGGATCAAACCAAGATGTGGGTAATAGGTACGTATGCGGACAAACTCTGTATCTAAAGCAATTTGTGAAGCCTCTGAAGCGGCTTTACAGGCGGTATCTAGTGCTGTGTCTGTCGTAATCAATTGATAATTCAAAACAGGTTTCTCTTATTTTTATGTCTAATGACTTTTTATTTAATCGCAAAAACGCCGGTATAAACCGGCGAAATTGAAAAAGGTTATTGAGTGTTGTATCAAGATTCAGTTGAGGTTTTCAACTCTTTTTCTTCATTTCTTAACTCTCTGCGTAAAATTTTACCAACATTTGATTTTGGTAATTCATCACGAAACTCAATAATTTTAGGTACTTTGTAACCTGTTAGGTAACGACGACAATGTGTTTTTATCTCATCTTCTGTTAATGATGGATCTTTTTTCACAATGAAAACTTTAACTGTTTCACCCGAGTTTTTACTTGGTACACCAATCGCAGCCGATTCTAAAACCTTAGGATGGGCAGAGACAACCTCTTCCACTTCATTAGGATATACATTAAAACCGGAAACTAAGATCATATCTTTTTTACGATCAATGATGCGGATAAAGCCTTCATCATCCATTGTAGCGATATCACCAGTCGCAACCCACCCATCATGTAAAACTTCATCAGTTGCATCAGGACGGTTCCAATAACCTTTCATGACCTGAGGACCACGAACCCACATTTCACCGCCTACGGTGCGGTCAACTTCGTTACCTTCATCATCAATAAACTTAACGTCTGTTGAAGGTACCGGTAATCCAATGCTACCACTATATTTTTTCAGATTATAAGGGTTACCAGTGACTAACGGAGAGCATTCAGTCAAACCATAACCTTCTAACAAATGTTTACCTGTTAACTCTTCCCACTCTTTGGCAACATTACTTTGTACAGGCATACCACCGCCAACAGAGAGGTTTAGTTTGGAGAAATCAAGCTGACGGAATTCTGGGTTGTGTAACCAAGCATTAAATAAAGTATTTACACCCGTAATTGCCGTGACAGGGTAACGCCCTAGTTCTTTAACAGTACCTTTCACATCACGCGGATTGGTAATAAGTAAATTTTTACCACCAATTTCAATAAAGAGTAGGCAGTTTACGGTTAAAGCAAAAACGTGATACAGAGGTAACGCTGTAACCACCAGCTCTTTTCCTATATTTAGTGCTGGGACATAAGCCGCTTTTGCTTGCTCAAGGTTTGCCAACATATTGCGATGCGTTAACATCGCACCTTTAGCTATTCCCGTTGTTCCACCTGTGTATTGTAAGAAGGCTAAATCTTCTCCTGTAATTTCAGGTTTAATATATTGCATACGATAGCCAAAATGCATTGCTCTACGAAATGAAATGGCATCAGGCAAATTATATTTAGGTACTAATCGTTTGATGTACTTAACAACAAAATCAACGAGTGTTGCTTTAGGGCGAGATAATTGATCCCCCATTCGGGTCAAAATAACGTGTTTAATATTGGTATTAAATACGATTTTTTCGAGCGTATGTGCAAAGTTAGAGACGATTACAATAGCACTTGCACCGCTGTCATTTAACTGATGTTCAAGTTCTCTTGGCGTGTAAAGTGGATTTACGTTTACGACAACCATGCCTGCACGAAGAATACCGAAAAGCGCGATAGGATATTGTAATAAATTAGGCATCATTAAGGCAACACGATCACCTTTTTTTAATCCTAAGCCGTTTTGTAGATATGCTGCAAATGCACGGCTACGCTCTTCAAGTTTGCGATAAGTCATGACCTCGCCCATATTGATAAAGGCGGGTTGATCTGCGTAATTTGCGACAGCGTTTTCAAGCATCTCAGCAAGGGATGCAAAACGGTCCGGGTCAATTTCAGCCGGAACATCTGCCGGATAACGTTTAAGCCAGACTTTTTCCAAAGTAGTACTCCTGATTAATCGCACTTCTTGGGTTAATATTATGTTTCTTTTTAACAAAGTATTAACTCATCCTACCAGCACAAACAATTTTCTGTTGTGAAGATGCGAAGTGTGTCACTAAATATTTTATTTTTAGATTAACAAAAAAAGAAGGCGGTCAAAACCGCCCTCTCTTTTATTTTTATTCAACTTTAATAACGCTATTAGATAGTTACCTAATATATTATAGATGTTGATTATACACCGTTTCACACGAATGGAGATAAAATATTATATCGTCATATAATCTGATACCCTGTTTTTATTCTAAAACGGGCACAACCTGACCAGTTCCATATGGATATCCACCATAACCGCCATATCCATTGTGATAACCCCACCAATATGGGCCATCTCCATAATATCCCCATGTCATAACAGGTGCTGGCATAATGACTTGCTGTGTCAGTGTCCAACGTTTCATACCCGTCACATCTATACGTAAAAATGGATAAGTGGCCTCACCTACTTTGCCTGATTCAACACCTTTGATAGTACCAACAACTGTTACATACTGATTTTTATAATCGGTAGGATCTAAGAAATGCATAACATTAGCATAGAGACGCCCAATAGAAGGCTGTCGCAATTCGGGTGCTGCATCATATTGAGAAAGAGGCATAACAGCAATCTCTAGCTGTGTTGATGATTGAAGATTTTTAACATCAATCACACGTCCGCCAAAACGCCCTTCTTGACCAATATAAAGCTCAGGTGCAACAAAAACTCTATTTAAATCAGTAACAGGCGTTGCTGATGTACCTTTTATTGATTCAGGTATAGAGACGCATCCCGCCAGAAACAAAGCACCAGATAGAAATAGCGCTTTGCTTACCAAACGGTAGTTTAATTGTCTGTTCATAAACCACCTCATTGCAAGTCAATATTAACGTTACTCTATAATAATATTATAGCTTAGCTTTTAGGCCTCTAATAGATACTCATAAATTTATTCACGGCCAGGCAGTTTTTTCCACGTCACTTCATTACGTAAATAAACAGGTTCAGCGTCTTCAACTTTCGTTGCTTTACCTTTATGCCAAGCGTTTACAGCAAGGGGTAACATATCTTGTGCAGCAGGAAGCGTAATTTCAGTTTCAACAACAGTAAAAGGCAGCGTCTCTTTTAAATCAGGGTAAGCTTGCCAGCCTGTACCTGCCATTGCCCATGTTCCCATCGTTGATTGTAATGTTTCAATAAATTGTTCAGGTTTCATCACCGCTTCAGTGTCTTCTCCCACCCAAACACCTGCATCATTACGCTGATATCGAGCGCAATAAATTTCACCCATACGCGCATCTATTGCTACGAGAACTTGTTTAATACCCGTTGTTCTAAAGACACCTTCAGCCATTGTGGCAAGTGATGAAATGCCAATCATTGGCAATTCAGCACCTAACGCAATACCTTGTGCAACCCCCACCCCAATACGAACGCCAGTAAAACTTCCTGGACCTCGACCAAAAGCAAGTGCATCTAATGATTGTAATGTGATATTTGCTTCTTCTAAGGCGCTTTTCACCATAGGTAAAATCTTTTGTGTATGTTCACGAGGAGAAATCTCAAAACGTGAAGCAACAACGCCTTCATTCCAAACTGCAACTGAACAAGATTCTGTCGCAGTATCAATTGCTAAAATTCGCAGTGACACGCCATAACTCCGGCAAATTCGATAATTAAAAGAGGAAGAATAATATCATAATAGTGTTCAACAGAATAAACACACATTCTGTGCGATCGCTATTATGAATCCGATATTTCTTGTATTTCATTCTGCTGTGCGCGTTGGCTCAAAAATTTCATTGTTTTTTCGAGTGAGCGTGTTCGTGGTGATGAAGGTAAACTGCTTAAAAAAACCTCGCCATATGCACGAGAAACCAATCTATCATCACACACTATAATTGCGCCATAATCGTGCACATCACGAATTAATCGTCCAACACCTTGTTTTAAACTAATGACAGCATCAGGAATTTGGACATCTCTAAAAGCATCTCCGCCCCGCAACTCACAATCTTCAATACGAGCCCTTAATAAAGGATCATCAGGTGCAGTAAAGGGTAATTTATCAATGATCACACAAGACAGTGTATCGCCACGTACATCAACACCTTCCCAAAAACTTTGGGTCGCAACTAAAAGCGCATTTCCTGATGAGACAAATTTTTGCAGTAATTGTGTTTTACTCATCTCACCTTGCATCAATACGGGTAATGGCAAACTGGCTTTAAACTCTTCAGCAAGTCCACGCATCATGACATGCGAAGTACAGAGAAAAAAACAGCGACCTTGGTTTTTTAAAATAACAGGCGTTAGCATAGTAGCTAAACGTTTCGCCGTATACGGTTGATTTAATGGTGGCAAATAACGTGGTACACAGAGTAATGTTTGATGTTGATAATCAAACGGGCTGTTTAAAATTAGTGTTGTCGCATTTTCTAAGCCCAATCTATCTGTGTAATAAGACATCTGCTCATTCACAGAGAGTGTTGCCGAGGTAAATACCCAACTACTTTTATGTGATTTAATTAATTCACGAAATTTATCAGCGACAGAAAGTGGCGTAATAGCCAGTAAGAAATGGCGACCGTAACTTTCAAACCAGTAGCTATAACCCGGAATTGAGGTATCAATCAAACGTTTTAAGCGATTGCGATAAACAGTGGCTCGTTCAAAAGCACTATCGAGTAATTGGCTTCGCCCTAACGAAAGTTTCATTACGTCATAACTCAGTTCTAAAGCATCATCCAGTAACGTAAGAAAACGTTTTGTTTCACCACCTTGTAGCAGTTCACGTAAATTCCCTCGATAACCTGTTTCACCTAATACTAAACGAAAATCCATTACCATTTGAGTTAATCGATCGGCACTTTTTTGCAACTGAGCTTGCTCACGGACTTCTGTACGGTAAGCCACGGTCATATCTCTGGCGAGATCAAGAAGCTGTCTACTGGTAAGCTGTTGCCCAAAATAGTGGCTAGCAATATCTGGAATTTGATGAGCTTCATCAAAAATCATAATTTCAGCTTCCGGAATTAGCTCACCAAAACCGGTATCTTTAACGACCGTATCCGCCATAAATAAATGGTGATTAACGACGACAATATCTGCATCCATTGCTTTTTTACGTGCGCTCAGAACATAGCACTCTTTATAGCGAGGACAATCACTTCCTAAACAGTTATCGTTAGTGCTCGTGACTAATGGCCAAACTCGGCTATCTTCCGCAACACTATGACAACGGCTAACATCACCATCTTCGGTCTGTGTTGACCATTGTCGTACATACATGACATCAGACAAAACTTCGGCTTCAAGATCACCACCACTAAGCATTTGCTGATCAAGTCGTTCTAGACAGAGATAGTTAGAACGCCCTTTTAATAACGCGGTGTTACCATCATAATTAATCGCTTCAATGATTGTGGGTAAATCTCGACTATATAATTGATCTTGTAAGGCTTTAGAACCTGTTGAGATGATGGTTTTTTTACCCGAACGTAACGCAGGCACAAGATAAGCATATGTTTTTCCTGTACCTGTACCCGCTTCAACGATAAGTACACCTTGCTTATCAATAACTTCCGTTATTGATTTCGCCATTTGTCGTTGAGCTTCACGGGGATGAAATCCAGGAATAGTGCGGGTTAAAATCCCGTTTTCTGCAAAATCGTCTGACACAGGCATACTCTTTTTATAAAATAAGACGTAAATTATGCCAGTGGATAGCCTAAAGTACCACCTACGCCGTTAATACAAAGGAGAAATCATAATGACAATTAAGCGTATCGACCCTGAAGATCGCTGGTCCGAAGCCGTAATTCATAACGACACAATTTATTACACTGCAGTGCCAGAAAATTTATCAGACGATATTATTGAACAAACAGCAGACACATTAGCGGCAATTGACGTTTTGTTACAGCGTGTAGGTTCTGATAAAACTAAAATTCTTGATGCGACAATCTTTTTAGCTGATAAAGCCGATTTTGAAGGTATGAATCAAGCATGGGATGCTTGGGTTGCTAAAGGTAGTGCGCCTGTACGTTGTACTGTGCAAGCACAATTAATGCACCCTGAGTATAAAGTCGAAATTAAAATTATTGCGGCAATGTGAAAATATTTAATAAGCACCTACTTTTATAGGTGCTTATTTTCTTTGATTTAACTTGTTTTTATAATGTTATTTTAATTCAGGGATCCTACTTTTTATTGTCTCAGCATGACAACTATATATTTTCGCTAATTTTTCATCGCTACCTTCAGAGGTGACTTTTCCACAAATAAGATCTTTATTTTTTATCCACTGACGTTGACCTAATAATAAAGCTTTTCTTTGTTCACTACTTAAACTTTGCCATTTATTATTTAATTCAGCATCTGCTGTAAGAAAATCTTGTTTTGCTTGAGAAAGTGAAAGTACTTGTGTTTCTTGCATTTCTTGCAAAGCTTGTCTTTGACGACGAACTTCTTGTTGTTCCAATGCTTGTTGACGTAGTGATTCTTGTTCTGCTTGTTGATCTAATAATTGTTGTTGACGAAGCTCTTCTTGTTTCTTTTGTAATTCTTGTTCTTGCTGTTGTTGCAATATTCTTTGTTGTTCTTTAATTGGTTTTATTATAGATAAAGTGGAAATAAAAGCAGCACCATTAGAAATACTATTTCTTGGAGCAATATTTACAAATACAGTTTTATTATCATCAGTTGGTTGAGCGCTATAATCTATTCTCGCAGAGAAAGTATTCGCGTTTTGCTCTAATGATAAGGTTTCAAGGGTTTTATCAAGATTGCTCTTGAATTCAATACGATAATAATCATGTAATGTTTCATAATTATTTGCTGGTATGGTCATTGACACCATTGCAGAACATGATTTCATCGTACTATTAGGATCATTCGCCTTAGTCATTATTTCTGACACATTAAAGCTAATTTCTTCTAACGTTGCTCGTTTTAATTGATTTGTGACATCAGAGTAATTACTTGTTTGGCGAGAAATTTCTTCTAGTGTTGTTTTTTTCAAAGCATCCATAAAAGAAGATTGTGTTAATTCTGAAGAACAACCGATAGGTTCTGTTTTTTCACCACAAGCTGTTAGTAATAAAGGAAAGCATAAAGCAATATATTTTAGTTTCATTGTCATTTTCCGATAATCTCAAATAATCACATTTTAAAGTAAGAATAGTTAAATATATTTTATATTAAATATATTTAATTTCACTTTATTTAACTGCTATCAGAAACACAAATTTGACTAAAAAAATAATATGATAATATCTTAGATATAAAATAAAGGGCTGAATTCAGAAAACTCAGCCCTTTGTTGTTTTCTAATTTTATTGTGATACTTACCTTGTTGCCCTTACCTATTCATTACTCATTAAGTTAGTTAGATTTAGGCAAATTTAATCATTACCATCCCAACCAGTAATAATATAATTCCACCCCATCCTTTATAATTGAGTCGTTGATTAAATAAAATCCAACCGGCGGCGATAGTTGCAATAATTCCGAATGCCCCCCAAAGTGCATAAGCAACTGAAAGTTCTATCCCTTTAACAGCCATTGCCAGTGCACTAAAGGCACCTAACACACAAACCAGTGATAATATTCCTAATCCCATTCGGCTAAAGCCGTTAGACATTTTTAAGAATATATTCGCAACAATCTCAAGCACTACGGCAAGTATTAGGAATGCACCATGCCACCATTCAAATTGAGCTAACATAATTAAGCCTCCTTGATATTAGCAGGAATTGGCTTATTTGCTCCTTTTACAGCACTGGCAACGTGCTTAGCTTTACCGGCGATACTTTTTACCGAATCAGTTGTTTTCTTAGCAACAGTCGATTTTTTAGTACCTGATTTGATAAGCGTGATCCCTGCAATTAACATCGCTAGACCACCTAATTTTAATGGTGACAGCGATTCACCAAACCACAGCACGCTGAATGTCGTAATAATGACAATTCCAATACCTTCCCATAGTGCATATGCTACACCTAATGCCACTTTCTTAACGGCTATGGCTAAAAAGATATAGGAAGTGGCAATCATTAACCACATCACTATCATACCGGTGTAACCACCGCTTACACTGGCGTACTTCATTGATAAAGTACCGATAACTTCACAAACGATTGCTAATGCTAAAAATATCCAATAAATCATTTTTCATCTCTCATACACATTTGAAATACGCCGAAACGTTTCTTGCGCAGGAAGATAGAGAATATGTAGATAGTCTTTCTGGCGGCAATAAAGGCCGAACGTTAAGGCAACGTCATTTCCTGATTGCGTCAGGAATTAAGATGAGAGATTTCTATAATGCGCCACACCAGTAGTGTTCGCTGGATAAAATAGCAGAAAGGAATAACTTATAGGTAGAACGTTTAACTTTGACGCTTTTGGCGCTAGTCATGATTATTTATTCTTTCATCGCACAGACCATCCGCACGATATACTCCGAACCCTCATATAAGATGGTTAAATGTTACATCATATTTCTATCATGCCAAATTATTTAAAGCAATGCCTTTTCGCAAAATATTTTTGTTAATTGATTGGTTTTATTTAAGTTTTAGTTTCTAGCCAAAATCAGATTGCATAGTTAATCAACAGTTTTACGCTCCTTCAGTAGTTTTATTCATCTAAATTGCTGGAATTATGCTTAAAGGTGTTTAGCTGATACAAAAACACCCAGCATAACTGGGTGTTTTCTCTTGAAAATGGACAATCAAAACCAATTATTCAATTTCATTCCATGAACGACCATCACGAGTGATCATTGCAACAGATGCAACAGGCCCCCATGTACCCGCTTGGTAAGGTTTAGGCAGCTCATTATCGCATTCCCATGCATTGATAATTGAATCAACCCATTTCCATGCTTCTTCTACTTCATCACGACGCACGAACAACGCTTGAATGCCACGCATGGCTTCTAACAATAAACGCTCGTAAGCATCTGCTAAATGCGTTTGATTGAATGTTTCCGAGAAACTCAAGTCAAGCTTAGTTGTTTGTAAACGGTGTTTATGATCGAGTCCTGGCGCTTTATTTAGCACTTCGATATCGATCCCTTCATCTGGCTGTAAACGTATAGTCAGTTTATTTTGTGGTAACTCTTGATAAGTCTCACTGAAAATATTCAGCGCAGGTTTTTTAAAATAAACCACAACTTCTGAACATTTACTTGGTAGACGCTTACCTGTTCTTAAATAGAACGGAACACCAGCCCAACGCCAATTATCGATATCAGCACGAATTGCCACAAATGTTTCTGTATTGCTGGTTTTATTGGCACCTTCTTCATCAAGATAACCGGGTACTTTTTTACCCTGTACAAAGCCGCCAGTATATTGTCCACGAACCGTTTTTTCGCGAATATTTGTGTTATCAATACGGCGTAATGAACGTAAAACTTTCACTTTTTCTTGACGAATACTGTCAGCAGTTAAATCAGCTGGTGGAGACATCGCAATCATAGTCAGGATTTGTAATAGGTGATTTTGCACCATATCACGCATTTGGCCTGCTTGATCAAAATATCCCCAACGCCCTTCAATACCCACTTCTTCTGCAACTGTAATTTGGACATGATCAATCGTTTTATTGTCCCAGTTGTTAACAAAAAGGGAATTGGCAAAACGAAGAGCTAGAAGGTTTAATACCGTTTCTTTACCTAAATAGTGGTCAATACGATAAATTTGGCTCTCTTTAAAGTATTTTGCCACACTATCATTAATAGAAACTGAAGAGGCTAAATCTGTCCCTAATGGTTTTTCCATTACGACGCGATTTGGCTCTTTATTTAATTTTGCATGACCTAATCCCTGACACATTGCACTAAAGGTACTAGGTGGCATCGCAAAATAGTAGATAGCAGGTAACTTATCTTGTTTTAGGTGTTTTGATAATTCAATAAAATGGTCTGTTTCATTGACATCAAGATTACAAAAATCGAGACGATCACTTAAACGTTGCCAAATTTCAGGATTAATTTCTTCTTTTAAAAAGGTTTTTAACGCTTCATGAGCGACATTTTTATATGCCTCAACATCCCAATCAGCACGGCCGACACCAATAATACGAGAGTCAGGGTGAATATATCCTGCTTTTTCCAATTGATATAATGATGGAATGAGCTTACGGCGTGCTAGATCCCCTTTCGTACCGAAGATAACCAGATCACAGGCCTGAGCAGTCGATATCGCTGCCATAGAACGTCTCCTCATGATGAGATTTTGTAATTTTGTTACAGAATTTTGTATTAATGTACTCTTTTGGATGTATTCAGTAAATACACTTGCACATTTTAGTCTCTAACTTACCACACATATTGTAATGCTTCATTTTATGACCCATGTTTTTATCTTTTCTTGTAACTTTACTACAGTTTTGTTTCTTGTTTTCAGTATTGAAAGTTAGACACACGTCATACTTTAACGAAAAAAGCCCTGTTTACCGATGGTTTACACTGCAAGCCTTGTTCTTTGCGTAGTATATTTTCATAAAACCGTTATAGATTTCTCCTTTTATTGAAATTGGCAAAGCCAAGGATCTGTATATTTAATGAATATATTGGAAAGGGTTCAGTCTAATCTGGACATCTTGAGTAAATCAGAAAAAAAAGTCGCCGAGGCTGTTTTAACTGCGCCACAAACAGTTATCCATTCAAGTATTGCCTTAATGGCTAAAACGGCTGATGTCAGTGAACCGACTGTTAATCGATTTTGCCGACGCATGGCAACAAAAGGATTTCCTGATTTCAAATTACAATTAGCACAAAGCATTGCTAACGGCACGCCTTATGTAAATCGTAATATTGATGATTCCGATACGGTCTCTTCTTATACCAATAAAATTTTTGAATCTGCAATGGCGGGACTTGAGGACGTTAAAAATAATATTGATATCGCCGCAATCAATCGTGCAGTTGATATTTTGACGCAAGCTAAGAAAATCTCTTTTTTTGGCTTAGGCGCATCAGCGGCGGTAGCTCACGATGCCATGAATAAGTTTTCTCGTTTTAATATTCCTGTCACTTACTTTGATGACGTTGTTATGCAACGTATGAGTTGCATAAATAGCACTGATGGTGATGTGGTCGTTGTTATTTCCCATACAGGACGCACTAAAAATCTCATTGAAATAGCTAAAATTGCGCGTGAAAACGATGCCGCAGTAATTGCTATTACGACACCTGGCTCACTTTTAGCCTCTGAAGCCACCCTCCCTATTTTACTTGATGTGCCTGAAGATACTGATATCTACATGCCAATGATCTCTCGCCTTGCACAACTCACTATTATTGATGTTCTCGCAACAGGATTTATTTTACGCCGAGGACCAAAATTCAGAGATAACTTGAAGCGCGTCAAAGAAGCTTTACGTGATTCACGGTTTGATAAGTAACCGTTTTTAATTATTCTGTTAGTATTGTCACACTTACGATTGTGCCCCTGACTAGATAACTTTTTGAAAAATGGTAGCATATCTGCGAGCTAACTCTCGCATATACTGAAAACAGTAGTGTATGTTGCAATTAGCTTGAAGCGTTTCACTTAACATATTGGGCAAAACACAGTCTGATTTCTGTTTTATCCAATTGCCAACACCTTTCGTTCAAGGTCAACGGAGTAATACATGTCCAGACGGCTCAGAAGAACAAAAATTGTTACCACCTTAGGCCCAGCAACAGATCGTGATAATAACCTAGAAAAAATTATTATTGCTGGTGCGAATGTTGTTCGATTAAATTTCTCTCATGGTTCTGCGGAAGATCATCTTGCTCGCGCAAATCGTACACGTGAAATTGCTGCAAGATTAGGTCGCCATGTTGCTATTCTTGGGGATTTACAAGGCCCTAAAATCCGTGTATCTACCTTTAAAGATGGAAAAGTTTTCCTGAATGTCGGTGATAAATTCTTACTTGATGCAGCACTCGAAAAAGGCGAAGGTAATCAAAATCAAGTGGGTATTGATTATAAAGGCTTACCAGCCGATGTAGTTCCAGGTGATATTTTACTTCTTGATGATGGTCGAGTTCAGTTAAAAGTCCTCAAAGTAGATGGTTTAAAAGTCTTTACTGAAGTGACTGTCGGAGGCCCATTATCTAACAATAAAGGCATTAATAAGCTCGGTGGAGGCCTCTCTGCTGATGCATTAACAGAAAAAGATAAGCAAGATATTATCACCGCTGCAAAAATCGGTGTTGATTACCTTGCTGTTTCATTCCCAAGAACGGGCGAAGATCTTAACCTTGCTCGCCGTTTAGCTCGTGATGCAGGCTGTGAATGCCAAATAGTTTCAAAAGTAGAGCGCGCTGAAGCAGTTGCTAATGATGAAATCATTGATGAAATCATTCTTGCTTCGGATGTAGTTATGGTTGCTCGTGGCGATTTAGGCGTTGAAATAGGTGATCCTGAGTTAGTTGGCGTACAGAAAAAATTAATTCGTCGTGCTCGTCAGCTTAATCGGGTCGTTATCACTGCCACTCAAATGATGGAGTCAATGATAACAAATCCAATGCCAACCCGTGCCGAAGTAATGGATGTTGCTAACGCCGTATTAGATGGTACTGATGCCGTTATGCTTTCGGCAGAAACTGCAGCAGGACAATATCCAGCAGAAACAGTCGCTTCAATGGCACAGGTCTGCTTAGGCGCTGAAAAAATGCCAGCGGCTAATGTTTCTAAGCATCGCTTAGATATGGTGTTTGATACCGTGGAAGAAGCCATTGCGATGTCTACCATGTATGCTGCTAACCATATGAAAGGCGTTAATGCTATTATTGCGATGACAGAATCAGGTCGTACTGCACGCATGATGTCTCGTATCAGTACTGGTTTACCTATTTTCTCAATGTCTCGCCATGAGAAAACATTAAACCAAACGGCACTTTATCGTGGCGTGACCCCTGTTTATTGTAGTACGCATACTGATGGTATTGCTGCGGCTAATGAAGCAATAGGTCGTTTACGTGATAAGGGTTTCTTAGTCTCTGGTGATTTAGTGTTAGTCACTCAAGGTGACCTTATGGGTACAATCGGCAGCACTAATACATGCCGTATTTTAACTGTTGAATAATACCGAGTTGTCAATCTTAATAGCAAAATGGGCACTTAATTAAGTGCCCGTTTTTATATTGACTTATTAGCTGACTAATCCAATATATTTTCACGAGCGTAAGGCTCTATTTCGCCCTCTTTACGTGTCTTCAGTAATTTTAAGATCCACGTATATTGCTCTGGTGTCGGTGTCACGAGTGCTTCTAACTCTTCATTCATTCTGCGTGCAATGTACGTATCATCTTTATCTTCAATATCATCCATTGGTTCACGAATAATAATGTGAAGCTGATGTGTTTTATGACAATACACTGGAAACAACGGTACAATAGCCGCTCGGCATACTTTCATTAACCGCCCAATCGCAGGTAATGTCGCCTTATAGGTACCGAAAAAATCCACAAATTGACTGTGCTCAGCTCCATGATCTTGATCTGGCAGATAATAGCCCCAGTAACCTTGTCGCACAGAAGAAATAAAAGGCTTAATACCTGCTTCGCGGGAATGTAATCGACCGTCAAAATGATGACGGGCTTTATTCCATAAATAATCAGCCACGGGATCTTTTTGGTGGTGAAACATCGCCGCCATTTGCTGGCCTTTAGCGGCCAATAACATGGCAGGAATATCAACTGCCCAGCCATGAGGCACCATAAAAATAACATTACGGCCTTGCTCTTTAAAACGTTCGATGATCTCTAAGCCCTGCCAGCTTGTTCGTTTTAATATGTGCTCAGGCCCTCTTAAACAAAGCTCTGCCAACATCACAAAGGATTGAGGTGCAGTTTCAAACATGCTGTCGAGTACATTTTCACGCTGCGTTTTATTCCATGTTGGAAAACAGTATCTCAAGTTGATATCTGCACGACGTCTTGCGCTTTTCGCTTTACGTCCAACAAAACGACCAATAGCAGCAAGAAATGGATCACGCCACTTTACTGGCATATAAGCTAAAACACTTAATACACCTGCACCTAACCATGTTCCCCAATGACGAGGATGCAAATAAGCACAGTGAAAAGTGGGTACATAACCCGCTTTGCTATCTGTATCTTTTTCTTTATTCATCAGATAACTCTCTGAATTGATACCCTAAATAGGCGTAAAAAACATTAAAACAAAAACGGATGATATCAATCATCCGCTTTTATGTCTTTAAAATCATGTTTATTGTCAATCAGCTAGCACTAATTGAGGTTTAATCTCTTTTACTTTAGCAAGATATTCTTGTTTATCTTTACCCGTTAAACCATCAGCTCGAGGCAACGTTGCCGTTAGTGGATTGACTGCTTGTTGGTTGATCCACAGCTCATAGTGCAAATGAGGCCCAGTAGAACGACCGGTATTCCCTGATAAGGCAATTCTATCGCCACGTTTAACACGTTGCCCAGGTTTTACTAATAATTGACGTAAATGCATATAACGTGTCGTGTATTGGCTGCCATGACGAATAGCGATAAAGTTACCCGCAGCACCACTGTATTTCGCAACAATAACTTCACCATCCCCTGTTGCTAATACGGGGGTTCCTACTGGCATAGCAAAATCGACACCTTTATGAGCAGCTAAACGTCCCGTAACAGGATTAATACGACGAGGATTAAATTGAGAGGAAACTCTAAACTGCTTCACTGTTGGGAAGCGCATAAATCCACGCTCTAATCCACCAGCTTGGCTATCGTAAAAACGACCATCTTCAGCAAGGAATGCATAATAATCTTTACCAGCACTACGTAAACGCACACCAATAAGTTCACTTTGCTCTGTACGACCATCAAGCACTTCACGAGAAAAAAGTGCAGCAAATTGATCGCCACTTTGTAGTTTTTTAAAGTCTACTTGCCATTGCAATGCTTTAGTCACTGCACGAGCTTCTGAATTAGTTAAACCTGCATTTGTTGCGCTAACAGAGAAACTACCACGAATAACACCGCTGGTAACGCTGTTCTTCCATTCTCCTTTTTGAAACTCTTTTGTTTCTTTGAATCCTGTTTCTGTTCGGGTATAAACGCGAGTTTCACGACGAGAAACACCCCAGTTTAATTCTTGAAGTAACCCATTATCATCAAGTTCCCAGCTAATTGATTGTCCAATCTTGAGATTTCTGAGATCTTTATTTTGATTAGAAATAGTTGCGATATCAGAAGAATCAATACCAAACTGAGTCAATATTGAACTTAGTGAATCACCACTAGAGACAATATAAGTATGAGGGACTTGTGCAACTGCAGTGCTTGTATCTGTACCATCTTCCGCACCAACCAACCCTTCATCAGTAAGTTGATCACTACTGTCAGTGATAATGTCATCTGTATTTTCACTTTGTACTGCTGAAGGCATTTGAATACTGACAGGAACTTCTCGGCTTTGCTCATTTTGAAGAACCACTGGTCGCCAAATTGCGACGGCCAGTGTTGCTGCAGTTAATGAACCAAGCATGATTTTATGTGGGAGTGGTAAACTTAAATATACCTGTGCAATGGATTTCTTCTGCTGCACGTTATTAATTCCTTATTGTGTTTCATTCAGGCAGCTCGCATATTGGTTAGCTAGTTGGGTAAGGAATTTTATATAGCTCTCTTGAGTCAGAGCAATCCCACTTCCTAGGGGATCTAATACACCCATTTTAACCCCAGTGCCTTTCGCCACTGTTTCTATTACCGTCGGCCTAAATTGTGGCTCAGCAAAAATGCAGGTTGCTTTTTGCTCAACCAACTGTGTTCGTATTTGATGTAATTTCTGTGCACCCGGCTGTATTTCAGGGTTGATAGTAAAATGACCTAACGGCTTTAAATTATAATGTTTTTCGAAGTAGCCATAAGCATCATGAAAGACAAAATAACCCTTATTTCTCACAGGCGACAGAATATTAACAAGATTCTTATCAGTTTGCTTGAGTTGTTCGCTGAATTTACCTAGGTTTACGTCCAGAAGTTCTTTTTTATCTGGATAGAGTGTAATTAACCTTTCGTGGATCTGTTTTGCAGACGACAACGCAATTTCTGGTGATAACCAGATGTGCATATTATAATCACCGTGAGAATGATGTTCGTGATTTTCCTCATGTTTATGCACATTGTCACCTTCATCTTTCAATAAAAGCGACTTTATTTCTTTAGTTTCCGTTAAAGCCAACTTATGATTGTCAGTAAGCCTATTTAATGGCTTATCTAAAAACACTTCCATATCAGGCCCCACCCATACCATCAGGTCTGCGGAGGTGATTTTTTTCAAATCAGAAGGTTTTAATGCATAATCGTGTGGAGATGCCCCATCTGGCAATAAAACTTCTGTTGGTGTTACCCCATCAGCGATAGCTGCCGCAATAAATCCTAATGGCCTAATGGAAACGACGACATCAGCCTGCACTGAAGCACTGAATGAGCTTATCATCGCTGTCGTTAAAAATGATTTCAATAAAAAACGATGCGCAAATTTGTTGTTTTTATGTAACATAGGAAGAATTCTCGTGAATCATCATTGGGAATGTTATATTATAACGTTTCAATGATTCTGCAAGTGCTAATTTTATGTCTGACTTGATTTGTTTAAAATCGGTTTGTGTTTCTTTTGGTGAAAGAGAAATTTTAAAAGATATCTCTTTTGATCTAAAGGCAGGCCGTATTCTTACTTTACTTGGCCCTAATGGTGCCGGTAAATCTACCGTTATCCGTTTAGTTCTTGGTTTATTAAACCCAACCTCAGGAAAAGTTGTGCGTCAAAACGCGCTACGAGTGGGCTATGTGCCACAAAAACTTTATCTCGATCCCACTATGCCACTCACCGTTAAACGGTTTATGACACTAAAACCGGGTGTTCATGATAAAGATATTCTCCCCGCTTTAGAACGCGTTAATGCGGCTAAATTAATCGATCAGCCTATGCAGAAACTTTCTGGTGGTGAGTCTCAACGTGTATTGTTAGCAAGAGCCTTACTTAACCAGCCCCAACTTTTAGTTTTAGATGAACCCACTCAAGGTGTTGATGTTAATGGCCAATTAGCACTTTATGATTTAATTAATCAGCTTCGCCACGAATTAGGTTGTGCGATCTTGATGGTTTCTCATGATCTTCATCTTGTGATGGCAAAAACAGACGAAGTCCTCTGTTTAAATGGCCATATTTGCTGTTCGGGCACACCTGACGTTGTTTCTTCACACCCTGAATTTATTGCCATGTTTGGAAGTCGTGGTGCTGAGCAACTTGGTATTTATCGTCATCATCATCAGCATAGTAAGGAGTGTCGTCATGATTGAGTTGCTGTTACCGGGTTGGATTGCTGGTATGCTCTTAGCAATGGCGGCAGGCCCTTTGGGCTCTTTTGTCGTTTGGCGCCGTATGTCTTATTTTGGTGATACACTAGCGCACGCCTCACTACTTGGTGTTGCTTTTGGTTTGCTGTTTAATATCGAGCCTTTTTATGCTGTTATTGCCGTTACACTTCTTCTTGCTATTTTATTAGTGTGGTTAGAATTAAAACCACAACTTTCTGTTGATACTCTTTTAGGGATCATGGCACACAGTGCGCTTTCTTTAGGGCTTGTGGTTGTGAGTTTAATGTCCAATGTGCGCGTTGATTTAATGGCATACCTATTTGGTGATTTGCTCTCAGTTAACTATCAAGATGTCATTAGTATTTTTATTGGCGTTGTGATTGTTTTATGTGTGATTATCCGTTCATGGCGTCCATTGCTTTCCATGACAATTAATCAAGATATGGCATTTGTTGATGGTGTAAATATTCAGCGAGAACGCTTAAAACTAATGATGATCACTGCACTAACCATTGGTTTAGCCATGAAATTTGTTGGAGCATTAATTATCACCTCACTGCTCATTATTCCTGCCGCAACGGCACGTCGTTTTGCGCGCTCACCAGAACAAATGGCTCTGATTGCAATCGCTGTTGGTATGTTGGCAATTACTGGCGGTTTAACCTTCTCTGCTTTCTATGATACTCCTGCTGGCCCTTCGGTGGTGTTAGCTGCGAGTTGCCTATTTATCTTAAGTTTATTTGCACCCGCTAAACAGTAATCGAAATATAAAATAAGATTTCATGTAAAAAATAACCCTCACTATTAATTTCTAGTGAGGGTTATTTTTAATGATTAATTATCGATTTATTGTGAGGAAATTAATCTTCCATAATCCGATTAAAATGACGATAAGCATGATTAGTGGCAACACGGCCTCGTGGTGTGCGCTGAATAAAACCTTGCTGGATTAAATAAGGCTCTAATACGTCTTCTATAGTTTCACGCTCTTCACCAATAGCTGCTGCAAGGTTATCTAATCCTACTGGGCCACCCATAAATTTATCGATGATGGCAAATAGGAGTTTACGATCTAAATAATCAAAACCTGCCGCATCCACATTCAACATATCAAGCGCTTTAGAAGCAATTTCTTCATCAATAGCACCATTGCCTTTTACTTGGGCAAAGTCTCTCACACGGCGCAACAATCGGTTAGTAATGCGCGGAGTGCCTCGTGAACGCATAGCAATTTGACGAGCCCCCTCATCTGTCATCTCTAGTCCCATAAAACTAGCACTACGAGAAACAATGTGTTGAAGATCGTCAACATGATAAAACTCGAGGCGTTGAACAATACCAAAACGGTCACGCAATGGTGATGTTAAAGAACCCGCTCTTGTAGTTGCCCCTACTAAGGTAAATGGAGGTAAGTCAATTTTAATTGAACGAGCCGCAGGCCCCTCACCAATCATGATATCAAGTTGATAATCTTCCATTGCTGGGTAAAGAATTTCTTCGACAACAGGTGAAAGACGATGGATCTCATCAATAAATAATACGTCGTGAGGCTCAAGGTTAGTTAGCATAGCCGCGAGATCACCCGCTTTTTCAAGTACAGGGCCTGATGTCGTACGTAAATTAACCCCCATTTCATTAGCAATAATATTTGCCAATGTGGTTTTACCTAATCCGGGAGGTCCGAAGATTAGCAAATGATCGAGTGCATCATGACGCAATTTAGCCGCCTGAATAAAAATCTCCATTTGTTCTCGAACTTGCGGTTGCCCAACATATTCGGCAAGAGATTTAGGGCGAATAGCCCTATCAATAATTTCTTCTTCAGGTTGTTGAATTTCTGCTGAAATCAGGCGATCTGCTTCAATCACAATGTGTTACTCCTAAATAGCCGCGCGTAACGCTTCTCTGATAAGCGTCTCACTATCTGTACCCAGTTTTGCCACTTTGCTGATCATTTTTGCAGCTTCTTGTGGTTTATAGCCTAACGCGATTAATGCAGCAGAGGCTTCGGCTTCAATATCAGCCGCTTTTGGCGCTTTAGATGGAGTGCTTTCTGGTAACTCGATATCACTATTTTCGAATAAATCACCATTAAGGCCTTTAAAGCGATCTTTCATTTCAACCACTAAACGCTCGGCTGTTTTCTTACCGACACCCGGTAATTTTACTAATGAAGAGATAGATTCATTTTCAATCGCTGTCACAAATTGGCGAGCCGACATACCCGATAAAATAGCGAGTGCTAGTTTTGGGCCGACGCCATTGACTTTAATTAATTCACGAAAGAGTGCACGCTCTTGTTTTTGGTTAAAACCATAAAGTAATTGAGCATCTTCACGTACGATAAATTGCGTATAGATAATGGCTTCTTGGCCAATATCAGGCAGTTCATAAAAACAGGTCATTGGCATATTGATTTCATAACCCACACCATTACCTGCCTCGATTAGCACCACTGGTGGCTGTTTTTCAAGAATAATTCCTCTGATACGACCTATCACCCTAACGCCTCCGCAAAAATAATTACGTCAAGTTTATAACATAAAAAAAGCTGGACGTATATCCAGCTTGTGAAAAACCAAAGACATTTACCAAGATAACAACTTATCTTAACCGACCTCGCGTTAAAACCAGACGCGGATCACCTACACGTAATAAATTTTGGTTAAAGTGACAATGTGTAATTGCAATCGCCAACGCATCGGCAGCATCTGATTGTGGTGCGGCAGATAATTTTAATATTGAACGAACCATATGCTGTACTTGGCTTTTTTCGGCTGCACCCGTACCCACAACGGTCTGTTTGACTTGACGAGCGGCATATTCAAAAACAGGAAGATCGTTATTAACGGCAGCAAGTATTGCTACACCACGCGCTTGCCCAAGTTTAAGTGCAGAATCGGCATTTTTAGCCATAAATACTTGTTCAACCGCAAACACATCTGGCGAAAATTGAGTAATGATTTCGCTAACACCAGCATAAATACGTTTAAGTCGATTAGGAAGGTCGGGAACTTGTGTGCGAATACAACCACTTCCCAAATAGATAAGTTGTCGCCCTTGCTGTCGAATTACGCCATAGCCTGTAACACGCGAACCGGGGTCTATACCTAGAATGATAGCCATATCAATTCCTGTTGCCGATATGGTCGATGGCGAGAGAAAAGAGCAAAAAAATCTGCTCTGCTCTTCTCTTCGCACTTTTAATAACAGCGTTAAACACCGTTATTTTCGATAATCGTTAGAACGATTACAGGATATCTTCCAGTTGTTTTGCAACTTCATCTGAGATATCACCGTTGTGATACACTTCTTGTACATCATCACTGTCTTCTAACATATCAATAAGACGCATTAATTTTGGTGCAGTTTCAATATCTAATTCTGCTTTAGTCGATGGGATCATTGAAACTTCGGCTGACTCAGCAACAAAACCTGCTGCATCCATCGCATCTTTTACTTCACCAAAAGATTCTGGTGTGGTGTAAACATCAATAGCGCCATCATCATAAGTTTCAACGTCATCCGCACCTGCTTCTAACGCAGCTTCCATAACAGCATCTTCATCAACACCCGGTGCGTAAGAAATAACACCTTTTTTGGTGAAAAGATAAGAAACTGAACCATCCGTTCCTAAGTTACCACCTGTTTTGGTAAATGCATGGCGAACATCGGAAACAGTACGGTTACGATTATCACTTAAGCATTCAACCATCACAGCAGTACCCGCAGGGCCATAGCCTTCATAGATGATAGTTTCCATATTATCATTTTCATCATTACCCACACCGCGTGCAATCGCACGGTTTAAGGTGTCACGAGTCATGTTGTTTGATAATGCTTTATCAACTGCCGCACGTAAACGCGGGTTAGTTGCAGGATCACCACCACCTAAACGTGCTGCTGTAACTAATTCACGGATGATTTTAGTGAAAATTTTACCGCGTTTCGCATCTTGCGCTGCTTTACGGTGTTTTGTATTGGCCCATTTACTATGACCTGCCATGAAATATCTCCAAACGTGGTCTAATCATTAAATAACAAATTCTTCAATCGCTTGCTGATTACTGGCGGATTTTGTTAGTTTTGCCGCCAGTGGCGCGTCTAGCCATTGGTATTGAGAATGCTCAGTTAGCACAATATCTCGCTCTGCGGGTAGTGCTAACGTAAACCAATGCTCCTGACAATGAGTAACATCGGGTGCATAACGATGCCGAAAATGTGCAAAAATTTCAAAAATAATTGAGTGATGGCAATCCACCAACTCAAGATTTTCTTTTATGATATCAATTCCAACTTCTTCTTGCACTTCACGCAACGCCGTTTGAAAAGGGGTTTCGCCCTCTTCTAAACTGCCAGTCACAGATTGCCAGAAATCAGGATCATCTCGACGCTTTAGCATAAGCACCCGTTTACTCTCTTTTGCATAAATAACAACTAAAACGGATATCGGGCGCTTATATTTCATCATTTACTCTTTATCTTCGCTAACTTCTTTTTGAGTTACTGCAATCGCTAGCTCTTTTAAAGCATCTTCATTAGCAAAGCTTGGTGCATTAGTCATTAAACACGCTGCAGCTGTTGTTTTAGGGAATGCAATAACATCACGAATGTTATCAGTACCCGTTAACAACATCACTAAACGGTCTAAACCAAAGGCTAAACCTGCATGTGGCGGCGTACCAAATTTAAGAGCCTCTAATAAGAAACCAAATTTCTCTTGTTGCTCATTCGGTGCAATACCTAAAATACCAAATACCGCTTGTTGCATTTCATTACGGTGAATACGTACTGAACCGCCACCTACCTCATAACCATTAATAACCATATCATAAGCATTTGCCACAGCACCGACTGGGTGTGCAGTCAATTCAGCTGGTGATAAGTCTTTTGGTGAAGTAAATGGATGGTGCATTGCACTTAAACTACCGGTTTCTTCATCTTCTTCAAACATTGGGAAATCGATAACCCATAATGGTTTCCATGCATTTAAGTCAGTCAGTTCAAGATCACGACCCACTTTCAAACGCAAAGCACCCATTGCATCACTCATAGTGCCTTTACGACCCGCACCAAAGAAGATTAAATCGCCATCCGTTGCACCCGTTGTTTCTAAAATAGCGTTAACAACATCATTAGTCAGGAATTTGGCAATTGGGCTTTGTACCCCTTCAATGCCTTTAGCACTTTCGTTGACTTTCATCCACGCAAGGCCTTTAGCGCCGTAAATGCTAACAAATTGGGTATATTCATCGATATTTTTACGAGTTAATGATGCACCACCAGGTACACGCAATGCAATAACACGGCATTTTTCATCGTTGGCTGCTTGTGCAAACACACTGAACTCAACATCTTTGACTAAATCAGCAATATCTTTGAGTTCCATTGGGTTACGTAAATCAGGTTTGTCTGAACCATAACGACGCATTGCTTCAGCAAAGGTCATGACAGGGAACGCACCTAAATCGACATTAAGAATATCCAACCATAATGCGTGGATCATACGCTCCATCACTTCGCGCACTTGATCTGCACTCATGAAAGAGGTTTCAACATCGATTTGTGTAAATTCAGGCTGACGGTCGGCACGTAAGTCTTCATCGCGGAAGCATTTTACGATTTGATAGTAACGATCAAAGCCAGACATCATTAACAGCTGTTTAAAAAGCTGTGGTGATTGTGGTAATGCGTAGAATTTACCTTTGTGTACACGACTTGGTACTAAATAGTCACGCGCACCTTCTGGTGTCGCTTTTGTCAGCATAGGGGTTTCAACATCAAGGAAACCTTCACCATCCATAAAACGGCGAACAAAGCTTGTGATTTTAGCTCGGGTTTTTAAGCGATCTGACATTTCTGGGCGACGCAGGTCTAAATAACGATAAGTTAAACGACGCTCTTCAGTATTTGTTTGATTGCTATCTAACGGTAATGGCTCTGAACGGTTAAAAATAGACAGAGATTCTGCCGCTAACTCAATTTCACCTGTTGCCATATTTTTATTAACTTGGCTATCAGGGCGAGCGCGTACTGTTCCTGTGACTTGAATACAAAATTCATTACGCAGTTCTGAAGCCTGAGAAAATGCCTCTTTCTGCTCTGGGTCAAAGAAGACTTGAACAATACCTTCGCGATCTCGCATATCAATAAAGATAAGCCCACCTAAATCACGGCGACGGTTAACCCAACCACAAAGAGTCACTTTTTGGCCCACATGGGCGCTATTCAACTGCCCACAATAATTAGTACGCATACAATATCCTTTTACTCAGCTTGTTGTGCTTTCTGCTGCGGAAATTTTGGCAATAGTCTTTTTCGAGTAGTGTCAAAAAAAAGGCAGACATTATAACGAAAATTCTTTCCGGAGATAAGAGTATAGACCTAGTTTATATGATACATCTTTTCAAGGATTTGCTAATCCCCAAACAATTAATTAATAATAATTATTTATAGCGACAGAAGTCGCTTTGAGGTTTATCATTAATTCGCCGTTTTTTGGCTTTGGCAATGGAGAAAAGATGGTTAGCTCGCTTTATATCATACTGGGCGCACTGTTATTGATTAAATTGTCCCTCAATGTCGTAAAACTCAGAACACAATATCGGGTTGCTTATGGCGATGGTGGCTTTTATGAATTACAAACAGCCATCCGTGTTCACGGCAATGCAGTAGAATATATCCCCATTTCCATGATCTTATTGCTGGTGATGGAAATGAATGGTGCTTTTGTTTGGATGGTACACATCTGTGGCTCAATTTTAATCGTAGGTCGCTTTTTACACTCTTATGGATTAAAACATCGAGAACTTAGCTGGCGTCGTTCAGGAATGGCAGCCACTTACTTATCAATGGTATTGATGATCATTGCTAATATTTATTTCCTTCCTTGGATACAAATCTTTTCCTTTTATTACTAAGTCCTCGTGGGAATAACATGATCATCCATGATCAAAACCGACATCCTTGCTGTTGTGTCTAATAACGGCAAGGTATCAAAAAGGTTTATTTATTTTTTCCAATTTCTTTCTAAATAATGCAACTTTGTGAGCACCGTCGCTTCTGGTAGAATGCGTGCTTCTTTTATTCCTTAAATCTATTTCAGTTATGTCGAATTCAAAATCATCACAACAAGACAGCTTATTTGCGACACCTATTGCTAACCTTGGTGACTGGCGCTTTGATGAAAAAGTCGCCGAAGTGTTTCCGGATATGATAAAACGCTCAGTACCCGGTTACTCAAATATCATCTCCATGATTGGTATGCTTGCCGGCCGCTTTGTTACGCCCAATAGTCAAGTCTATGATTTAGGCTGTTCTTTAGGTGCAGCAACCCTTTCTATGCGTCGTAATATTGATGTAACAGGCTGCAAAATTATTGGTGTTGATAATTCACCGGCTATGATAGAACGTTGTCAACGCCATATTGATGCCTATAAAGCAGATACCCCCGTCGATATTATTGAGGGGGATATTCTTGATATTGAGATCAATAATGCCTCAATGGTCGTGCTTAACTTCACCTTACAATTCTTAGCACCAAGCGATCGCCAAATATTATTAAACCGCATTTACCAAGGCCTTAACCCCGGTGGTGTGTTAGTACTTTCTGAAAAATTCAGTTTTGAAGATAAAGAAATTGGTGAATTGTTGTTTAATATGCACCATGATTTCAAACGTGCTAACGGTTACAGCGAATTAGAAATTAGCCAAAAACGTAGCATGTTAGAAAATGTTATGCTGACAGACTCTGTTGAAACCCATAAAACTCGCTTGCATAATGCGGGCTTCCCTCATGCAGAAGTTTGGTTCCAATGTTTTAATTTCGGCTCTCTTTTAGCGATTAAAGGCAATAACTAATGATTAATTTTGGCTCGTTCTATCAACTTATTGCGCAAGATGAGCGCTTATTTCATTGGTTAGATACATTACCTGCTCAATTATCAGAATGGCGCTCAAATGCGTTACACGGTCACTTTTCTTCATGGGAAAGAATGCTCGATGGTTTGCCCGAAATAACCCCTACAGAACTTGATTTAAAAAATGGAGTAATTGCCAATAAAACACCTACATTAAGCGCTGGCGAACAACTGGGTTTAAATAATATTCTGAAATCCTTAATGCCATGGCGAAAAGGCCCATTCTCTCTTTATGGGGTCAATATTGATACAGAGTGGCGTTCAGATTGGAAATGGGATCGTGTTTTACCCCACCTTTCTCCTCTTGAAGGCCGTTTAGTATTAGATGTCGGTTGTGGCAGTGGCTATCACATGTGGCGAATGCTAGGTGAAGGTGCTCAGTTTGTTGTGGGAATCGATCCTACTCAACTTTTTTTATGCCAATTTGAAGCCGTCAGAAAATTATTAGGGAATGATCAACGTGCACATTTAATTCCTGTTGGTATTGAACAAATGCCGGAATTAAAAGCCTTTGATACCGTATTCTCAATGGGTGTACTTTATCATCGTCGTTCACCGCTTGATCATTTATGGCAATTAAAAAATCAATTAGTTTCGGGCGGTGAGTTAGTATTAGAAAGCCTCGTTGTGGATGGTGATGAGTTTCAATGTCTGATCCCTGGTGAACGTTATGCACAAATGCGTAACGTGTATTTTATTCCATCGGCAAAAATGCTAAAAGTTTGGCTAGAGAAATGTGGCTTTAAAGATGTGCGTATTGTCGATGAAAACACAACCTCTCTGGATGAACAACGTAAAACAGATTGGATGATAACGGATTCATTAGAAGCATTCTTAGATGTTAATGATAAAACCAAAACCGTTGAAGGTTATCCCGCACCTAAACGTGCGATATTAATTGCCACTAAGCCTTAATCTTTTATCTAAATTTAAAGGGATATCAAGTTATTCAATATCCCTTTCTTTCATAATATTCATCTTGATTTTTATTAAAGATACCTTATACGCCCTCTTATTTGCGGATAAACAATTAAAGAAATCTATGGCAAAGACACCAAAGAGCAAAGTTGCAACTCAAAAAAAATAACACAGAAAAAACAACACGCTCTTTTACAAAAGAATAAGCGTCAGAAATATAATGATCCTATCTTTTCGTCCTTTGTCGAAACCACATCATCAAAACGCCCCCATTAACGCCCCAATATTTAAATGAAATTAACTATTTTTATTTAATTCCACATCATAGCGATTATTTTAATATTCCACATATAGATAACCTTATTCTGGGCTTGTTTCTCATCTTTATTCATGCTTAGATATACACGTTATATCTCCTATTATTTCTCTTTTTAAGAAGGCACTTCCCTACGATGAACTAAATTCTGCCAGAAAATTTTTCATATACCTTTTGGGTATTCATTTTCTGTTACTGGCAGACAATAATTTATTTCGTCGCATCTAGAAAAAGATCTCGGCTGTCTGCCACCTATTTCGCTTAGGAGGTATTACTATGACAATAGCCTGTCACTTCTCACAACTTACTATCGAGTTTAATCAAGCACGTCTTTTTCCGCCATTAACTCGCTCATTGGCTTGTCAGCAAAATGCATTAATCGGTCATAACGGTAAAGGGAAATCCATACTACTAAGATTATTAGCACAAAAAATAACGCCTTCAGCAGGGCAAGTTAATTGGAATATGCCTTTTGTTCACGTTGATCAATTAACACGATTACAAGGTAATACACTTGCTCAAGCGTTAGACATTCATGAAATTTATCAAGCATTCCAACGCGTTGATGCAGGCATTGCTACATTAGAAGATATAGAGTTGCTTGATGGCAAATGGCAACTTCCTGTTACGTGGCAGAATCTATTAGATTCAGCACAACTCCCTGTCGCATTAGATACCCCTATTGCGCATTTAAGTGGCGGAGAACAAACACGTTTAGCACTTTGCCGTGTATTTTTACAAACAGAGAGTTTTCTTCTTTTGGATGAGCCAGATAATCACCTTGATTATCAAGGTCAACAATGGCTAGTAAAACAGTTGGCTCAGCACAAAGCTGGCTCTCTTATTGTTAGTCACAATCGAAACTTGCTTTCATATGCTGATACCATTCTTGAATTAAGTGAGAAAGGTTTATTTGAATACGGTGGAAATTATACTTTATATGAGACACAAAAACGTGCAGAAATAGCATCGTTAGAAGCAGCAAGTGATCGACTAAATAGCCAAATTAAAAATGAAAAACGCCAACAACAAGCCACCTTGCAAAAAGCAACGCAACGAAAACGACAAGGCGAGTCAATTAGGAAAAGTGGCTCTCAGTGCTTACTTTTATTAGATATGCAAAAAAATCGAGCAGAACAACGCCAATCAGCTGTAGCAAAACGGCATCTGCGTGTAATAGAAGATATGCAATCTAAAAAACAAGGTGTCGATGAAGAGAAAGTGCATGTTCATCAGCAAAAAATAGTCTTGAATTATCAAAGCGATGGACATCGCTTGAATATATTTGTGGATAATCTTCAGCTTCCGTATGGTTATCAATACCCTATTTCATTTTCAGCTTATGGAAACGAACATTGGCATATTAAAGGTAAAAATGGATGTGGCAAATCAACGTTATTAAAATGTTTGATCGAGCAGTGCACACCACTTGCTGGTGAATTTCGTCTCAACAAAGATTATTGTTATCTTGATCAACATCTTGCTTTACTTGATAAAACATTACCCGTTGCACAAGCACTACACCAATATCAACCCGCTATTTCTATCGAGCAATGGAGAACACGGCTGGGTATGTTAAGGATCAGAGGTGATAAATCATTACTCCCTCTAGAAAAACTAAGTGGTGGCGAACAATTAAAAGCAACATTATTGGCTTTAACACACAGCCCCAAGCCACCTGCAGTATTATTATTTGATGAGCCAGATAATCACCTTGATATCGAATCTAAACAACTATTGGAAAATCTACTCGTTGAATATCAAGGCACATTATTACTGATTTCCCATGATGAAACCTTTGTTGAACATTGTGGTATAACACATACCTTAGTATTAGATGAAACTGCATAAAAAAACTGCGCAATAAAAGGCGCAGTTTTAAAATCGGCCACTAAAACTAATTAAAACTAAGAGGCTAATGGCGCATAAATACTCATAATATCTTTCATCGCTTCAACGGTATCTTCATCCACACAATAATGGGTAAACTCATCAACTTCACTGTCTGAGCTCATTGTGACACCGGCTTTACGATAAATCATGGTTGAAGGTGCCACTTTTCCTGCTGAGCTATGTATTTCCTTTAATCCTGTATCTAGGAATTTTTGGATATTGCTAAGCCTTACACCAGCACCCGCCATAATTATAGGGCCTTGTGTTTTTTCATTTAACGTTCGTAATAATGGCAGACCGAGTTCTGCATTCGGTTGCTGTCCTGACGTTAAAATACGAGAAACTCCCAGCTGAGTCAGTTGTTCTAACGCTAATAATGGATTAATGCACATATCAAAAGCCCGATGGAAAGTAATGGCTAATGGACCTGCAAGTTCCATTAAAATTTCCATTTTAGGCAAATCAATATGCCCTTCTTCATTTAAAAGACCAACAACTGCCCCTGAAAATCCCATATCACGGATCAGACTAATATCATTTTTCATTGCTGAAAAATCAGCTTGTGTGTAACAAAAATCTCCCCCTCGAGGGCGAATAATAGGATGAACGGGAATACGAACCAGATCTCTGACTTGTCTTAGCATTCCAAAGCTTGGCGTAATACCTCCTTCTGCCGGACTCGTGCACAGCTCTATTCTGTCTGCACCTGCTCGTTCTGCTACCAACGCACATTCAGCGCCAAAACAACAAATCTCCAATGTAGCCATATCATCCCTCTCCATCCTTAATAAAGAAAGTAATCAGAAAATAAATATCATTTCTCAGCGATTACTAACAATAGTTGTCGAATATCGTGATTCATTCAATTCCACTATCAGAATTTTGTGCTGACACAAGCAAACTATTTTCTGAAAGTGTCGTTCAACACTCACTTTCTACGATTTCAAGTAACGAATAAGGATGATACTTCACAGTGACTTTTCCATTAGAAATAGCCACCGTTGGATTAGGTAAACGCTCTTTCTCACCTTTAGGTTCACTGATTTTTAAGCTCACATTCTCCGGTAACATTTGGGGTAAAAAAGACATGACTCTACTTACTAACTCGCTTGGTTCGACGGAGATCACTTGCTCAATATGCTCCCAACCTTGATATTCATATTTTTTATTTGTGGGAAAAGGCAGTTCAACAATTGAAACTGATTGATTTAAAATCGTTAATGGTGTCTCTAATTGAAATAGATATATTGGGCGCCCATTAATCACATTATCAGAAATACACTTTCCACACTGACTTAATCCTATTCGCCACTGCTCCGCTAATGCCAATTCGTGACAACGTAACGACACATGATCAGTAGGATAAATAGCTAAATCCATACCTAAACTATCGGCCAATAGTGTCATATTTTCTTCAAACAAAGAAAGCTCACGAGTTAAATCATTTAATTGAGAAATTGAAGAAAATAACGCCATTTTGAATAACCTTAATGAAAAAACAGAGAAAAAACCTTAAAGATAAGGTCGAGATGGTAGCATGTTCTAGCCGGAATATGTTATAAATTCAAGGTTAATCCTAATTCTTTATAAGAAACCTGTCAGACTTTTGTCTTCAGGTTTTATTTTCTCAATAATTTAAGGTAACCCGGTGAATATTCAGGCTTTTCTTTCAGAAAAAATCAGTGTGGCAATGTGTGCTGCTGGCGCACCCGCTGATAGCGAACCTCTTGTCCGTCAGTCAGCCAAAGTACAATTTGGTGACTATCAGGCAAATGGTGTCATGGGAGCTGCAAAAAAAATGGGGATCCCACCCCGACAACTCGCAGAAAAGATCTTAGAAAAGCTTGATATTACGGATATTGCAGATAAAGTTGAAATCGCAGGCCCAGGTTTTATCAATATCTTTTTATCTCCGCAATGGGTTGCAAAGCAAGCTGAAGACGCATTGGTAGATGAACACCTAAACATAACCCCCGTTGAACCTCAAACTATTGTTATCGACTATTCATCCCCAAATGTTGCGAAACAAATGCACGTTGGCCACTTACGCTCGACCATTATTGGTGATGCAAGTGCACGTACTTTATCTTTCTTGGGTCATAATGTTGTTCGTGCTAATCACCTTGGTGATTGGGGTACGCAATTTGGTATGTTGATTGCGTATTTAGAGAAAAAACAGAATGAAAATGCCGCTGATATGGCATTATCTGATCTCGAAGAGTTCTATCGTGAAGCGAAAAAACACTATGATGAAGATGAAGTATTCGCAGAACGTGCCCGTAATTATGTTGTGAAATTGCAAAGTGGTGATGAATACTGCCGTACAATGTGGCGCAAACTAGTTGATATCACAATGCAACAAAACCAAGCAACTTATCAGCGTCTTAACGTCACGTTAACCGAAGATGACATTATGGGCGAAAGTCTTTATAACCCAATGTTACCTGGTATTGTTGCTGACCTAAAAGCAAAAGGCCTTGCTGTAGAAAGTGAAGGTGCAACGGTTGTTTTCCTTGATGAATATAAAAACAAGGAAGGCGAGCCTATGGGTGTTATCGTTCAGAAAAAAGATGGTGGCTATCTATATACAACGACAGATATTGCTTGTGCAAAATACCGTCACGAAACATTACATGCTGATCGCGTACTTTATTATATCGACTCTCGTCAGCACCAGCATTTAATGCAAGCTTGGACGATTGTTCGTAAAGCAGGCTACATTCCTGATTCAATGTCACTTGAACACCATATGTTCGGTATGATGTTAGGTAAAGATGGTCGCCCGTTTAAAACTCGTTCTGGTGGCACTATTCGTTTAACCGACTTACTCGATGAAGCCCAAGAAAGAGCTCGCGCATTAATCGCTGAAAAAAATCCAGATATGGATAAAGACGAATTAAATAACGTTGCTCGTGTTGTGGGTATCGGTGCTGTTAAATATGCGGATTTATCTAAAAATCGTACAACAGATTACATCTTTGATTGGGATCTGATGTTAAGTTTCGAGGGTAACACAGCACCTTATATGCAATATGCTTATACTCGTGTTGCTTCAATCTTCAAACGTGCAGACATTGATGAAAATGCACTAACGCAACCTATCGTACTAACACAATCTCATGAAAGACAGCTTGCATTGCGTTTAGTCCAATTTGATGAGACGATTATGCAAGTTTCTCGTGAAGGAACACCTCACGTTATGTGTGCTTATCTTTACGATTTGGCACAAGCTTTCTCTGGCTTTTATGAAAACTGCCCTATCTTATCAGCTGAAGATGAAAACACTCGTCAAAGCCGTCTAAAACTAGCTCGTTTAACCGCGAAAACCTTAAAACAAGGTTTAGATACTTTAGGTATTGAAACAGTAGATAGAATGTAATCATCACTGTTTCCAATAATAGTGATAAAAAAACCGATGGTTAATACCATCGGTTTTTTGTGCATTAAATTTTAATTCAAGATAGCTAAAAAATACGTCAAACAATGTCTCAAACAAATTTCCAATACAACTTAATTATTAATCTTCGTTAGCTGTAATAACATCTTGGCACAATAATCCTGAGATATCTTTACTTTCAATCCAACCATCAACACTATCAATAGGTTTGTCGGGGCTATATAAGCGCTGGTCAACGTCTTTCGCTGTAAAGCTTACTCTTTCATTCGTTTTATCAAAAACGCCGACACAATTCACTGGCGTCAATCTTGATGTTTTAATTTTTCCGTCAGCAGTACAGCCAGCAAGAAATAATGTAGCTAATGATACAGAAATGATAATTGCTTTTTTCATAGTAGCTCCTTGACTCTCTTATTGTTATTTTTACCAAAATCACTAAGTGATTATTTAGTAGTCTTAAACTAAAAATACCTGATGATTATAACTGTTTTGAGTATAACGAATAAATGGAGAAATATTTGAGTTATTGAGCTATGAATAAGAAATATTGAGAAGGGATAGAAAAGAGAGGGAAAAACAGAAAACAATGGCGGACAAATGAAAGCAGTAATTAGTGTACCATACTGAATTTTCAGTAATCTAATTATCTATTAACAATAGATTTATCATTAATTTCATTATTCACACGACTTATTGTTTACTGCTTATCCCCAGCAATCGTGTTACCTATTTGAAGCGCAGACAAAATAGATATGATCACTTTCAGTAGTACTGAACGATAACAAGCAAATAACTTTACAGTCACGGTTAATCTACCTGAATAAAGAAATAATAATATGTCTTAAATCAAAAAAATCAAATGTTTTAAAATATACTGCAATATTTTGAAATATTCGTAATATCTCATCATTAAGTAAGAAATATTTAACAGATGTGTCAATTTTTAAACCTACACAACACAAGAGAGTTTATCTAAAAAAAGATAATTCGTCAAACCGTAAGTACCTAGAATATAGCGTCTATTTTTTTACTTTATGTAGAATATCACGACTAGTAAACAAATTGTCTAAAGATATTCGATATAATTAATGTTTAGATAAATTTATCAATATTGATTAAAAAACACATTCCAACACCGAAAAACTGTATAAATCATTTAGAAATTGGAAAAAAAATTTAATAAAAAAATAGAGAGAAAAAAGATTTTTGCATTTTCCTCACTTTTTCTTTTTTTAAAGGATGGGGCAAATCTACATAACTAAATGTTAGAAGTGTGATCAATGTGGCATTAAAAATAGTCTAAAAATAGAGGAAGGTTCTAAATAAGGAGAGTTGTATTGTTTGAAAGATTGTTAATTTTGCAACTCCTCGCTTTTATACAAAAGCGAGGGTTCAGTGTTATCAGTTATAACGCACGTAGTGAGAAATGGCGAGGTCTAAATCCTAACGCATATAACGCAACAAAATAACTTCCTGCTCCGACTACTACAACTAGTAGCAAGCGCAAGATACGCATTAGCATGTTGCCGACATCCCAACTTGGCATGATCCACAACATTCCAACTAATACAGCCGCCATTACGGCAAGCGCGATAATAAGTTTTAATAAAAATACAGGCCAACCAGCTAAAGGCTGATAAATATCTTTTTTACGGATCTGCCAAAACAACATAGAGGCATTAAAACAAGCAGCAATACCGATTGAGAGCGCAAGACCTACATGTTTTAAACTACCAATAAACGCAAGATTCATTAATTGTGTGAGTATCAATGTAGCAATTGCAATTTTTACTGGTGTTTTAATATCCTGACGTGAATAAAAACCTGGCGCTAATATTTTTATGATGATCAGCCCCATTAACCCAACACAGTAAGCGATTAATGCCTGTTGTGTCATTAGTGCATCATGGGCATTAAAATTACCATACTGGAATAAAGACGCTGTTAAAGGCCCAGATAATACTGCTAAACCAATAGTACAAGGCAGTGCTAGTAAGAAACACAGTCTTAATCCCCAATCCATCAATTTTCTATATTCTTCAGTATTACCACTGGCAAAACTTTTAGATAATGAAGGAAGTAAGATTGTACCTAATGCAACACCTAATACCCCTGTCGGTAATTCCATTAAACGGTCTGCATAATACATCCAAGAAACTGATCCGGACACTAAAAAAGAAGCAAAAATAGTATTGATAATTAACGATATTTGGCTAACCGACACCCCTAAAATAGCCGGCCCCATCAGTCTCATCACACGCCAAACACCGCTATTTTTAAATGAAACACGCGGTAAAACAAGCATACCGATTTTTTTCAAATGCGGTAATTGATAACCTAGCTGTAATATTCCCCCAGCAACAACCGCCCACGCCAATGCCATAACAGGAGGATTACAATAAGGGGCAACCACTAAAGCGAAAAAGATCATACTGACATTGAGTAGTGTTGGAGCAAAAGCGGGTACTGAAAAACGATTCCAAGTATTTAAAATAGAGCCCGTCAATGAAGCTAATGAAATAAGGAAAATATAAGGAAAGGTGATCCGTAATAAATCTGTCGTTAATTGAAACTTATCGGGTGAACTACTAAAACCTGGTGCTGTAACATAAATCACCCAAGGCGCGGCAATAATACCAATTACGGTAACCACAGCTAGAATAAGCGTCAGCATACCCGAGACATAAGCAATAAAGGTACGCGTTGCTTCCTCGCCTTGCTGACTTTTATATTCTGCCAAGATCGGAACAAATGCTTGAGAAAATGCGCCTTCCGCAAAAATACGACGTAATAAGTTTGGCAGTTTAAACGCAACAAAAAAGGCATCGGTTGCCATACCTGCGCCAAAAATACGCGCAATAATTGCATCACGAATAAATCCTAGCACCCGTGAAAATAAGGTCATAGAACTCACTGCAGCAAGTGATTTAAGTAAATTCATAAAGTCATTCAGGTTTTTGTTAAATAGAATAAAAAGAAAGGGACTATACTCCGTCTCTAACATCGAAAAATCAATCTTCAATTGGCTAAGAATATGCTGATCCAGCTTATCTTGGACTAACCAAAGCGATTAAAAAATAGTTATTTATGGTTTCGTGCGTATTTTTCTCAACATTACTTCCAGCATAGCGTGCATCTCACCCTCAATAATCGAGTTTATATTCGGAAAGTAATGATTAACGTTTAAAATAAGCTCGCGTTGTTAATGCCGTCAGTACGTGATCTCGCCACTCTTGATTAATTTGTAGATAATTTTTGGCGTATCCTTCACGCTCAAAACCATGTTTAGCTAATAGGTTTCCACTGCGTAAATTATGAGGCATATAATTCGCCATAATACGATGCATCCCTTGTTGTCTTTGCATATAGCGAAGTGTTTCCGTTAACGCTTCCGACATATAGCCATGACCTTGCCATTTTTCACCGACTGAATATCCCAAAAAACAGGCATTAAAAGCGCCACGCATAACATTGCTATAATTAGCAACACCAATAATTTCATCCTCTTTTTGTGTTAATAGCAGAAAATGAAAAGCACTTTCTTGTCGGTGTAATTCATTCATAAATTGTAAACGATGTTCCCAACCAGAAGGTAAATAATGTGTTTTATCTCTTACGGGTTCCCATGGAATTAAAAAACGACGGTTTAATGTATAATAATTGGCCAATCTTTCAGCATCTCGCTCGTATGCTAAACGAATGACCATTCTTTGTGTTTCAAAACGAATTTTAGGAATTCCGCCACGATAACCAAACATTACAATCTCATTATCCTTTGATATAAATAAGTCTAATTCTGAAGCAACTCTTCTTATTCTGCCACTAACCTTAATAAAAAAATATCATCTTTAATTTACTAGGAATTATGCACATTTAGAGACAGAATAGTCGAAGAAATAAATTATTTCATTCCTCCCTTATTTTATTTAAATTATTTGCTTATTGATGGTGAGTAATGGCGCTGGTAACACAAGCCCGTACTTTGGGTAAATACTTTCTCCTAATTGACAATATGTTAGTTGTCTTAGGTTTTTTCGTCGTTTTTCCACTGATTTCTATTCGTTTCGTCGAACAATTAGGATGGGCTGGTGTTATTGTCGGTTTTGCATTAGGACTTAGACAATTAGTACAACAAGGCCTCGGCATTTTTGGTGGTGCTATTGCAGACCGTTTTGGTGCAAAACCAATGATAATAACAGGCATGTTATTACGAGCTTTAGGTTTTGCTTTAATGGCAATCGCAGATCAACCTTGGATACTTTGGTTATCTTGCATTTTATCTGCATTAGGTGGAACGTTATTTGATCCGCCTCGCACAGCACTAGTTATCAAATTAACCCGTCCTTATGAGCGCGGTCGTTTTTACTCTTTATTATTGATGCAAGATAGCGCTGGCGCCGTGATTGGTGCACTCATCGGTAGCTGGTTATTACAATATGATTTTCATTTAGTTTGCTGGGTTGGTGCTGGTGTTTTTGTTATCGCTGCCTTATTTAATGCTTGGTTATTACCCGCTTATCGTATATCCACAACCCGAACACCAATTAAAGAAGGGTTAAAACGAGTATTTCTTGATAAGCGTTTTGTCAGTTATGTCTTAACGCTGACAGGCTATTTTGTATTATCCGTTCAAGTCATGTTGATGTTTCCTATCATCGTCAACGATATTGCGGGTACACCAACGGCAGTAAAATGGATGTATGCCATTGAAGCCCTGCTTTCTTTAACATTGCTTTATCCGATTGCTCGCTGGAGTGAGAAACGTTTCCGATTAGAACAGCGTTTAATGGCCGGCTTATTTTTAATGAGCATCAGCATGTTCCCTGTTGGTATGATCCATTCATTACAAGGTATTTTCTTGATTATTGGCCTATTTTATCTTGGTACTATTACAGCAGAGCCTGCACGCGAAACATTAAGTGCCTCACTTGCCGATCCTCGAGCTCGTGGTAGTTATATGGGATTTAGCCGGTTAGGCTTAGCGTTTGGTGGTGCAATTGGATATACAGGTGGTGGATGGATGTATGACTTAGGCAATCAATTTGATATGCCTGAATTACCTTGGTTCTTACTAGGAACCGTAGGTTTAATAACACTTTATGCATTACATCGCCAATTTAATCGTAAAAAAATAGAAACAGCCATGCTTACTCCTTAAAGATCGAGTAAACTTTTAGTTATCAATGATCAAGGAGTGTTTATGAAAGCAATTTTTCTAACAGCTATATTAGTATTAACAAGCTTAGTCACAGGGTGTGATCAGCTCAAGCAATTTGATGTGAGTGAAAACCTTATTAATGACTACATCCGTCAAAAAATAAATCTCCAGAAACATATTGGTGAAGATGAAGTTGTATCCGCAGATATTAAATTAAGCAATCTTTCCATTCAAATTGGCCGCACTGAGCCGGGTAAAATTAGTCTTTCCGGTACAACCGACCTGATAATTAATTCATTTTTTGGCAAGACAAGCGCTAAAGTTGAGCTTACGTTATCAGGCCAACCTTCTTATCAAGCTGATAAAGGAGCAATATACATAAAATCAATGGTTATTGATAGCTACAAAGTCTCTCCAGAAAAAATGGATGCCGTGGTTATCGCACTAAAACCTTATTTAGATACCACAATCACGACTTACTTTGATAATCATCCTGTATATGTTCTTAATCCAGAAAAAAATAGTGCTGAAGCTGCCGCATTTAAACTGGCTAAAGGAATTGAAGTTAAACCGGGTAAATTCGTGATCCAACTCTAATCGTTACGCGAGTTGATTAAAAATATTTATCGTCATTAATGAGAAAGGCAAACCTAATGGTTTGCCTTTTTTATGAATAATAAAATACTTTTACAAAGAAATAGTTATATTACTCTACTTCTGGATCTTCTGCCTTATCACTCTCTTCATCATCAGAGAGTTCTTCGCGTAATGCTGATAATGCACCACGTGCAATACCTGCTAATGTACGATAGAAGCCACTTGTTGCATGAGCTTCAACTTTTCCTAAAAATGTTCCAGCCCAAGGTAGTAAATATTCATCAAATAATTGTATTTGTGCTAATATTTCATCTTCCGCAGAATTATCTTCAAGCCATGAAGCAGCAAGTAATAAAGCACCAAAACTGTCTGTTGCATTATCAGTAACAGGCATCCCTCTTGTGACTAAGAATTGGCGGATATCATCTTCTTTGATTTCTTCATAATCATGGGCGTAAACCGACACAGCTGGCGCTTCACCAGCAAAAAGAGATTGATAATCAGCTTCAACAATAGCCAAATCTTTGACGCTACTTTTTAATGTATTAAATAGCTCATCTTGCTCTAATGGCCATAACTGACTAAGTTTTCCTTCAGCAATCATTTTAATAATTGGTGATAAAATAGGATCTTTGGGATCACGCTGAAATAATGTGCCTAAAAGTCGGCAAACTATTGAAAATTCATTCATTGTATTTTTATCCTAAAAAGTTTCGCGTTATTGTGCTTTTAATGATAAGAAAATCAACTTTTTTCGTCATATCTCTTTTATTGTCAATATTAAGCTTACTCTCTTTAATCGCTTAAAACAGAAAAAGCGCGCTCTTATTATTAAGTCTTTTACTTAATATAAGAAACGCGCCTAATCCCATGCTACTTATCTTCTAAAGCAGTTTTATAAAAATATTAAAAACAACTTTATGACAACAGCATTCTATTGCTTTTTAACTGGCTATATCGAGAAAGTTATCTCTTACACCATTTACACGAAACCACCCTGCAATACTGATTCTCTCTTTATAAGTAGGGAGTACTTCATGAGGGAATTGTTCTGAAAGGAAAACGACCAAACGTCCACCTTTAGGAGCGACTGTTGCAAGTTCATTATCTTCCAAATCATAAATAACTAACTCACCTCCATCTTCTTTTTTCCAATCCTCATTAAGATACAATACTGTCGTTAAACGTCGAGTAACATTCTGTTTAAATGCATCCAAATGTTTTTTATAAAAAGCGCCTTTTTCATAGCAAGCAAAATGCGCTTCATATTCAAAAAGTCCAAGAAAAAATTCACGATTCACAGCACGTTGAATAGACTCCATTTGCATTAAATAATGCTGAACGGGTGTTCCCATTTCGGGTTCTAGCCAACAAATTTTATCACTGCGTATCGCTATCTCCGCCTGTCGATTTTCATGACGCCCAATACGAGCTTGTTGTGCATCGCCATTAAAACAAGCGCGTAATTGTTGAACAGCTTCTGGTGTGAGGAAATTATCCCATACACACCATCCTTTCTCTGCCATTTGCTCAAGAAGTTTTGCTATATTCATTAGGTATATTGCCTGATAAACATGGGAAACTACTTTATATCACCAAGTTCAACAAAATTACAATTTAATAAACTTATCTTTTCGATTATATCAATTAATTAGCGATAAATATCATAAGAATTAAAAATAATAGATTAAACAAAACTTAACACTACTCATCTTTTTAAAATCCTTATTAACGCAAGAGTGATTTTATAAGTTACATTACATTAACTATAAGCAAAACAAATTATTTCCTTAGAAATAATAATTGGTTGATATTTTTTCGATTCTCTCTTCATCTCCATTAAAAATATAATTAATATTCCCTTTAACTTGAGTATGCATAATCGCTTTTTTACTGTTTGGTCGTATAAACCCTGTTGGCAATGCTTTCTTTTTGTATGAATATTCACTAATAGACATAATATCTGTAGATTCAATTTGATATTTAACATTAGTAAACTGCTGTTTATATTCAGTATATAAATCATCCAGCTTTGTTTTGATTTTATTTAAATCAATTTTTTCATTACTTCTACACTCTTCAATTAGATGATTTATTTCCTTTTTTAAATCAGAACGAATTGAGCACCCTTGTTTATTCAACTGATAACTGGATGTAAAATAAGGCTTAAATTTTTCATTCATATTACTTTTTTTCTGAGAAGACAAAGTCTCTTTTCTTTCCTTTAATGTGGCTAGAAAAAGGTTAATATTATATTGTCTATTTTCTTTTGTTATTTGAGTCTGAAAAGCTTCTTCTTTACTTTGAGGTAGAACAGTAATAACATTTTCATCAATAATGTTTTTTAATTTATTAATTGGTTTTTTATCTGATGATAAATTTAAATAGACATCATTTAATTTATTAATACTATTAGAAAGTTGATATTTTTCTGGATAGCTTTCTAATAATTTATTTAACTTTAATACTTTTTTATAAATTCCCTTTATATTTTTATTATCTTTCTCCAGATTTTCTGCTTTTATTAATTTTTCACTTTTAAAGAGTGTAAAGTTTAATAAGCCATTTATTCTTTTTTTTACCATTAATTCGAAATCTTTTACAGACGTTAATGGATACCACTGAACAGTATTATCAGAAGTCGTTCTAGAAGGCACAACTCTCAAATCACGATAAAAATCAAAACCAAGTTCGATTAAACTGAGATCAAGCTTTTTTGTTTTTTTTGTAACATCTGTTTCACCATTATCAATAAATTCATTAATATTTAAATTTAGTTTTAATAAATTGAGAATAAAATTTACACCAATAGCATTTCTTGGTACGGTTAGTTCCATATTGGGACTAGCAACCACATCAACATCAAAACTCACTTCATTTCTTAGTTCAGCCCCCATAGAAATACTCATCTTTTTATCCATTTCAAGGGTAGTCTTAGTGATTAATTCATTTTCATTTAAATTAATCCCTTGATTAATAAAATTTTTGACCTCGTTAATATCAAGGCTAAATGAGAAATTAGATTTTTTAGCATAAGTAGCGTTTAATAAAGCACTTGCTATGACAGGAGTAACAAAACCATAGTTAACACTTTTAACACCCCATCTTTTTTCATATCCACCAATACCCGCGGATAACCCCGTAGATAAAAGTTTATCCTTATTATTAATAAAAGAAAAAGTGATCATATTATCTTCACTTTTTGATAATGTGATTGAGTGCGATTTTGCATAAGAAGCTAATATAAAGGCGTTAACTCCTATATTATATGGTAAATTAAATGCACTAATACCAAAGAAAGCTAAAAGCTCATTATGGTGTTCGATTGTAATACTTTCTTTATTTTTTAGATCCTTAACCAATGAATAAATCACCTCACCTTGTGTTAAACCATTTTTTACACCTTTCACAATACGATTTAACACATCATAGCTTTTTCTTATATTCTCTTTAATACCATATAATGCCATTGGCTTACTTTTATATATAGTGTTCGAAGAATTAATAAGTCGTTTTATATTACAAACAGTCCCTCTAAATCCAGGATCAGCAGCTTTAACTATATTTTTCAACATTGATTGGTATTTTTTTAATGCATATTGCTCTCTAGCCTTACTAACATTTATTCTAATATTATCAATAAGAGATGATAAAAAAGGAATATTTCGGCTACTAAAATTGCCGACTGTCTGAGTCGAAAATGGTTGTCCTGAATGATAATTTTTATAATTATTTTCACCAACCATTGAGTAAAAAGATAAAGGAGGCTCCTGTTTTAAACGAGTAACCTCATACTGATAATCTTTAATCGCAAAAATATTGAAAGGGTCTAGATAATATATTTTTATTTTATCACCTTTATCAACAATAAGTTGAATCTGATTTAATATTGGTTTAATAGCTAATATTTTATCAGTTTTCTTCAATGGAAGTTTTATTTTATGCTTTTCAGCTTCAATATTACTATTACTCTCAGTTTTAGCATTGTCAGTTTGATCATATTTAAATTCTAGTATTGCAGGTAATCCAGTTGTGAAAAGCTGGTTATCTTTAACTTCAACTGTGATATTTAGGCCTTCTCTATTTATTTTTAATATATTATTTTCTTCTAATTCCACAACATTATTAATACTTGATAAATCTTGTTTTTGATCATCATTAACTATATATTTTTCATACTCAACAACAAAGTTACTATCAACATTATTTGGTGAAACACTATTTAAATCATATTCTTTTTCAATTTTATTAAACTTAATTTTATATAACTCATTCTTGGTTTCCTCTATACTATTGGATTTATTTTCACTTCTCTTACTTCCAATTAAAAAACCATTATAATCAACATAAAGTTCTTTAAACTTCATATTATCACCATTTTGAGATTCTATATTAAAAACATTATATTTAAATCCTCCTTTAAAATGTTTTTGGTATAAACCTGTAAATAAATCATGTGTTTTCCCTTTAATTAAGATCAAAGAACCATCATCTGCAAGCGTGATCCCCATATTATTAAGTAAAGGTGTATTGGTTGAGCCTAAATATACATAGTTATTAGCGTTATTTAAGCTAAATTTTTTTTCTTCATTTTTCTTATCACTCTTTTTAGTATAGACACTATCGCTATTCTTTACATTTCTTACCAAATCTCCTTCTTTACGTCCATGAAAAGTACCCATAGGTGTTAATTTACTGGTTATCGTTTTTATTTCATTAACCATAATATACCTCATCATTTTGAAATAATGAGGAAATAATCAACAAGATAATCTGCAAAGGATATCTTTTTACAACCAGATTTTTATGACATTATATGGAATTTAAGAAAAGTATTTTTTTTGAAAGCTGACATAAAAAAAATAGACAGTAAATTAAATTTTACCGTCTATTATCTAAAATTAAAAATAAATAAAATAGAATTAGTACCCACTATTCATATCAACCACGCCCAAAGGTACATCGCCTTTTTCAATTCGATGAATATTTTCAACAATCGTATCCATTGCAATATTAGGAATGGTAAAAGCAGCAATATGTGGCGTAATAGAAATGCGAGGATGCGTCCAAAATGGGTGCATTCCTGCTAAAGGTTCTTGCGAGAAAACATCAAGAGTCGCATCAGAAATATATCCTTGATCTATCGCTTCGAGTAAATCTTGATCAACTAAATGCGCACCACGGGCAAGATTAATTAAATAAGAAGAAGGTTTGAGTTGTTCAAATAGAGAAAAATTTAAAATGCCGTGAGTTTCAGACGTATAAGGTAATAAATTGATCAGTAAATTACACTCTTTGAGGAAATCACTGAGTTGCTCTTTACCATAAAAGCTTTCAACATTTTTAATTTGTTTTTCACTGCGACTCCAGCAGCGAACTTTAAAACCAAGTTCGGCAAGTTTAGTCGCAACACTCCCACCTAAAGCACCTGCACCTAAAACGCCGATCACAAAATTATCATAAGAATGCGCAGGAAGCTGTTTCCATAAACGTTGTGATTGTTGGCGTTTATAATCATCCATACGTCGAAAATAATACATCACTTTCGCAATTGCATATTCTTGCATTTGAAGGCCCATTCCCGTGTCTTCCAAACGCATAACCGGAACACCTGAAGGTAATGTGCCAGGCTTTTGTTGTTCTTGCTTTAAAATAGCATCAACACCTGCCCCTAATGCAAAAATACCTTTAAGGTGATTACGACTGGCAAGCATTTCATAAGGAGGAAGCCAAACCATAGCATAATCAGCAGGTTGATTATCGCCAGGTTCCCAAATGCGTATATTGGCATTTGGCAAACGCGCCTTCATACCATTGATCCATGTTTCTGCGTCAAAAAAAGGATGATAAAAAATAATATTCATTTTGCCTTCCTCCAGCATTTTTATCATAGGGTGCGAGGGTTACGTTCTGATTTCAAGTCTCTTTGAATAAGTTGTTAATAAAAATGTTGAGAATGTTAACCAGTTAACGAAATTCTCAATTCTTTTTTCAATACACTAACCTATTGCGTGAATTGGTTTACTGCATAATTTGTCTAGCATTTGTGCATATTGTTTTTTATTTGACTGCTTGATACAAAAGTTAAAGGAAAAATGCATTTAGCTGTTGACGCCTATGAACCTTTTCCATATAGTAGCGCCCCGTTGAGAGATGTTAAGTACATATCCAACAACAATACGGTGAGATGTCCGAGAGGCTGAAGGAGCACGCCTGGAAAGTGTGTATACGGCAACGTATCGAGGGTTCGAATCCCTCTCTCACCGCCATATTCTAAAATAGAGCCTAGCTTTTTAGCTAGGCTCTATTTTTTGGTTTAAAAAAATATACACTTCTAGTCTCGTTTCTCTTCACTGAGTTATTTATATCCATCACTCTTCATTTTTTTAATGATATTATTGTTAGCATACAATACATTTTTTATTTTATTTTTGCTTAATTATTTTATTTAATAATCTCTGATAATTAATTTTAATGAGTTAAAAAAACTTATGTAGTTGTTATTTATATCTATCCTATTTTTATGGCATAAAAAGATTTTATTATCCTATTTATAAACGACATTTATTCTAAAACAAAACACTTTTTATAATTTTAATATAAATTTAAACTTTATTCTCATGCAAGCAACAGAATAAACACAATAAGATACATTACATTATCTATTTAGGTTAACTTATTAGTTTAATTGATTTTATTTCTACTAAGCTTTAAGATATGCATTAATAATTTGATGTATCACATTATTATCAGCGAATAAAAGCGATATTCTCTCTTTTCCTTATCGCCGTTATTCGGCATCTGACTTCTTATTTTGGTTTAATCCTAAATGAAAACTCATAAAGTTAACCGGGTTCGCCCCTTTAGTGCATTTATTGATGCATGTGTAAAAGAGCCTTACTCTTTTGCGCGTTTATTAAAAGATATTATTGCAGGGATCACCGTCGGAATTATCGCGATACCTTTAGCCATGGCACTGGCAATTGGTAGCGGTGTTCCTCCGCAATACGGTCTTTATACCGCAGCTATTGCCGGTATAGTCATTGCTGTTTCTGGTGGCTCTCGCTACAGTGTTTCAGGCCCCACAGCGGCTTTCGTTGTGATACTTTATCCTGTATCTCAGCAATTCGGTTTAAGTGGCTTATTGATTGCCACATTAATGTCTGGCGTTATTTTAGTTGTTATGGGATTAGCCCGCTTTGGTAAACTCATTGAGTATATTCCTGTTTCTGTAACACTTGGATTTACCTCAGGGATTGCAATCACCATTGCGACCATGCAAATAAAAGACTTTTTTGGTCTTGAGATGGCGCATGTACCAGAAACTTATATCGATAAAATTATTGCCTTAGGTTTTGCATTACCAACCATTCACCTTGGTGATACGCTTATCGGCTTAACAACTCTGTTTGTTTTAATCTACTGGCCAAAATTAAATTTACGCCTACCAGGGCATCTACCCGCTTTAATCGCGGGTACTGCAGTAATGGGTATTGTGAATATGTTTGGCCATGAAGTTGCAACGATTGGCTCACAGTTTAGTTATCTACTTCCAGATGGATCAACTGGGCAAGGTATTCCACCTATTTTGCCTCAGTTTGTTTTACCTTGGAATTTACCAAGTACTGGAGCATCTCTTGAATTAAATTGGAGCACAGTTTCTGCTTTATTACCCGCAGCTTTTTCAATGGCAATGCTAGGCGCTATCGAATCGTTACTGTGTGCCGTTGTACTTGATGGCATGACAGGCAAAAAACATCACTCTAATGGTGAATTACTAGGACAAGGGGTTGGTAATATTGTCGCACCTTTCTTTGGTGGTATAACAGCAACTGCAGCGATTGCACGTTCAGCTGCTAACGTGCGTGCGGGTGCAACATCACCAGTTTCTGCCATTGTTCACTCATTGTTGGTATTACTAACTTTGCTGGTATTAGCCCCATTTCTTTCATATTTACCTTTAGCCGCAATGTCAGCACTACTGCTAATTGTTGCATGGAATATGAGTGAAGCGCGTAAAGTTATTGATCTTATTCGTCACGCCCCTAAAGATGATATTATTGTCTTAGTGTTATGTTTATCACTCACCGTTCTCTTTGATATGGTCATTGCCATTACTATCGGTATTGTATTAGCTTCACTGTTATTTATGCGTCGTATTGCCAATATGACCAAAATAACTGAATCCCCTTATACTGATGATGATAAGCAGTTATTAGTTGTGCGTGTTAATGGTCCATTATTCTTTGCAGCTGCTGAACGTATTTTTAATGAGTTACGCGAACGCAGTAAAGGTTATAAAACCATTATTATGCAATGGGATGCGGTTCCTGTATTAGATGCAGGGGGCTTACATGCGTTCCAACATTTCGTTACTGATGTAAAACATGATACCCATGTGATTGTGTGTGATATTCCTTTCCAGCCATTAAAAACATTGGCAAGAGCAAGAGTCACGCCTATTGAAGGAGAACTTAATTTTTATCCTTCATTACAAAAAGCACTGGATGATCTGGAGTTAATTCAGTAGTTATTTAGATTTTTAAGATAAAAAATTAACGCCTTTAATCAATATTAAATAAAGATTGAAGGCGTTTTTAATTATGAGTAATTCACTTAATAAGGAATAAATGCTTTACCAATCCCACTTCCTTGCACACCTTTTTTTAATAAATCTTGATAAAGTGCGTTCATTCCTAACCAGTGATTTTCACACCATTCAGGAGCTAATAAAGTAGGTTTTCTAGCACTAGCGCAAACACGATGATAAATAATTTCAGGAGGAGTATGGCGGATCATCTCACCCGCTGTATAAACATATTGTTCTTGCGTCAATGCATTAATACGTCCTGCTTTCCATGCCTTAGCTATCGTACTGCCTTCAACAATATGCAAAGGGTGCAATTTAAGCCCATCAGTACCTGTTTCAACCACTCGTTCTAATGTCTGCATATTAAGCAGATGATCTTCTCGTGGTAACCCGACAATAAGGTGCGTACACACTTTTAAACCACGCCGGCGAGCTTCACGAGTCGTCGCTTGGTAACATTGAAAATCATGCCCACGATTAATGTGCTTCAATGTTTTATCATGAGCTGTTTGTAAACCGAGTTCTAACCACACTTCATAACCTTGATCACGATAACCTTGCAATAAATCTAACACACTAATTGGCACACAATCTGGCCGGGTTCCTACACATAACCCTACCATATCGGCTTGTAATAGCGCGGTTTCATATAAAGTACGTAAGTATTCTACTTCGGCATAAGTGCTGGTATAGGCTTGAAAATAAGCAAGATAACGATGTGCACGGTTAATATTTTTAGCTTGTAATGCAATTTGTTCTTCAATTGAGTGATATTGTGTTTGCTCATCAGCAAAAGAAGAGACATTACAGAAAGTGCAACCTCCCCGCCCCAATGTACCATCTCGATTAGGACAGTTGAAACCGCCATGAAGGGTGATTTTATGAATTTTTTCGTGATAACGGCGCTGAAGATCAGCGCCGAACATATTAACAACCGTGTGTAGTTGCATAACACATTTTATTTGCTGGTATCTAACTCTGGGAAATTTTTTACCACTTCATCAATCGCTTTAATTTGAGCTAAGAAAGGCTCTAATTTTGCAAGCGGTAATGCTGATGGGCCATCACAAAGAGCATTATCCGGATCTGGATGAGCTTCAAGAAATAGTCCAGCAAGACCAACAGCCATACCTGCACGTGCTAACTCTGCAACTTGTGCACGACGTCCACCCGATGCAGCACCAAATGGGTCACGGCATTGTAGTGAATGTGTCACGTCAAAAATAACTGGTGCGCCTTGAGACGCTTGCATCATGACATGAAAACCTAACATATCAACAACTAAGTTATCGTAGCCAAAATTACTGCCGCGATCACACAGAATAACTTGGTCGTTACCGCCTTCTTTAAATTTATCAACGATATTCCCCATTTGGCCAGGGCTGACAAACTGCGGTTTTTTCACGTTGATCACTGCACCTGTTTTTGCCATCGCTTCAACAAGATCAGTTTGACGCGCTAAAAATGCCGGTAATTGGATAACATCCACAACTTCTGATACAGGTTGAGCTTGTACAGCTTCATGAACGTCAGTAATAATTTTAACGCCAAAAGTTTCTTTTAACTCTTGGAAAATTTTCAGCCCTTCTTCTAAGCCTGGGCCACGATAAGAGTGGATAGAAGAACGGTTTGCTTTATCAAAAGAAGCTTTGAATACATAAGGAATATTCAGTTTTTGAGTTACAGTGACGTAATGCTCACAAATACGCATGGCTAAATCGCGCGATTCTAATACATTCATGCCACCAAAAAGCACAAATGGCAGGTTGTTTGCTACCTTGATATCACCAATATTCACCACTTTATGTTGCATATTTATCCCTATACTGTTTGTCATGTACTGTATTAATCAAGTACGTTTCTTAAATTTTTAATGTAGAACAATAGGATTTTGTTCTATCGAATGAATTTGGATTTTGATCATCTCTGAAATAGGATCTTCAGGACATTGCTCAACAAAATAGTTTAAGTCAGAAATCGCCACATGGTTACACTCTAACTGAGCAAAAATAAGTCCGCGATCACGTATTTCGTAAGGATCTTCAGGATCAAACATTAATACCGTTTCACTCGCTTTTAATGCTTGCTCCATATTCTTTTCTTCCATTAAAGAAACTTTTAATGTATCCAAAAGTTTACGAATAATGGAGCTGTATTCTGACTCTTCTAAATCAGCCTCTAATAACACCGAATTATTTCCTACATTCCCTTTTAACCAAACTTCTAGGGTATGTTGTGATAGATATTCGCCATTTATTGGATTTAAAAATAACGGTTGTTCGTTAGGAATATCTATTCTGATAATAAGTTGTGTAGGAAAAATAACAGGCGCTAACGGTAAATTTAACAATTGCGCGATATAAATAAGAATCGAACCCAGTGAAACAGGAGAACCCACATGAGTCGCTAATACTTTATCTAACCATAAAGTATCAGAAAGACAATATTTACCACTTGCACCACTAAAGTGCCACTGCTTATAAAACAGTTTTAGTAATGCTTCTATTTGCTCTTTGATGTTTCCTTGCTTAGGAATTTCAGCTTCTGCTTGTTCAACAAGTTGTGCTAGTTGATAACCAACAGAAGTGGTCGGAAAATCAGGTCGAATAGCCTGAGAGATAAGGATCATGCCCTTAACTAAAGGGGCTTTATTAAATTCGTAATCAGCTATGGTTTCTATCATAATTCCAACGACCTACTGTCACTCGCTCATTACCGCCATAATCACGGAAAGTTTCCACACAGCAGTAACCCTTATCAGTAAAAATTTTGCGAACACCTTCACCTTGCTGCCAACCGTGCTCCAGTAATACCCAGCCTTTATCAGTTAAAAACTGACGGGCGGTTTCAATGATAATCTCGATATCAGCAAAACCGTTATTACCAGCAACTAATGCGGTTAAAGGTTCAAAACGAACATCCCCCTGATGAATATGTTCATCATTTTCATCTATGTAAGGAGGATTACTAATTATCATACCAAATTGATACCCAGAGAGTGAACTAAACCAGCAACTTTCCATAAATTCTGTGTTGTTTAATGCTAAGCGGGTCGCATTCTCTTGCGCTAACGCTACGGCTTCGGCTTGAAAATCCACACCAATAATATGGCAGTCAGGGCGCTCTGATGCCATAGCAAGCGCAATAGCTCCAGTTCCCGTTCCTAAATCAAGAATAGTTATTGGCTCTGTTGGTAGTTTTTCTAACGCTTGTTCAACAAGACATTCAGTATCAGGTCGAGGAATTAATGTTGCAGGTGAGACTTTTAAAGGCAGTGACCAAAATTCTCTTTCGCCCACTAAATAAGCGATAGGTTCACCTTTAATGCGTCGAGTAAGTAGTTGCGATAATTGTGTTAATTCGTCTTGTGAAAGCAACGTTTCATTAAAAGCCATTAAGTACGTTCGAGCACGCTGTGTTACGTGCCCAAGTAGAATTTCAGCATCACGTTTAGGGCTGTCACTTTCAATTAATTGCAAGGCTGCTTGACGCAGCCATTGTTCATAATTCATTAATTTAACTCAGAAAGTGCAGAAAGCTGGTCCGCTTGATATTCAGTGACAATAGGCTGAATTAGAGGATCTAATTTCCCTTCCATCACTTCATCTAAACGATAAAATGTGAGGTTAATACGATGATCTGTCACTCGCCCTTGTGGGAAGTTATACGTTCTAATACGGTCAGAACGATCGCCAGAACCTAATAAGTTACGACGTTCAGACGCTTCGGCTTCTTGACGTTTTTGCATTTCAGCAGCACGAATACGTGCGCCTAATACAGACATCGCTTTGGCTTTGTTTTTGTGCTGTGAACGCTCATCCTGACATTCCACTACAATCCCCGTTGGAATATGCGTAATACGGATAGCAGAGTCGGTGGTATTAACGTGCTGACCACCCGCACCTGACGAACGGAATGTATCAATACGTAAATCGCTTGGACTAATATCAGGTAATTCAGCTTCTGGCACTTCAGCTAATACTGCAACCGTACAAGCCGAGGTATGAATACGACCTTGAGATTCTGTTTCTGGTACACGTTGAACACGGTGACCGCCTGATTCAAATTTCAATACCCCATAAGCGCCATCACCCACTACTTTTGCAATGACTTCTTTATAGCCACCATGCTCACCTTCATTAGCATTCATGACTTCAATACGCCAGCGACGTGATTCTGCATAGCGGCTATACATACGGAATAAATCACCAGCAAATAATGCAGCTTCATCCCCACCTGTTCCTGCCCGAATTTCAAGGAAACAGTTAAATTCATCATCAGGATCTTTAGGCAATAACAGCACTTGTAACTGTTGCTCTAAATCATCGTTTAGTGCTTGCGCTTCTTTCAGCTCTTCTTGCGCCATCTCTTTCATTTCAGGATCATCAAGCATCATTTCTGCTGCTTCGATGTCGTCTTGCACTTTCCGCCATTGACTAAAACAAGCCGTGACGTCGGTTAATTGAGAGTATTCTTTTGAAAGCGCACGAAAACGCTCCTGAGAGGCAATCACATCGGCTTCTGACAGAAGAGCCTGTATTTCTTCATAACGCTCTTGTAGAGCTTCCAACTTAGCGACAATAGAAGGCTTCATTCGTAGATTAAGATCCTGTTAGACAAAGTTAATTATGGGTAATACCCAAACTTTCGCGTAATAAATTCAGGCGTTCAATATCACCATCACTGGCAGCCTGTTGAAGAGATTTCGTAGGTGTGTGAATTAGACGATTCATCAATTGATGTGAGAGTTGCTGAATAACTTTTTCTGCATCTGCGCCATTTTGTATCAATGTGATGGCTTTTTCTGTCATTTCTGCACGTAGCATTTCAGCACTGTCCCGATATTCTCGAATCGCACCCACAGCACCTTGCGCTCGTAGCCAATCCATAAATTGTCCACTTTCTTGTTGAACAATATGTTCGGCTTGAATAGCAGCCGCTTGGCGTTGTTCGCGGTTATGTTGAATAATCGCTTCTAAATCATCGACACTATAAAGGTAGACATTATTGAGTTTTTCAACATCTTGTTCAATATCTCGCGGAACCGCAATATCCACCAGCAACATAGGTTGATTGCGACGCTTTTTAAGCGCCCTTTCAACCATCCCTTTGCCAATAATAGGCAAAGGACTTGCGGTAGAACTAATAACAATATCAGCTTGCGATAAACATTCATCAATCTCTGATAATGTAATAACATCCGCATCGACTTCATTAGCTAAACGCTGAGCACGCTCTTTAGTTCGGTTAGCAATAATGATTTTTTTAACTTGATGTTCACGAAGATGACGAGCAACTAATTCTATCGTCTCGCCTGCGCCCACTAATAAAATAGTCAAAGAGGATAACGATTCGAAGATTTGACGCGCTAATGTACAAGCAGCAAAAGCAACAGAAACGGCATTGGCACCGATCTGTGTCTCTGTTCTCACTCTTTTCGCAACTGAAAAAGACTTCTGAAACAAACGTTCCAGCTCTGAAGAGAGCGAGTCATAATTTTGGGAATCGGCAAAGGCTTTTTTAACTTGCCCTAAAATTTGAGGTTCACCTAATACGAGAGAATCTAAACCACTTGCCACTCGCATTAAATGGCTGACAGCTTGATTATCTTGATGCCAATAAACACTGCTTTTCAGCTCATTTGGCTCTATTTGGTGATATTGACATAACCAGCGAATAAGCTGTTCATGACTATTTTCTTTGTCTTCCATACTAAGATAAAGCTCAGTACGGTTACAAGTAGACAGCACAACACCGCCTCTGACAGCGGGTTGCTGTAAGAGGTTATTTAAGGCATCACCCATGGTGTCGGGAGAAAAAGAGACTTTCTCACGTAAAGCAACGGGGGCTGTTTTATGATTAATACCTAATGCTAATAACGTCATATCAACTATATCGAGTTATGAATAAATACCGCCTCGCGACTTGACTTAGTGTAAACCTAAAACAGCGCATTTAGTATGGACTCTTCATTCCCGCCATTCTACTTGATGAACAGATTCAATAAAAGAGCTTACTTGAGTGATAAGAGATTTCTATACACAATTTAACGAAATATCGTTATATCATAAGGTTTATGATACTCTTTTTTTCAACTAATAACGAATTAAAGGAATGTCTCAGCTATGCGTTCACGCTTTTTTTCAACCAAACAACTCCTGCGCCTTATCCCGCTAACGGCGTTGTTGCTGAGTGCCTGTAATCTAAATCAGATAAAGACACAAGGTTCAGCATCTGATAACGATATGCAATGGCAAGCTCGCCAACAAGCATTAAAGAAAATTTCACAATATGAAACTCGAGGCGCTTTTGCTTATATCGAAGATACAAACAAAACCTATGCCCGATTCTATTGGCAAGACAAAGCAGATGAGCGTTATCGTTTATTATTGACGAATCCGCTAGGTACCACTGAGCTTGATTTAAATGTTATGCCAGGTGTCATTGAAGTCACTGACAATAAAGGTAAAAAGTATTATAGCGATAACCCAGCAGAGATGATCTACCAACTTACTGGCATGGTTATTCCACTCAAAAATCTACGTGCTTGGCTTGTTGGTTTACCAGGTGATGCAACTCATTTTGAGTTAGATGCTAATCACTTATTAAAATCTGTCACATTACCAGCACCTGAAGGTGATTGGATCGTGACTTACCAAGCTTATGATTCAAGTACCACACCCAACCTGCCACAGCGTCTTGAGTTAAAACAAGGCGAACGCATCATCAAATTAAAAATGGATAACTGGGATATACAGCAATGACTCTAAGTTGGCCTTCGCCTGCCAAATTAAATCTTTTTCTCTATATCACAGGGAAACGCTCGGATGGCTATCATAATCTACAAACATTATTCCAATTTTTAGATTATGGTGACACATTAACGATTACTCCTCGTGATGATACTCAGTTAACTATCTTAACGCCGATTGAAGGCGTAGAAGATAAAGATAATTTAATAATTAAAGCAGCTAAATTACTGCGTGATTATTGCCAACAACATCATATTCCTTTGAAGTATCAAGGCGCAGATATTAGTGTTGATAAAAAGCTACCAATGGGTGGTGGCTTAGGCGGAGGCTCTTCTAACGCCGCAACCACATTAATTGCACTTAATTACCACTGGCAAGCGGGTTTAAGTGATGAAACCTTAGCCGGATTAGGGGTAAGTTTAGGGGCTGATGTCCCTGTTTTTGTAAAAGGTCATGCTGCGTTCGCCGAAGGCGTTGGTGAAATTTTGACCCCAGCAGAACCAAAAGAACAATGGTATTTGGTTGCACACCCTGGAATTTCCATTCCAACCCCGACAATCTTCACAGATCCAGAATTAAAACGTAATTCTCCTATTCGCTCTCTTGGCGCATTATTAAAGGCTCCGTTCGAGAATGACTGTGAAATGATCGCAAGAAAACGTTTTCGTGAGGTTGAATATCTGCTTTCGTGGCTGTTAGAATATGCACCGTCACGCTTAACTGGGACAGGTGCCTGTGTGTTCGGTGAGTTCGGATCACAAGTTGCCGCTAGTGAAGTGTTAATTAACGCCCCTGAGTGGGTGCATGGGTTTGTAGCGCAAGGCGTCAACATTTCTCCTCTGCATTTATTCCGCTCAAGGATACCTGTGTTATTGCACCCGTAAGATGATGTTTACAAACCCTATGTTCATAAACACGTTCTTTACAGGTCAACAATATCTCTCTCTGGACGCAAGCCTGAGGTTTTTCTCGTGCCCGATATGAAGCTTTTTGCTGGTAACGCAACCCCGGAACTGGCTCAACGTGTTGCCAACCGACTCTACACTAGCCTAGGAGACGCGGCTGTAGGTCGTTTTAGCGACGGTGAAGTCAGTGTGCAAATCAACGAAAACGTACGTGGTGGTGATGTATTTATCATTCAATCAACCTGTGCACCTACTAATGATAACTTAATGGAATTAGTGGTCATGGTTGACGCATTACGTCGAGCTTCCGCTGGTCGTATCACTGCTGTTATTCCTTACTTTGGTTATGCCCGTCAGGATCGCCGTGTTCGTTCAGCCCGTGTTCCTATTACGGCAAAAGTTGTTGCGGATTTCTTATCTAGTGTAGGCGTAGACCGTGTTTTAACCTGTGACTTACACGCAGAACAAATCCAAGGGTTCTTTGATGTACCGGTTGACAATGTCTTCGGCAGCCCAATTCTTTTAGAAGATATGCTTCAAAAAGATTTGGACAACCCTATTGTTGTTTCTCCAGATATTGGCGGTGTTGTTCGCGCTCGTGCTATCGCTAAACTGCTAAACGACACTGATATGGCTATTATTGATAAACGTCGCCCTCGTGCTAACGTTTCTCAAGTTATGCATATTATTGGTGATGTTGCTAACCGCGACTGTATCCTTGTTGACGATATGATCGACACAGGCGGTACATTGTGTAAAGCAGCTGAAGCGCTGAAAGAACGTGGTGCGAAACGCGTATTTGCTTACGCGACTCACCCAATCTTTTCTGGTAATGCTGTTGAGAACATCAAAAGCTCTGTTATTGATGAAGTGGTTGTCTGCGATACAATTCCGTTATCAGCAGAAATCAAAGCATTAAATAAAGTCCGTTCATTGACTCTTTCTGGCATGCTGGCTGAAGCAATTCGCCGTATTAGCAATGAAGAGTCAATCTCTGCGATGTTTGAACATTAATTTGTTATAACATTCATTGCAATTTGAGATAACTAAAAACCCACTATAGTGTTTGTTATAGTGGGTTTTTTTGTTGTTTTTTCTAGATTAAAAATTTTAGGCAACAAAAAACCCGTTATTATTAAACGGGTCTATAGATGTGTATTACAACACATAATGACAACTTTCATTCACCTAATATCAGTTTTAGCTTATTTGTTTTTTTATCTGTCCTGATATTTATTTGTGATAACAACATTATGGATAACGGTGATTATCATGGCGACGATAACGTTCATCATGATTACGTAACCACCAATATCTTTCTGCTATTGTTTCTCTACCCCCGATACGGGCACCTGCTAGCCAAACCAGAGCACCAATAAAGATCCCCATTAAAGAGATATCGGCTAAAAATTCAGGCAATCCTAATGGGAATATATGACTAAGAAGCGTATAACCAAGACTACCGAGCATCACTATCATCCCCGTAGCCATAAATAAATTACCAACTGCAAATGCATGTTTATATTTCATGTTGCACCTCCAAGCGCGTCGTCAGACGATTCAACAACAAAATACATCGAATAACCTTTTATTCTTTGTAGTTATTATAGCCATAAATGCTAAGAAGTTATTGTCGAAGGGATCACATCGCTCCGAAATTTATTGATAATTCTTAACAAAAAATGTGTTTTTATCTTTCAAAAGAAGAAAATAGCGCCAAATTTGTCACTTTCGCTTTTTTTGTTAAGTCAAAGAAGTGATATTCCCTCTGACTATCATTTCAAAAAACATTCTATGCAATCAATTTTGTGCTTCTGTGCTTAGACGGGTAAACTATGGTCTTTCTTTTAAGACGATAACAGTGAAAGGCTATTGTGAGTAAAATTAAACTTATCGTCGGGTTAGCAAACCCCGGTGCAGATTATGCCCAGACTCGCCATAATGCGGGAGCTTGGTATGTAGATTTATTGGCTCAACGTCATCAGCAATCTCTAAAAGAAGAGAGCAAATTTTTTGGTTACACCGCACGCATTAATTTAAATGGTAATGATGTTCGTTTATTGGTTCCGACCACTTTTATGAATTTGAGTGGTAAAGCAGTACAAGCAATGGCGAATTTTTATCGTATTGAACTTGATGAAATTTTAGTTGCACATGATGAACTCGATTTACCGCCCGGTGTTGTCAAAATGAAATTAGGTGGTGGTAATGGCGGCCATAACGGATTAAAAGATATTCAAAGTAAGTTTAGCAATAATCCAAATTTCTATCGTTTGCGCATTGGTATTGGTCACCCTGGTGATAAAAATAAAGTTGTTGGCTTTGTATTAGGCAAACCACCAATGAGTGAACAAAAATTAATTGATGACGCTATCGATGAAGCACTTTCGTGCACAGATATTTTAATGCGTGATGGTTATGAGAAAGCAATAAACCGCTTGCATAGTTTTAAAGCATAATCATTACATTGATAAATTAAGCAGTTTCAATATTCAGAGGGTAAAATGCCCTCTTCTTTTGTGCGATTAATTCCTGATGATTTAATCAAGCAGGGATTTGCTCTATAATAGCGCCAATTTTTTTTAACAGCACACAACAGGAATACTCCCTTCTGTTGTTTTTATGTGACAAGGTGAACGTTTATGGGATTTAAATGTGGTATCGTCGGTCTGCCTAACGTAGGGAAATCTACACTGTTTAATGCCTTAACTAAGGCAGGTATTGAGGCAGCCAACTTCCCATTCTGTACTATCGAGCCAAACACAGGTGTTGTTCCAATGCCTGATCCTCGCTTAGATAAACTCGCTGAAATTGTTAAGCCACAGCGTATTTTACCTACAACAATGGAATTTGTTGATATTGCTGGCTTAGTAAAAGGCGCATCTAAAGGTGAAGGTTTAGGTAACCAATTCCTAACGAACATCCGTGAAACTGAAGCGATTGGTCATGTCGTTCGTTGTTTTGAAAATGACAATATCATTCACGTTGCGGGTAAAGTTGATCCTGCTGAAGATATCGAGACTATCAATACTGAATTAGCACTTTCTGACTTAGATACCTGTGAACGTGCAATGCACCGTAATCAGAAAAAAGCAAAAGGTGGCGATAAAATTGCTAAAGCAGAAATGGAAGTGTTAGAAAAATGCTTACCGCATTTAGAAAACGCTGGCATGTTACGTGCTTTAGATTTAACGGAAGAAGAAAAAGCAACGATTCGTTATTTAAGCTTCTTAACGTTAAAACCAACAATGTATATTGCAAACGTTAATGAAGATGGTTTTGAAAATAACCCATATCTTGAAACTGTTCGCAAAATCGCAGAAGCAGAAGGCTCTGTGGTTGTTCCTGTTTGTGCTGCGATTGAAGCCGACATTGCTGAATTAGAAGATGCTGAACGTGAAGAGTTTATGCAAGATTTGGGCATCGAAGAGCCTGGTTTAAACCGTGTTATCCGTGCAGGTTATGCATTACTGAACTTACAGACTTACTTTACTGCGGGCGTTAAAGAAGTACGTGCATGGACAATCCCTGTAGGAGCTACCGCGCCACAAGCCGCAGGTAAAATCCACACTGACTTTGAAAAAGGTTTTATCCGTGCTCAGACTATCGCTTATAACGATTTTATCACTTACGGTGGTGAACAAGGCGCGAAAGAAGCAGGTAAAATGCGTGCAGAAGGTAAAGAGTATATCGTTCAAGACGGCGATGTAATGAACTTCTTATTTAATGTGTAATAGCTATTTATATTAAACATCATATCTCAACCCACGAATAATTCGTGGGTTTTTTATCGATATTTCATTTTAATTTAAATATTATTAAAAAAATTTCCTTCCATTAACTAATAATTACAAACAGAAACGACAATACTCACTATTACATTCACGTCTTTTTCTGAACCTATTCGCATACACTTTCATCATCCAAAGCGAATATTTTAGACATCAAAAGATAATTTATCTTACCTTTTTAGTAACCTACCTATAAAACTATTAATTTAACTCTTTTTAGCTAGCTCTTTCACTTATTATATATTATAACTCTATCTTATTAATAAAATCCAACTGATTAATTTCTTTTGAAAAACAATTAATTATAAAGATTAAGTTATATTTAATTTACAAAATCATAACTATCACTTCTTATTTAATTACAATAAAAAATATTTGAAATATTTATGAATAAGGCTAATACTTAATTCATAATCAGTTAATGATTATTGTTTATTAAATAAAGGAAAGGAATGAATTTACCATGAATAATAATTTTCAATCTAATATGCGAGATAATAGTGATATAGAAAATAATAAAAATAATTATTGTCAATGTGGACAAGAAATAATTACAAACTTAAATAATTATATTAATAAACATCCTGAGTGTACTGTTTATCAAAACTCATTAATGAGCAGCTTGATTGCAGGTGTTTATGATAGTGATATCACAATTGCTGAATTATTAAAGCATGGTGATTTTGGTTTAGGCACATTTGAACAACTTGATGGCGAACTCGTTGCATTTGACAATAATGTTTTTCAATTACGCTCTGATGGTAGTGCTCGTGAAGCTTTGCATTCTCAAAAATCTCCTTTTGCTGTAATGACATTTTTTAATTGTGATATTGAACATCACTTTTCTTATGGTGCATCACAAAAAGAGATACACAATATCATTAATCAGTATGTTCCTTCTGACAATCTATTTTGTGCGATCAAAATTGAAGGCGAATTTGAATTAGTCAAAACACGTACCGTCCCCCGTCAAACACCACCCTATCTTCCGATGTTAGAGGCTATCGAAAATCAACCTATTTTTACATTTCACAATGAGACTGGAATTATTGCTGGATTTCGCTCACCACAATTTACTCAAGGAATAAATGTTGCAGGGTTTCATGAACATTATATTAATCAACAACGCCAAGGTGGTGGTCACGTCCTTGATTATTATTTAAAACAAGGTACCTTACAAATCGGTGTTATTTCCCGCCTTACTATTGACTTACCCTGTCATTCAACTTTCCTCCAAGCGAACTTAATGCCAGATAATCTTCACCAGGCAATAGAGCAAGCCGAAAATTAATTTAAAAGCCGCTTCATTTTATTCTCAATCTAATTTTTTATTCACTTGCAAAATTAAAGAAGGTTATATGAATACTCCTCATTGGAAATGTGGTGCAGATTTAGTTGTCAAACAATTAGAACAACATGGCATTAAACAAGTATTTGGTATTCCGGGTGCAAAAATAGATCGTGTATTTGATTCTCTTGTTGATTCAACTATTGAAACAGTCGTGGTTCGTCATGAAGCTAACGCTGCCTTTATGGCAGCCGCAGTTGGCCGTTTAACAGGCAAAGCGGGAGTCGCTATCGCAACATCGGGGCCAGGATGTTCTAATCTTGCGACAGGCATCGCCACAGCCACATCAGAAGGCGATCCATTAGTTGCATTGGGAGGAGCAGTAAAATCCTCAGATAGATTAAAACTAGTTCATCAAAGCATGGATACCGTTACCATGTTTAATCCTATCACTAAATTCTGTGCAGAAATTGATTCTTCAAAATCTATTTCTGAAACCATGGCTAATGCCTTTCGCCATGCAGAATCAGGAAGACCTGGTTCGGCTTTTTTAACTTTTCCAATGGATATTTTAAATAATGAAGTTGATAGCCCAATATTAGTACCAAAATCAAAATCTAATATGGGGGGCGCTAATAATGATGCTATCCAAGAAGCCGTTAAATTACTGCTGAATGCTAAAAGCCCCGTTATTTTATTAGGACTACAAGTTAGTTACCCTGAAAATGCATTAGCATTACAATCACTACTCGATATTTGCCCGCTCCCGATTGTAGGCACTTATCAATCAGCAGGTGCGATCGCTCAACGCCATTTTCCTTTATTTGCTGGCCGTATTGGCTTATTTAATAATCAACCGGGTGATGAGTTATTATCTCATGCCGATTTAGTGATTACTTTGGGTTATAGCCCTATAGAATATGAACCCTCATTATGGAACCACAATAATGCCAATATTATTCATATAGACGAGATCCCTGCTGAAATTGATTTAGCTTACTGTCCTGATTTAGAATTAACAGGTAATATCAAATTAACAATTAATGATTTAACTCATTATTTTGCTAAACAATCTACATCTCAAATTACACTCTCAAATAATACTCGTCAGATTTTAGAGAAAATTCGTCACCAAAGAGAAATTTTGCAACAAAATAGTTATTTTCGACATGGTTCCCCTATTCACCCTTTAACCATCATCCATGAGATGCAAAATATTATTGATAACGATGTAACACTCTGTATTGATATGGGAAGTTTTCATATATGGCTTGCACGTTATCTTTATAGCTTTAGAGCAAGACAAATGTTAATTTCTAATGGACAACAAACTATGGGAGTTGCATTACCTTGGGGAATTGGTGCTTCTTTTGTTCGACCTTCTGATAAAATTATTTCTGTTTCTGGTGATGGTGGCTTTATGCAATCGTCCATGGAATTAGAAACTGCGGTTCGTTTAAATACAAATATCTTGCATATTATCTGGGTAGATAACGCTTATAATATGGTAGAAATGCAAGAGCAAGAAAAATATGGTCGTTATTCTGGCGTAAAATTTGGTGCAATTGATTTTAAACGTTATGCTGAATCCTTCGGAGCTAAAGGGTTTTCTGTTGAATGTGCCTCTCAATTACGTACCGTTTTACATGAAGCAATGGCTGTTAATGGCCCTGCTGTTCTTGCTATTCCCGTCGATTACTGTGATAACGTTAAATTAATGGAACATATAAATTATAATTTGATTATTTAGCATGATACGGAACTAATCACAAAGAAGCCCCCAATAAGAATTAAAGCAAAAATCAAAACACAAAGCCCACTACAAATGAGCTTTGTGTTTTTCAAACGAAAACTACTCATATTTGGCTTCCTGCCATATTCTCAATTTAAAAATATTTTTTATTTAAATCGTGTCCAATATATTGTTATATGTCGATTAAATATTATATCTAACTTCTAATTTTAATAACGAAAATAACTTATCTAACTTCACTTTGTGTGGAGTGCATTATAACTTTCTTTAAACATTTCAAAGTCTTTATTAAATAAATCATAATAATTAGTTTGTTCAATAAGTTTTCTTTCACCTTTGATATAAAGAAGAAACTTATTCCAACTTGCATTCATCCCTATCTCATCAGGAAATAACATATTTACTAGATTTTCATGGCTAATAACTATCGTTTTATCACCACTTACAATAATATAATTGTTATTTTTCTTATCACTCCAATAAACTTTTTCATTATTCCCAAAGTTTTCTTTTTTAGCAAAGCCTTTTATTTCTTCTATTTCAAGATACTTATTGTATAAGGACCTTCCTTTTCCCTGAATAGCTAAGTCATTATGATAAACAGTCAATGCCATCAATTTAATGAAACAACCATTTTTTTTCATCATGTATTCTTTGATTTTTTCATTACCAAGCTCACTGATTAGATCTAAAATAAAGGATAAAGTACCAGAAGAGAGCTTATCAGAATACATGTTAAAGCCGTCATTTAAGTGCTTAATATCTAATAATTTCTTAGCGAAATCTTTAATAACCCCATCTTCTAAATAATATTTTTTAGCCGTTATATTATTAATTATTGAATCGATAGGAAATGATTCTAACTTCATCTCACCACTATTATTTATTGATTCTATAATCTGTTTTACAAGTTTTATTTTTAATTCTTTATATTTATCACTTATTGTATTTAATTTATTTAATGCATTACCACTTAACTTTCCGTTTAAGAGATAATCACTTTCAGTTTTATTAAAATATTTAGCTTTAGAATTAAGTTCGACACCATCGAGATTGTCATTTGTAAAATTAACATTACTTAGGTTAGAAACTAAAAAATCAAATTTAATATCTTTGAACTCTCTATTTTTAAAACCTTTGTTGCTATTACTCAATATGATGTCCTTATTTTTTATTTCACAACTTAATAAGTTACCTGGAAAAGAAGTATTATTTAAAGATAGATTATTATGTGTCAAATCAGGCGCAGATGATGCACTATTAGATGAATGTGGTTTTAAATGTTGCGATGCGTTAATCATGATGTTCCCCTATATAATTATATCGAAACAGATTAAATAGTTTTAATCTGTTTTATATTCATGTCATAAACACTATAAAAATCATTAATCAAATACGCTATAATAAAAGGAACAACATTAAGATTTTAAAATATTATAAAATCATTGTCGTTTATAGTTACCACACTAACCATCTGCTTATCAACAGAACAGGAAGCAAATCCACTTTGCCAAAATTCCGTACAATACAATAGTAAATATGAAATGTTGGAATGCTACAGCTTTAGTCAATAGTACTGGTAACGATTATAGAGAGTAATATTGCAAAATCGAGTTTAAAGATAAATTAGGTTATATGCCCTTTTCTATCTTATAAACAGAATAAATTGTATTTACTCTTATCTCGCCTAATAATAACAACCTTTAGAATTAGCTAACTTCACTAATGCAGTGTAATTAATCATAAGGTAAATCATCATGTCTCAAACACAGCGTTCCTCTTCTCATGTCCGCTTTATTGCGGTTCGCCTTATTCCAGGTGAAGATGTGATTGTGGCATTACGACAGATAATCGCCGATAATCAACTGCAATCGTCTTACATTGCAGGTTGTGTAGGTAGCCTAACCGATGTTGCATTGCGCTTTGCAGGACGCGAAGAAAATCGCTATCTTACAGGTAAATTTGAAATTGTTTCGCTGATTGGCACATTAGATGCCACCGGCGAGCATCTTCATTTAGCCGTATCCGATGAAAATGGAATTATGTGTGGTGGACATATGATGCCAGGTTGTACAGTGCGCACGACGCTAGAACTCGTTATTGGTGAGTTAGAGCAAGTGACTTTTAGCCGTCAGCCTTGTGAATACTCTGGTTATGAGGAGTTGGTCATCACACCGCGTTAATCGTCTTTTTATACAAAGAACCTTATTGACGCAAAATAATAAAACCAATAATAACTATCCTTTGTAAAGGTTTTTAAACTATGTCTACAACTCCTCAAATATCGAGTCGCACTCTTGTACTCATTGTCGTTTCTATTGCAATAAATATGATCGGTGGTCAAATCACCTCAATGGTCAAACTTCCTATCTTTTTAGACTCTATAGGTACACTTATTTGTGCCTTATTAGGTGGCCCATGGGTTGCATTATTTACTGGATTATTGACCAATTTATTATGGGGATTAATTAGTGGTCCAATCGCTGCTGCATTTGCACCCGTTGCCATGATGATAGGATTAAGTGCAGGTTTATTAGCGCGTACCGGCGGTTTTCGTTCATTAATTCGAGTTATTGGCTCTGGCACTATTATTACTTTAGCATTAATGATCGTTGCCGTTCCAATTCGTACTTATTTATTTGGTGGTGCCACAGGTAGTGGTGCAGATTTCTTTGTCGCTTATTTTCATGCGGTTGGTGAAGGGCTGATTGAATCCGTTGCAATCACTGTATTAGGTGCCAATCTTGCCGATAAAATATTATCAGCGATTATTGCTTGGTTATTAGTACGTCAATTACCGCAAAGAACACAACGTAATTTTCCTGCAATGGCTAAGGTTCGCTAATAATGCATCCTTTTACCTCACTGGCACTATGGCTTTGGCTAAGTGCCAGTGTGCTTTTCTTATCACTAAGCTTACCACTGTTGATTATCAGCAGTGGTACTTTTATTGGCTTATTACTTTGGAAAGCCTCTCGCTGGCGTTGGCGTCTTATTGCATGGCTGATGATCCCCATGGCGATAGGTTTATGGTTAGTTCATAGCGGTTGGCTTGCTTATTGGTTAACAGGTGGCATTTTAGATACCAGTAAACAAACCATGGCAATAACGCTATGGCTAAGATTATTAGCAATAATAAGTGGTGCTCAATTGTGGTTGCAGTACACTACAACCGAACAATTTATTAGAGCCTTATTTGCTAGCCGCCTACCTATGAGCCTTTCCTATTTATTTGCAGGTCCTTTGTTACTTGTAGAACAGCTACGCCAACAATTACACAATATAAGGGAAACACAATTAGCACGAGGAGTACCTCTTGATGGTTCATTCTGGCAACGTCTAATAACATTACCTGCCATTGTCCTACCACTGATTAGTCATGTATTAAGTGATTTGACTATTCGTAGTGCAGCATTAGATATGCGAGGATTTCGTATTATTGCAAAACGCACCACGCTTTCTCCTCCTGTCGATACACCACTACAAGAGATGTTACGCTATTTTATTTTACTGCTTATCTTTGTTGAAGGAGTTATTTGGCTATGGTATTAAATCTTCAGCAATTTAGTTTTACCCCCAAAGGCGACGAAAAACCTATTCTTGGCCCTATTGATCTGCAACTAAAACAAGGAGAATGGCTTGTTGTTTTGGGAGGAAATGGCAGTGGAAAAAGCCTTCTTGCCCAGCTATTAGCAGGTTGGTATCCCGATTTATTAACAGGCTCAGTGCAAGGCTTGGGTATTGTACAAAACATTGCTCTAGATAAGAGTCGGTTAGTATCACTCGCCCCAGGAAGACAACTTGTTCAACAATCCCCTCAATTACAACTTTCAGGTTGTGCTTTTACAGTAGAGCAAGAGATTGCTTTTGGCCCTGAAAATTTAGGGCTAAGTGATAATGAAGTTCGATTTCGTGTAAAAGAAGCAATGAAGTTAACACAATGTGACAACCTTCGTTTTCGCCCCCCTTCTACTCTTTCTGGTGGAGAGGCACAGCGTGTTGTGATTGCAAGCGCTCTTGCTATGCACCCCAAATTATTATTACTTGATGAAGCGTTTAGTCGTTTAACACCGAATGCAACACAACAATTGCAACAACGCATTAAACAGTATGCACAAGAGCACAAATGTAGTGTGATTATTTTTGAACGTAATTTATTACCAGCAATAACACTGAGTGAACAATTTTTATTGTTAGAAGCAGGAAAAGCAAAAGTAGCAGGCGCCTTAGAAGATATATTTCCTTTTTTATTTACAACAATTAATGCACCTGATGCTTGGCTAGCTTTAAATTGGTTAATTGAAAATCATCATTGGAATAAAAATATTGTACATAACGATAAAGCTTTACTTAAAGCTTTTAAGGAATTTTATGTTACAGCTTAATAAAGTGACTTATCGTTGGAGTGAGGATGTTCCACCCTGTATTTCTCAATTATCTTTAACGTTAAATCAAGGTGAATGGATAACACTCGTTGGTGATAATGGTGCGGGTAAATCAACCTTATTACGTTTAATTGCAGGATTGTTAACGCCAAATGAAGGTGAAGTAACACTCAACCATCAGTCATTATCTCAAATGAAAGCTGAGCAACGTGCACAATATATTGGTGTATTATTCCAAGAGCCTGAACGACAAATATTTCATAATACGGTAGAAAAAGAAGTCTCATTTGGCCTAAAACAACGCAAATTTTCTAAAGAAGAGATTAAAAAACGTTTAGATGAAACATTGATGCTTTGCGGTTTAAGTGATGTTGCTGATGTTCATCCTTTAGATTTACACGCAGGTCAACGCAGAATGGTTGCCGTCGCTAGTTTGAGTATTTTATCTCCTCAAATATTACTGCTTGATGAACCGACTCGTGATTTCGATGCATATTGGCTAACATGCTTTGAGAACTGGCTTCAGGTACAAAAAACATTAGGCACATCTGTTCTTGCTATAAGCCATGATCTTGATTTTACGGCGCGTCATTTTCAGCGGATTATCCATTTATCTTCAGGCAAATTAATTGCTGATGGCTCCCCTGAAAGCGTATTAATGAGTTCAACACTGCAATCCCTTTCAGATATACCTGCACCTACGCTATACTCATTAAGCCAAAAGTTAAAATTACCGATTAAAAATTCTCCCATTGAATGGGCTACAATGCTAGTTGAAATGAATAAAAATCGTCAAATTAACTCATAATACTCTTAAGATTTATTTATCTATTACTAGTCTTCGTTGTTGTTTATTTTCTTGTTGGAGACAATAAAATGGAACTTATTCACTCTCTATTAAATTCATTGGGTCATTTATCTCCTATTACACTTTTTCTTTCCATTATATTAATCACCGCAGGAAAATCGACTATTGGTATTTCTTCATTCTTGCCTCCTGCATCTTTAATGTTGATCTTTATTTTCAGTGCCTGCTTACCTTTTTATTCACCCGTTTTTCTTTGGTTAGCAACCAGTTGTGGCGCACTTTTAGGCTCAATTATTAGTTATGAATTAGGTCGTTCTATTTATCGATTTCCTCGACTTAAAGCATGGGTTAAGCGTTATCAGGCAAAAATTAATCGTGTTCAGCAACTACTGAAAAATAAAACTCACTACATTTTATTTATTTCTCGATTCCTTGCAGTATTTCGTTATTTAACCCCTTTCAGTGCCGGTTTGCTAAAACTACCTACATACGGTATTTACATTACCAGTGCTATTTCTGCATTAATTTGGTCAGCGATGTTTGTGCTGATTGCGACAGGTGTACTTTCCATTGCGCTATAAGGTCTGTAATTATTACTAAACTTTACTTATTTTCTTAACACTAAAATAGCCTATTTTCCTCCTTTCTTTATCAGATGATTTAACGATGTTCTGATCCGTCTATTTTTTCATTTTATTTTTTATTATCGATTAATAGGCTATTTTTTAGCTAATTTTATCGTTTCGCTAGCAAGTTATTAATATTTTCTTTTGTATTTTATGATTATCACCATAATTATGATTAAAAATTGCATAATTACTATATTGATCACAAAGTGTTATTTTTTTGTTTCAATTTAATTAACCCACCTCACAATTTCTTAACGTTCCTTATTTCTATAAAAGTTGTCATGTTGTATACAAGTTGGTGTGAAACATTCACCTGCGTTTTTATGTACAGGAACAACATCATGAGAATAAGAAAAACAAAGCTTGCCATCGGTATTGTTGCTGTTATTGCTGTTGTCTCATTAGCAGTAATCGGCAAAAAAGAGAATGCGAATAAACAATTTCTCTCTGTAGCAACCGCTTCAACAGGAGGAACGTATTATCCGATGGGAGTAGGTTTAGCAAACGTATGGAGTACACATCTTAAGGATAGAGGTGTTCAAGTCACAGGACAATCTTCTGCAGGCTCAATAGAAAATATCTATTTAATGCAGAAAAATGAAGCTCAACTTTCAATACTACAAAGCCTTTTAGCCGTAGAAGCTTATGAAGGCGTGCGTAATTTTGAAGGCAAACCAGAAAAAGATCTGCGCTCAATTTCTATGCTATGGCCTAATGTTGAACACTTTGTTTTAATGGATAACAAAGTAAAAACTGGCACGTTAGACGATATTCGTGCGACTAGCTTTTCTGTAGGCCCTCAAGCTAGTGGTACTGAACAATCCACGATTATTATTCTTCAAGGCGTTAATTTAACTAAAAAAGATATCACGCCTGAATATCTAGGATATGGCGATACCGTTTCTGCCATGCGAGATGGTCGCCTTGATGGAGGTGCATTACCTGCTGGGGTGCCCGCCTCTGCGGTAACTGATATGTACGCAAGTGGTGTCAGTGCAAAATTACTCGAAGTCACAGATAAGCAGCTTGATGATATCAATCATGTAGCGAATTCATGGTTTCGTTTTGAAATCCCCGCCAATACCTACCCTCGTCAAACTGAAATGGTTAATACGATTGCTCAACCTAATATCTTAATGACCACAACCAGTATTGATGACGTTCTGGTTTATGAGTTGACAAAAACCATGTTTGAGAACCTTCCTGAGGTTCACCAAGTTCATAGTGCAGCTAAGTACATCACCACAGAAAATGCATTAAAAGGTGTTTCTGTACCATTACATCTAGGGGCTTACCGCTACTACAAAGAAATCGGGTTAGAGATCCCTGATTACCTTATTCCACCAGAAGCTCAAACGCAGACTAATAATAAATAACAGGAGTGAGTTATGACTAACAATGACCACCTAACTCCGGTAGAGCCACCTGCATTAGATAAAGAAGCAAGCTCCGGCAATCGCCAACTTGCAGGTATTTACCTGAAAATTACCACGACTCTTGCAATATTAATTTCGCTTTACGCTATTTATTCCAACGCATTATCAAATACTCAAGAATTTTACCGTAATACGATTTTTCTTAGCGGTATTTTAATTTTAGGCTTTATTTTGTTTCCATTTTCCAAGCGTTTTTCAACGCCTAAATTTAATGGATGGGATTATCTTTTTATTGCTTTAACATTAATCAGTTATGGCTACTTTTTCTTTAATTACGTTGATCTTCACGTTGTGAGAAAAAGCATTCCAAATACTACCGATTATGTCATGGCTATATTAGGAATTATTGTACTGTTTGAAGCAGCAAGAAGAACTACTGGGTATTTCATTCCAGGACTTGCAACTTTTGCCATTATCTATGCTTTATTTGGTCAATATTTTATGGGTATTTTCGGTCATGCAGGATTTTCTGTAGAAAGATTGTTATACCGTTTATTTATGACCAGTGAAGGGATTTTTGGTATTACCCTTTCAACGGCCTCCACCGCTATTGTGGTCTTTATTCTCTTTGGTTCATTCTTGAGTGTCAGTGGTGCTACTGCTTTATTTAATGATTTAGCATTGGCTATGGCTGGTCGTCGTCGTGGAGGGCCTGCCCAAGTTGCCGTTATTTCATCCGCATTAACCGGTTCATTAAGTGGTAGTGCTGTCGCCAACGTCGCAACAACGGGTACTTTTACCATTCCTTTAATGAAAAACATTGGATTAACACCTCGTTTTGCCGGTGCCGTAGAAGCGACAGCATCAACAGGCGGTATGATAATGCCACCTATTATGGGGGCTGCTGCATTTATTATGGCGGGATTTTTAGGTATTTCTTATACCACCATTGTTATTGCAGCAATTATTCCAGCCTTGTTGTATTACGCAGCCTTAATTATGGCCATTGATATTGAAGCTAAAAAACAAGGATTAAAAGGTTTAAGTAAAGAGAATATTCCACAAGTTAAAGCCGTATTGAAAGCGCGAGGTTTATTATTACTACCTTTAATTATTGTTATTGGCACCTTATTAGTGGGGAAAACACCTATTTATGCCGGTTTCTTAGGTATTCTAACCATTATTGTTGCAAGTTGGATAACGCCTGATAAATCAGTCCGTATGACATTAACTAAAGTGGCTGACGCCTTAGCTGAAGCAGCTCGTGGTTCTGTTCAAGTGACTGTTGCTTGTGCAGCCATTGGCGTCATTATCTGTGTTGTTACGATGACAGGTATTGGTGCAACACTCGCCTTTAATATTGTTTCAATGACAGATAACACCTTATGGATGATCTTGTTAGTCGTTATGCTGGTGTGTATCGTATTAAGTATGGGCTTACCTTCAACAGCGTTATATATTGTCGTAGCCGTTACAGTGTCACCTATTTTAATTAAAGCGGGTGTAATGCCTTTAGCGGCTCACTTCTTTGTTTTCTGGTTTGGTGCTTTATCCAATATTACCCCACCAGTAGCATTAGCAAGTTATACCGCAGCGAGTATTGCAAGAGCTGATCCAATGCAAACATCATGGGATGCGGTTCGCTTAGCACTTCCCGGTTTTATTATTCCGTTTATTTTAGTCTATAACCCAGCTTTACTGATGCAAGGTGATAATTTAGGTGTACTTTCCATTGGATTAATGATTATTACTGCATTAGTCGGAATTTATGCACTCAGTATCGCAACAGCAAACTTTTGGATGATTAAAACAACGTGGTTTGAGCGTATTGCATTTGCAGCAGCGGCAATTCTAATGATTAAACCAGGCTTATATACCGACCTTTTAGGTGTCGCCTTGATCCTATTAACCGGTACATTCCATTTATTACGGTCTAAAAAACAGTTAACCAATATGGGGCATGTATCTGGAGAAAACTAGATGATACAAAAGATCTCACGCCAAAAAGCGTCGCATCAAATTCTTGAGCAGATAAAGCAAAATATTAGCAACGGAACTTACCCTATTGGTGAAAAGTTACCTTCTGAAAATGTACTTGCTGACGCCTTTGGCGTCAGTCGAGTCCCTATCAGAGAAGCATTAGGTGTCTTAGAAGCGAGTGGAATTATTACCTCTCGTCAAGGTGGAGGGCGACGTGTTATAGACCATTCTATCTTGAGTAAATATGAACCTATTGTAATGGAAATTGCACGTCCTCAAGAGATAGATTCTTTGCTTGAAATGCGTGAGGTCATTGAACATGAAGCGGCAGCTATTGCCGCTTTACGTCGGACACCTGAAGAATTACTTACTATTGAAAACGCGCATCAAGCCTTTATTTTGGCAACTAAGCAAAATAAAAATATTGGTCATGAAGAAGATTATCAATTTCATCGATCTATTATGGTCGCTTCCCATAATCCTTTTTTTGTTCGGATTTTAGATAACATGCATGAGCTTTATCTTGGGGTATTAATGTATTCATTAAGCCAAAATAAAGGTCGAGAAATGGAAACAGAACGTGTTATTGCAGAACATGAAGCAATTGTTGAATCTATACGCCAACAAGATCACGATGAAACAAGCCATAGAATGCGTCTTCATTTAACCAACGTACGTGGCAAATTAAAGCGTTTACAACAAAAAATCAGTTAATTCACTCTTTGTAAAATGGATAATATTATGACTTATGACGTTATTATCATCGGTGCAGGATTAGTTGGATTAGGCGTTGCCAGTGCATTACAAGAAAGCCAACCTGAACTTAAATTACTGGTGATTGATAAAGAATCAGGCCCTGCTGTTCACCAAAGTGGGCATAACAGTAATGTTGTTCATTCAGGTATTTATTACACACCAGGAAGCCTTAAAGCAAGGTTAGCAAAACAAGGCAATATTACGACATATGCGTTTTGCCAACAACATAATCTCTATTATGACCGTTGTGGCAAAGTTATTGTTGCTACCAATGAAGCAGAGTTAAAAGCATTAGAAAATATCTATCAACGTGGCATCGAAAACGGGCTTGAAGTGATCAAAATGACGGAAGCTGAGCTTAAAGTTAGAGAGCCTTATGTCAATGGTATTGCAGCTCTATTAGTTCCGGATGCAGGTATTGTGAATTACCCTGAAATTGCGGCGAAACATGTTGAAATTATTCAATCACGAGGTGGGAAATTTGCGTTTGGACAAGCGGTTACAGCCATTAATGAAAACGATGATACTGTCACCATCACAACATCCAATAATCAATTTACAAGCAAATGGTTGATTAATTGCGCCGGTTTATTTAGCGATCGTATTGCTAAAATGGCAGGCTATGACACAGGTATGAAAATAGTCCCATTCCGTGGTGAATATTTTATGCTTAATACTAATAAAAACTACTTAGTAAACCATCTTATCTATCCCGTTCCTAACCCTGACTTTCCCTTCTTAGGTGTACATTTTACGCGTATGTATAACGGACATCGCGATGTTGGGCCTAATGCAGTATTGGCATTTAAACGTGAAGGTTATAAAAAAAGCGATATTAACTTAAAAGATCTTGCTGAAGTGCTCACTTATAAAGGGTTTTGGAAAATTGCTGGAAATTATTTAGGTGAAGGAATGGCAGAGCTTCGTCGCTCATATTCACGAAAACTATTTACGGCAAATGCACAAAAACTCATTCCTGATTTACGTGAAGCAGATATTCATCCAGGCCCTGCGGGAGTTCGAGCACAAGCGTTAACTCGTGAAGGGAAATTAGTAGATGATTTCCACTTTGTGAAAGGTAAACGTTCATTACATGTATGTAATGCTCCATCACCTGCAGCAACGGCATCTATTGAAATAGGCCGAGAAATAGTAAAAGAGCATTTTTCTTTGTAATTGAAAGAAGATACTGCGAGTGAAAATAATAAATAGCACTGAAACTCATCAGTGCTTTTTATATCACTCACAACACTCTTTTAGTGCTTCATTTATTAGCCACTGCTGAAATATTTCCATTGATGCAGTCATTGGCTTTGACTTTAAATACGTTAACCAATACTTACCCATTTCAACTTCTATTTTAAAGGGCTGTACTAACTGTCCATTCTTAATTTCTCTTGAAAACATTTTTGCTGGGGCTAATGCAACTCCCCCTTCATAAATTGCACTTTCAATCATTAAACGTGAGGAGTCAAAAATAGAACCCGTTATTTTTATCGGTGATATTTCTGCTTTTTCAAACCATTTTAACCACTCATCTTCTCGATATGAGCGATATAAATTTTCATTTATTAAGTCAGTCGGATGTTGTAAACGCTTCGCTGTATCTGATGAACATAACACCGTCAATGGTGCAGGAAATAGTGCCTTATTATGTGTCAATGGCCATAACCCCTCACCAAATCGAATAGCAAAATCCAATCCTTCGGTAGCTAAATTAACCACATTATTATTGGTTCTCAAATTTACTTCTATCCTTGGATAGAGTTGCCTGAATTCAACCAATCTAGGTAATAACCAACCAACAGCAAATGTTCCCACAGCGGCAATCGAAACAACATCACGGTATTCTCCTCGCTCGAACTGTTTAAACACCCGTTCAATATCACTAAACGCGGTTGTTAATACCGAAAATAAGATCTGTGCATCATCTGTCATCTCCAAACCACGGGGTAAACGCTTAAAAAGCATCACTCCCAAGCGTTCTTCTAGCATTCTCACCTGTTGACTCACCGCGCCTTGGGTGACATAGAGTTCTAATGCTGCTTTGGTGAAATTAAGGTGTCTTGCGGATGCTTCAAAAGCGCGTAGCGCATTGAGGGGAAGGTGTGTTCGCATAATATTATAAGCCATTAGATTTTCTATAGGCTAAGGCGATTTATTATCGATTGTCAATAAATCAATTAAATAGGATATTGCACCGTATAAATAAACGACTCTATATCTACGCAATAACTGTCTATTTATATTGATATTTTCTTTATTAAATTAATATGAGCAACAATAACTATGTTTAAAAAAACATTTCACCAAACTGCTGCGATCGCAGTTTCATTAATATCTCTATTGGCCTCCCCCACTCTATGGGCTAACACCAATAATACAATTGAAGCGCAATTAAGTGAGCTTGAAAAATACAATCAAGGTCGTTTAGGGGTGGCTTTAATCAACACGGAAGATAACCCACAAATAACATACCGTGGTGAAGAACGTTTTGCGATGGCAAGTACAAGTAAAGTTATGGCTGTTGCGGCTGTTTTAAAAGAGAGTGAAAAACAAGCGGGATTATTAGATAAGAACATTACGATTAAAAAATCTGACTTAGTTGCTTACAGTCCTATTACAGAAAAGCATTTAGTAACAGGAATGTCTTTAGCTCAATTAAGTGCAGCCACCTTGCAATATAGCGATAATACGGCAATGAATAAAATTCTAGATTATTTAGGAGGGCCTTCCAGCGTTACTCAATTTGCACGTTCAATTAATGATGTAACTTATCGCCTAGATCGCAAAGAGCCTGAATTAAATACAGCCATTCATGGTGATCCTCGTGATACCACCTCTCCAATTGCCATGGCTAAAAGCCTTCAAGCATTAACATTAGGTGACGCATTAGGTCAATCTCAACGCCAACAACTTGTTACTTGGTTGAAAGGTAATACAACAGGTGATCACAGTATTAAAGCGGGTTTACCAAAACACTGGATTGTTGGCGATAAAACCGGTAGTGGTGATTATGGTACAACTAACGATATTGCCGTTATTTGGCCAGAAAACCATGCGCCATTAATTTTAGTCGTCTATTTTACACAACAAGAAAAAGATGCAAAATACCGTAAAGATATTATTGCTAAAGCTGCTGAAATTGTCACAAAAGAGTTTGCCAATTCATCTCAAATAAAATAAATTTCTTTATTGATAATCTAAACAAGAAATTAAATATAATAATAAAGCTATTTATTAGCTCCATTATTAAAGCGGGATTATTTAACTTATAGTTACAAAAAAGTAGTTATAAAAAAGCCTCAGTTCAATTTTGAACTAGAGGCTTTCTCTACTCACATATTATGTGATGATTAAAAATCAACTAGACCTAGATGATTAGAAAATTAAAGTGGTAAAGCAAAACTCACTTTTACCGTTTCCATTGGTACTTCTGTTTTTATACTTTGGATGCTTGGAATTTGCGTTAAATAATCGGCATGAAAGCGACGATATGTTGCTAAATCTTTCGTCACTATTCGAATAAGAGCATCGCATTCACCCGCCATTAAATGGCACTCAACCACTTCAGGTAATACTTTGATCGCCTTTACAAATTCTTCGATAGTTTCAGCATCTTGAGCTCTAAACCAAATTCTTGCAAATAAAGATAATCCCGCATCAACCTTACTACCATCTAATACAGCAACATAACGAGTGATCACACCCGATTCTTCGAGTAAACGCACGCGACGAAGACAAGGAGAAGGTGAGAGTCCAACCTCTTTTGCTAGCTCAATGTTCTGGATTTTGCCATCACGCTGAAGCACCTGCAAAATATGTTTATCTATTTTATCTAATTTTATTGACATCAAAGATTAACCTTAATTCTATTTGTGGAATTTTATTGCCAATTAATTCTTTTTGTTAGCAACAAAGCAACCCGATTTTTTCGAAAACATCATATAATCTTTCCGCTAAATTTCACAGCAAAAACGATCTTTCTCTTAAACTATCTCTGTCAGGTGAAACGATGGAATTTAACACTTTATTATTATTTGCACTGACTGTTCTACCGCTGATATGTACACCTGGGCCCGATATTCTTTTTATCTCATCCCAAGGACTATCCGGAGGTATGAAATCAGCATGGATTGCCAACACTGGCGTTATATCAGGCTATTTAACTCATGCATTATTGAGTGCATTAGGGCTTGCCGCCTTAGTATCAGCATCCCCCATTTTATTTCATTTACTTAAATGGGTTGGTGTGTTTTATATCAGTTATCTTGCAGTCAAAATGTTGATATCCGCCTGCAAAAAAGGCCAATTAGCTCTCGATGCCTCAAAAACCTCACACTTATTTCGTAAAGGTTTTTTAACCAGTTTTCTTAATCCTAAAGGGCTATTAGTTTATCTCGCTATTTTACCAAACTTTATTGATCATCATAATGATATAGCAACACAATCATTGCTGTTATCTGGGATATTTATCACGACTTGTTTAATTATTTATGGTCTACTCGGCACCTTTTTTGCTTATATTGGCTTAAAAGGCAGTTTAAGTGAAAAACGTCGTCGCTATAACGATGGTATTGCAGGTGGATTACTCACTTTTGCGGCAATTAATTTGGCTTTAAATTAGCCTTAATCCTAAGCACTATTTATTATTCTAGTCAGTATTTGACCACGAGAATGCCTCTATTTAAGTGGTCGAATATCTGACCATAATAATTGGCAATTTGCGGTTAACGGTCTTATTTCACCTTCTCGAATATCAGGCAGCCACCAAGCCCCCTGTCCTTTTGATAAACTTTGGCAAGTCGCGCCTAGTAAAGTCCACTCACCTTGAGTGACATAAATTAACCCCGCATGAGAGCTAGGCAGAATAAGCGGTTGTGTTACTAAAGTCGTCTCTGCTTTCCAGCATGTTCGTCGCACCATAATATTTAGGCACTTTACGCTGCCTTTAATAAGTTCAGATTTAACATAGGTATCACCTGAAAAATTAAAAGACTGATAAGCGTCTGTAACGGAATGACTAAGAAAATCTGGACTAATTAAATTGATACCATTACCTTCTAATAATACTATTTGCCGTTCAATATCAGGAAACTGACCTAATGAGCTATTTTCTTCGATAGAGGTTAAACACGCTCGCCATGAAAAATCATTATTAACTGGCCAGCACACAATTTCTTGCGTTGTGCCTTTTTGATTATTCCATGATATAAACGGTAACTCTTGTTGATCAAAACAACGTAGCTTCATTGTATCCTCCTGCAATATCTGGCTATCAGTCTGATAATGAGGTTAAGGATTAATCATTGGAGATTACCGCCAATAAATCAATAGTTAACTTTTAAAAATGTGCGTTGACGTCAGCTATTTATGTCGTAATTTCTTGCACCCTTCACCAATTATTTCCATTCCTTTTTCAGTACGACTATTCCATTGAAAAGAAGAATTTAAACGAAATGCATGATCAAATTGGGAACTAGTGGAAAACATTGAACCAGGCGCAATACTGACACCTCTTTCTAGTGCAAAGTGATAAAGTTTATTCGCATCAAATGTTGATTCAAACTCTAACCAAAGAAAATATCCTCCTGATGGAATATTTACTTTTACATCTTCTGGTAAATACGTTTGTATCGCCTGTAACATACGATAACGTCTTTGTTCTAATACTGATCTTAATCGACGAAGATGCGTATCATAACCACCTTGTGACAAATAATCGGCAATAGCTTGTTGTGTTGGCATACTCGCAGATACTGTACTCATCATTTGCAACTGCTGTATTTTTGTTGCGTGTTTTCCAGCGGCAACCCAACCTACACGAAATCCCGGCGCAAGACATTTAGAAAAAGAAGCACAATGTAAAACGCTATTTGTTTTATCAAACCCTTTTACTGGCATAGGTGCTTTCTGGCTGTTATAGAGTTCACCATAAACATCATCTTCGATTAGCGTTATCTGTTTCTTCGCTAATATGCCCACCAGCCTTATTTTATTTTCATCAGGCATTGTTCCACCTAATGGATTTTGACAATGACTCATCAACCAACAGGCTTTAATATCATATTGCTCAACCACTTTTTCGAGTTCATCTAAACAAATTCCTGTTACTGGATCTGTTCTAATGGCAATCGCTTTTAATCGCAAACGCTCTATTGCTTGTAATGCACCATAAAATGCAGGTGATTCAATCACAACCCAATCACCCGGTTCAGTAACGGCTTGCAAACTAAAACTTAGTGATTCCATTGCGCCGGCAGTAATCACAATTTCATCTGGAGAGACATGAATTCCTTGTGATGCATAACGTTGTGCAATGTTACGGCGTAACTTTTCATTTCCCGGAGGTAGATTGATCACTGAACTTTGCGGCGCTAAATGTCTTGCAGCAGAAGCTAACGCCCTACTTAATTTAGGCTGAATAAATAAACTGGGATCGGGGAAAGCGGAACCAAAAGGAATAATCTCAGGATCTTTACACGCTTGAAGTACATTGAAAATAGAGGTGCTTATTTCAACATTTTCACTCATGTGTAACCCTTTGCTGGCTGTCACTTGACCGAAACGGTTATTACGATGTGCAACGTAATAACCTGATTGTGGTCGCGCTGCTATCCATCCTTGACTTTCTAATAACTGATACGATTGTAAAACCGTCATTAAACTTAAACCAGATTGTTTCACCGTATCCCGTAATGAAGGTAAACGGTCGCCAGATTGCCAGATATTATCTTCAATTTGTTGACGTATTTGCGCTGCAAGCTGTTCATATCGAGTCATATAAAACTGTTTACCTCAAAACTGTTATAGTTATTTTTAAACTTATTGTCACTATTATAGCTTACTGTCATATGGTCTACTAATCCACACGATTTACCTGCGATTTACATTTTTATATCAATAAAACGAGGTTTTTATGCTTGGGTTAAGTGCCTTTGATTTGGCGCGTATCCAGTTTGCGTTCACAGTTTCTTTTCATATTATCTTCCCCGCAATTACTATCGGACTGGCTAGTTTTTTAGCCGTACTGGAAGGTTTATGGTTAAAAACGCGCAATAAGGATTATTTAGCGCTATTTCATTTTTGGTCAAAAATATTCGCTGTTAACTTTGCGATGGGCGTTGTCTCTGGTTTGGTCATGGCCTATCAATTTGGAACCAACTGGAGTTTTTTCTCTGATTTTGCGGGGTCAATTACAGGCCCTCTACTTACTTATGAAGTACTTACCGCTTTCTTCTTAGAAGCAGGTTTCTTAGGCGTGATGCTGTTTGGTTGGAATAAAGTAGGTGAAAAACTTCACTTTTTCGCAACCTGTATGGTGGCATTAGGCACATTAATGTCTACGTTTTGGATCTTGGCTTCAAATAGCTGGATGCAAACACCGCAAGGGTTTGAAATTATAAATAACCAAGTCGTTCCAGTAGATTGGATCGCCGTTATTTTCAATCCATCGTTCCCTTATCGTCTTGCTCATATGGGTGTTGCCGCTTTCCTTGCCTCTGCCTTCTTTATTGCGGCATCTGCCTCATGGCATCTACTCAAAGGCCATAAAACATCAGCCATGAAAAAGATGCTTTCAATGTCTTTATGGATGATTTTAATTTTAGCACCAATTCAAGCACTCATTGGTGATGTTCATGGTTTAAACACCTTAAAACATCAGCCCGCTAAAATTGCCGCTATTGAAGGTCATTGGAAGAATGAACCAGGAGAAGCGACACCGTTAATTCTCTTTGGTGTACCTGATATGGATGCCGAAGAAACGAAATATAAAATAGAAATTCCTTATCTTGGTAGCATGATCTTAACTCATAGCTTAGAGAAACAAGTTCCAGCATTAAAAGAGTTTCCTAAAGAAGATCGACCTAACTCACTTATCGTTTTCTGGTCTTTCCGCATTATGGTTGGCCTTGGCATATTAATGATTTTCGTCGGTGTTTGGGGAACTTGGCTGCGATATAAAAAGAAACTTTATGAATCTAAGACCTTCTTACGCTTAACGTTTTTAATGGCGCCTTCGGGACTTATCGCTATTCTTGCTGGTTGGTTTACAACGGAAGTAGGTCGTCAACCTTGGGTTGTTTATGGCATACAGCGAACACGAGATGCTGTATCTGCACATGGTGAAATGCATATGAGTATAAGCCTGCTGATCTTCTTAGTCGTTTATAGCTCTGTATTCGGTGTTGGATATGCCTATATGTTAAAACTGATCCGCAAAGGTACACCGGAGGTTCATCATGGGAATTGATTTACCAGTTATTTGGTTCATCATTATTGTATTTAGTACGCTAATGTATATCGTGATGGATGGTTTCGATCTTGGTATCGGTATGCTTTATCCATTGATTAAAAGTGACCAAGATCGTGACGTAATGATGAATACTGTTGCCCCTGTATGGGATGGTAACGAAACATGGTTAGTTCTAGGAGGAGCTGCATTATTTGGCGCCTTCCCATTAGCTTATGCGGTTATTCTTGATGCTTTGGCAATGCCTTTAACATTAATGCTTGTCGCACTAATTTTCCGTGGTGTTGCCTTTGAATTTCGTTTTAAAGCCGATAATAATCACAAAGGTTTTTGGGATAAATCATTTATCTTTGGCTCTATCTTAGCCACCTTTATGCAAGGTGTTGTCGTTGGTAGCGTTGTTCAAGGTCTACCGGTTGTTAATCGCGCCTTTGCAGGTAGCTATTTTGATTGGCTGTCGCCTTTTGCACTTTTCTGTGGTTTTGGTTTAGTTGTCGCCTACTCCTTATTAGGATGTGGCTGGTTGATTATGAAAACCGAAGATCATTTACAACAAAATCTATATAAGGTTGCTAAACCTCTTGCTCTCATTATGCTTGCCATTATTGTGGTCGTCAGTGTATGGACACCATTAGCGCAACCTGCAATTGCTGAACGTTGGTTCACATTGCCTAACCTTTTCTTCTTTTTACCCGTTCCTCTTTTAGTGTTGTACAGTACTTGGTTAATTTTGCGCTCAGTGAAAAGACAAGGGCATTACCTTCCTTTTTTTGGCGCGCTCGCTTTAATTTTCTTGGGTTTTGCTGGGTTAGGGATAAGCATTTGGCCTAACATTATTCCACCTGCAATTAGTTTTGTAGATGCATCGGCTCCACCAGAAAGCCAAGGATTTATGTTAGTTGGCGCGCTGTTTATCATCCCTATTATTCTCGTTTACACATTCTGGAGTTATTACGTTTTCAGAGGAAAAACAAATTATGAAGAAGGTTATCACTGATCCACAAATACAAAGTAAACCCTCATTATTAAAAAAATGGGGATGGTTAATTACTATTTGGTTTTGTAGTGTTTTAGCCTTATTCACGGTTTCTTCCCTCTTTCGCTTTTTAATGACGTTAGCCGGAATGAAAGTCAAATAAAAGTAAAGTATATACAGCCATATAATTAACACCGAATACGGTAAACTATAAAATAAAATTAAAGAAAGGGCTGAAATTATCTTCGGCCCTTTTATCTTTATTTAAGATAGTGGATTGCTCTTTCATGTCATTAAAACTTAACCTATTCTTATTAAATATCTTTTAATAACTTATTTTATATAAAGTTTTTTGTTATAAAAATAAGGCACAAAAGTAAATATTTTCATTTATCCATAATTAACTAAATTTAAATCAAATTATTTGATAAAATCACTTTAATTACATCATTTTTGATTAATAATAAGAGATAAAATCTTTTTTATGTATTCATTTTCGATAAATAAAAATATAGAAAATCCTGTAAAAACTATCTTTTCTAAAAATAAGCGGGAATGAATGTTGAATTAAGTTTTCAAAGTAATTATGATATCGCCGCCTAGCAGGTTCATATCTGTATTATTCTATAAAGGCACAAAAAATGTGTCATTTAGATATACCTTATGACTAATTCAAAAATTAAATCCACTCCCTATTAAAAAGGGTGGATAATAGATGATCTCTGTTCAAAATACATATTTTGATAATTTAGATTTATCTTAATTGCTAAGAAAGATCACTTACACTAGGCTTACTCATTGTTGCTACTAAATTAAGGATGAAATCATGAATTGGTATTTGGAAGTCATTAAAAATAATTATGCTAACTTTTCAGGACGTGCTCGTAGAAAAGAATATTGGATGTTTACTCTAGTAAATACCATTATTATTACCATCCTATATGCTATTGTGATTTCATCAATAGACATGAATACGGGTGAAATGAGTGGGTTAGGTTCAATTGTTGGTATCATTTTAGGTATTTACTCTTTAGCTATTATCATCCCTAGCCTTGCCGTAACTATTCGTCGTTTCCACGACCAAGATAAATCAGGTTGGATGTTCTTACTTGCATTTATTCCTGCTGTTGGTGGATTAATTGTTTTTGTCTTTATGTGCCTTGAAGGTACTAAAGGTGACAACCGATTCGGCCCAGATCCTAAAGCTTAATCTATTACTAAATTAATATAACAATACAGTGAGTGTGCCTACTAATAAGTTTACTCACTGTATTCATTTATTCTCCTGCCTTTATTACGACCATCTGAAAACATCTTTTCTTTAAAGAAAATAACACCAACTCATCTTATCCCACATTGCGCTTCGTATTTTTATTTACCTTTAACTTCTTTAGCTAATGCCTCAACGTTATCAAATCATACTTATCACATTGATTATTATCTTCTTATTTTTAATTTGAACCTAATCACACTATATAAATAAAAAATACGCATTCCTTTACTAAATCAATATTAATATTGATAATGACTATCATTATTAATTGAAAATGATAATATCTACATCAATAAAAAATTAAATGAGTCAGGTAAAAAAAAGTGAGTAACCCAAAAATATCTCAAGAAAAAAACATTTATAAACCCGCTCCTCCTCGCCTAGTTCAAGTAAAACATATTACTGATGTTACACCAGGAATGCGCTGTATCACCTTTACGAGTGATGATTTAGATACTTACCCAGCAGATACTGCGGGGGCACATTTAAAAATATTCTTACCTTTAGAAGGCCAAGTTAAACCAACAGTACCAGGCTTTTCTGAGAAAGGCCCTACATGGCCTGAAGGCGAACCAAAATCGATTGTACGTACTTACAGTGTTCGTGCTATTCGCCCCGAACAAAAAGAGTTAGATATTGAATTTGCAATACATGACGATGCTGGCCCTGCTATTCATTTTGCACTAAATGCTAAGCAAGGAGACTATATTGGGATCACTAATCCGGGTGGACCTGCTCCTTTATTAGCACCAGCGTCGCATTACTATATGGCAGCTGATCCAAGTTCATTACCTGCTTTAATGGCTTTAATAGAAACCATGCAACCTAATGTTCAAGGAAAAGTCATTATACGAGTAGAGGACGAAGCGCATCGCCAAGAAATTAAACGTCCTAAAGGCTTAGAGATAATCTGGTTAATCGGTTCTGTTGAAGAACAAACTCAAAACTTGATTAATGAATTTACGTCGTGGAAATTACCAACTGAAGATGTGGCATTTTGGATTGCTGGTGAAGACAAAATCATTCGTGCATTAAGACGTCATATTCGCCGTGATAACGGTTTCGATCGCAGCTTAATTTATGCTATTCCTTATTGGCGTTTTGGTTATGACGAAGAAGGCTATCACGCTGAACGTCACCATGTTATGGATAACGAAGACGTAAGCTAAGCGATAATTAAAGACTAAGCGTTGGCTGTACGGACTGCATATTAACTTCTTCAGTAATATGCAGTCTTTTTTATTATAAAATATAACTAATGTATATTCTTCTTATCTTGCTGATAATTTCCATCATCATCTATATAGATGACTGTAATAACTTGGTTAGTATTAATTCGTCCTTTATATTCAACTTCCTGTTTTGAGAAAGGCGCTATCATGGTGGGCTCAATTAAAGATTGCTCTATATTCTCTTGTGTATACATTTTTGAAATCGTAAAAAAATATGCTGAAGGATTATTAATCTCTAAATTCTGCTGTTTCTTTATAATTTCAATCTGTTTAAAAATAGTGCTACTGGTTAATTCAAGTTGTTTAGGACGATAGAAAAGCTTGATGCGAGTTTGTAATGCTAATTGTAACGTATTGACATTTTCGCTGCTGTTAGGTCTAGGTGGAATATCAAGCACATTAAGATAAAAAATAGATTCTCTATCTTGAGGCAATTTATTTTCTAATTGTTGTATTTTTAATTGTGCTCCCCCATTAGCAGAGACTTTCATTATAGGAGGAATTACAATAAAAGGTGCTGTTGTCGTCTCAGGCGTTGATGAAATATCACCATCATCTATCCAAGATTGAACTAATGTTGGCTGTTCACTGCGATTAAAAATTTGCAATGATAGTGTTGATTTGTCCATGGGGAAAATTAAACGTGTACGCTCAAGTACCACACTTGCCTTTGCTATGGATGTTATAAGCGTAAATAATAAAATAAAACTAACATTTATTATTTTTTTCATTAGATACACTCTTTAGTCATAAGACATCACTAATGTCGCAGTGCTTGTTATTTTCCCTTGAGTAACTGAATTAACACTATAAGGATAATAATAAGCCCCCATATTTATCGAAAATGCAGAGGATAAGTTGCCACCTTGATTAACACTGAAAATACTGGTCGCACTGCCTTGAGAATTAATATTGTCAGAAAAAATAACGGGGCTATTGATATTATCACTTTTTACTACACGGAATCCGATCCCCCCCGCACCTTGCGCTGTTGTATTAGTTAATATAGTTTTGTCTGTCGCCAATAAATTTTGGCTCGATAAAAACATCTTAATATTTCTAGACGCTTTTGAACCACTTAAAAAGTCTTGGCACGTAAAATTTAATGTAAAAGGCGTGTATCCTGCTTTATCTACCGTTTTTGCATCTTTTACACTGATTAATGGCAATGAAACAACTAAACCCGCATTAGAAAAATTACAGGTTGTCATGACAGGATTATAAGTAATTAGCATTGGTTGTAAGAAAATATCATTTTGATCAACTGGCCATTGCCACGTTAATAAGAATTGCACAAGTTTAATAACAATATTAAGTAACCACTGAACTAACCCAACACTCGATGCATCTGACGCTAAAATAACAGGATTAACAACCGCTGTATTTCCACTCACCTCTTTATAATTGGTCGAGGGTTTACTACTCAATAACGTAAATTTTAAGGTGAAATTAGTATCTAAATCTGATGCAGGGTGTGTTCCCGCTGAAATATTCGTTACATTATCTTTTTCTAATGCCGTTAATGTAATAGAGACAAACTGCTTCCCACCATTAAAACCAATTGTTCCCGTTCGACCATCATTAAAAGGTGAGGCAATACCCACAGTATTAGGAAATAATACCCCTCTTGCATTACATTTAAAGGTACCCGGAAATGTTGTTCTACTCGTTTTTGTTACAGTTGTTGAAGCTGCATTTAAATCTGCAGATAAATCAAAGTTAATATTGGGTGCCGTAATAGTTTCCTCAGGTTTACAATTAGCAATTGCCTGTTGGCTTATCGCACCTAATAAAATTATAAATATAAAAGCTGGTGATTTCATAGCGCTTTCCTTTATCGACAAATATTACTATTTTTATCCATCGTATTTATTAAATGCTCCACAACACATTCCATCTTTTCAGCTTTATTTAATTTGATAAAGAGTGAAGAAGGTAACTCATCACTTTTTAAATAAAGCACACTTGATTGTCCGACATAACCAATACTCTCTTTTTTACTATTTAAAACTTCCGTACCGAAAGGTAAACTTTCATTATTTTCTAAAGATGCTTTAATAATAAATGTCTTACGTTTATCCGTTGTTAATGTGAGGTAATTAACTGCGCCTAAATACGGAGCCACCTGAGTTGTATTTCCAACAAGCTCGGCATTTGAAGGCATTTCGGTATTTGTCAAAGTATAATTATTTGTACGATAAGGGATACTATTAGGCACTAATACTATTCCTTGATTATTGGTTAATGTGGCTTTATTTCCATTAACCATCATATTATTGGCCATAGGTGCTTCGATAAGAGTATAGGTATTCCCTGTATTACCTGAAAAAACAATATGATTAGGTACGGCAACAACTGTTCCTCGAGCACCTAATCCCCCCTGGCGATAATTATTTGCTTCCGTATAAGATGCAGATAATGTGCTATATGGATGACGATAACTGACATTTGCACCGACTAAATTATTTCCACCCGTTTGATTTGAACCTGTTAAAGTATAATTAACTAGGTCATCTTTACCTGCTGTTCCACTCATACTAATTGTAGATTGCTGGTAACGTGAATCAGCCGCATAAATTGAAGTATTAATATTGGCTCTTTTATCAAAAAATGAAATCGGCACACTAATATTAAAATAATAACGAGTCTCGTCTTTATTATCGTAATTTCTTAACTTTGAGACAGAAAGATTATACGCAATATCCTTATAATTATTTGAATAGCCTAACTGATACTCGCGATTACTCTCATCTGTATTCCAATAGTTTCGATGTGTCCCTGAAAGAAAAATAACACCACGTTGTCCACCCAAATATTGATTAAGATTTATAGTAAAGGTATTTTTTGCTCTAGAACCTCGTAGTGCATCAAACGTTGATAAATCAAGATCAGATATTGCATTATTATTTTGTTGTTGAGCAATATCATTTTGATAATCTTTCCAAGCTTTATAGTTGTCATGGGCATAAATTGAATCTACAAAGCTATAATAATCACGAGTAGAATAACGATAAGCAGCCAATGTTAAATTGGTTAATGTTGCATCCATATATTTACTATAAGCGAGACGAAAGCTTTGTCCGGTTTTTTTACCCGTCTGTAAATCTGCACTTGCATGTGTTATATCTGCTGAAATTGCCCCAAATCTAAAATTCCAGCCACTTCCTATCAATGCAGAGTAATAATCTTCACTGGCAATGCCTCCAGCATAAAGTGTAACAAGGTTACTTAAGCCATAATGAAACTCACCTTGTGCAAATTTAGGTCGGTAATCAGTATTATTAATCCGTGATTCCCCCAGTATCACGTTATAGCGATATACACCTTCTTTTAGCATGTCGGGCACGGCTGAAAATGGCACCGTAAATGACTCTCTTCTACCATCAGCTTCTTGAACAACCACTAATAGATCACCACCACCGGCTGTGGGTTGAATATCTCGAAAAGAAAACTCCCCAGGAGGTACATTTTCTTGAAAAACTAGATTTTCATTTTGATAAACACTAACTAATGCGTTTGTTTGTGCAACACCTCGAATAATTGGAGCAAAACCTTGACTTGAGTTAGGTAGCATTCCCATTTCTGTTGCTAACGATGCTCCTCTAAATGCAATACTGGTAAAAAGTGTTGCTGGTGTATAAAAATCACCAATTGTTAATCCCGAAGTTATCTGACTAAACGCCTTATAAACATAGCGTGTATTGTTTTTCCATTGGCTGTTACCATGAGAATAATAAGAGTAGTTAGATTCATCTCTAAACTGCCACGCACCTAAATTAATACCTGAATGAATATTGGCAAAAAAATTTTCGTTATTGCTTTTATTTCCTTTTTTTTCTTTATAGTTATAGTAATTTAAATTATAAGACAAAATCAGTGCAGAAATACCTTGTTGCCAATAACTCGGATCAACATACCCGACTTCTGATTTTTTCACCGAAATTTGGGGAGCATTAATATCAAGTCTCAATTTATTTATATCTAATACCGATGTCACACCTTTTGCCAATTCATTTGATAATATTGTTTTTTGTTGCACAAGTTTTTGTTTTGCGGATAAAGATAAATTTAAGCCCAGTTTATTTACATCTACTGGCTCAAAACTAACCTCTGCATGTTCACCCGTTACATTTATTTCAAATTGCCCTTTCCATTCTTGATTAACATAAACATCAACAAGTTGTTTTCCTTCAGGGATTTTATCGTCGATATAAAATCGTGAAATATCTCCATTCTTTGAATTCCCAACAAGCAAAGATGTATCAAATCCCTCTGCGTACAGATTTTGAGTGTAATGTTGTATTCCTAAAAAAATAAGGATTGAGAGATATCTTGGATTATTCACGATGTTATCTCGATTAGAGTTTAATATTTTGTGATTTATAAACACCAAAATCATCAACATAAATAACAACAACGGAATTACTTTTTAATGTATTAATTAATGGTAACTCACGAGAAGATAACGGAGGGATCATTTCAGAATCAACAAGCGTAATACGAGGTGTTTCTTGTGTAGAAATAGATGCTATTGTGAAATGATACTGTGAGTTATTTTTTACTAGAACTTTATTGCCATTTAATTGGTAAGTAATTTTTTCATTAACAGTCTCTGGGTTATCAGTAAGTCCTTTGGGGCGATAAAAAACTTTAATTCTTGTTTTCATTGCTAATTGAAGATAACTCTTTCCTTTTAATGCTTCCACATTTTCTGGAATATCTAATACATTTAAATAATATACTTTTTCAAGATTTTCCGATGGTATCTTATCGGAATTTTTTATTCTTAATGTTTGCCCTTGCATTCCTGCAATTTTTACAATCGGTGGATATAAATAAAAAGGAGAGTTCGCATCTTCAGGCGTTGAGTTTATATCTCCATCATCAATCCAACTTTGTACCAAAGAAGCTAAATTACCATTATTTGTCAATTCGATATTAACACTATCAACACCTTCATAGTAAAGAACACGGGTACCATTAATAATAATGTTTGCTAATACGGCTGAAGGTAATATCAAGATAATTAAAAGTAATATTAATTTTTTCATTATAAGCACCCAAAAAAGCCAGACCCATTGAGTCTGGCTTTTTATATTATAAATAAGATACTGTATAAATAACGTTAGAGTGTACGGGTCCTGTTTTAGCTGCTGTTGCATTTGTTTTATAGTAACTGGCAATTAAGCGTAGAGTATCTGAATCTGGCGCTGTTTTATCGCCTTTAATACCTGTATCAAAAGTTGCATTTAGAGGTATAGCAACTGTTGGCGCAGCAGGTGTTGATAAACTAAAGCCAACATTCTTTGCAACTAATGGATCATTTTCATTCGCAGTATCATTAACTAAATATAATCCACTTGTTGAAATAGTATTTGCAGATGAGAAATGTATCTTTAAATTACTGCCACTTGGTGTAGATGCTGGAGCGCAATCAGAGAATGTCAAAGCAAACTCTTTTTGATTTTTGGCAATAACAGTATTTGCTGTTGTTCCTGCATCCGTTACGGTAATAGGATCTAATAGAATAGAAAAGTCCGCACTATTTCCTCCATTAATAGTACAAGTGGTATCACTAATAGCACCAGAGAAAGATATTATTCCCCCTGCGCTATTTGTTGCAGCAAATGCCGACGACGACAATATAGCCACTGATAATAATGACAGTGGGAGTTTATTTTTAAACATATATAACTCCAGAATAGATAAATATTTAATTAGCAAAAATAAGATTCTATTATTGCCATCATTAACTAAAGGTGTGAAAGGATACCCTAGTCAATTTGATATTAGCCATACTTTAAAAACTCAACAAATAAAATTTTTTATTTTTTAAAAACTGTGATTTAAGTCAAATATAATTAGCAACCACTCTTTACAAACATATAAAACATTAAAATTTAATTTCATTGCAAAATTCATAGATAATAAACACAAAAAACAATAAATATAAAAACAATAACAGTTAATTTATTAATAACAAATCTAAAAAAATACTAAAAAACATCATTGGAATTATTTATTTGAATTAATTATTCCTTGGTTAATAAAAAATAGATAAAAATAAAATCTAAAAAATCAATAAAAAAGACCACATATTAATGTGGTCTTTTTCACTCAATATAAAATTTCTTCTGTTCTATTTAATTATTATAAGCAGCTAATACATGCTGGCATAATGTAGAACGTACACAATCTTCTTGCATAAATTTAATCACACCTACTCGACTATTAGCCTCAAATCGAATAAGAGCATCCGCTAATCCAGACGATACACCAGAAGGTAAATCACACTGTGTAATATCTCCATTGACCACAACAGTGACATTTTCACCCATTCTAGTTAAGAATAGCTTCATTTGATTCACAGTAACATTCTGTGCTTCATCTAAAATAACAAATGCATTTTCAAAAGTACGGCCTCGCATATAAGCAAAAGGTGCAATTTCAACTTTTCCAATTTCAGGACGTAAACAATATTGTAAGAATGAAGCGCCTAAACGTTTCACTAATACGTCGTAGACAGGACGAAAATAGGGTGCAAACTTTTCAGCAATATCACCAGGCAAGAAACCGAGATCTTCATCAGCCTGCAACACAGGTCGAGTAACAATGATACGTTCTATTTCTTTATGAATTAAAGCATCGGCAGCCATTGCAGCACTGAGGAACGTTTTACCACAGCCGGCTTCCCCTGTAGCAAAAATAAGATTCTGATGCTTTATTGCATTCATATATTGGCGCTGCACTTCATTGCGAGGAGATAACACACGTTCATCACGTTTTTCTCTCGCCATGCCAATAGTATCAATATCTCCAAATCCCGGTAAAACCATAACATTATCTCGGTATGCCCCATTACGTTGTTCTTTACGTGAAGTGCGTTTATTTTCTCGGCGTAAACGTGTTGCTGCTTTTTGTCTACTCATAGTGGTATTTACCCTTGTTAGTCTTCAAAAAGTCATCGACATCTCTGTTTGTATTCCATTCACTTACCGATGAGTCCCCTTCAGACTCTGTCTAGTCGCAGAAAACAAAAAAACCGGTCACAATCCTGAACATTAAACATCAATGAACGGTTGTTGCCGGTTTTCTGTGAGTAACGAGATATTTCCATTGCTTCTGTCATTCATATTCCCCATCATGGAGTTAGAGTGAAAATTAACGAAGCTTTATGACAGTATAATGACAAAAGAAAAATATTTTCAATACTAAGATGATTTATAACGAGATGAACTTAACATAAAAATAACAATAAGTGTTATTTTAGGGGGGAGTAAATGAATTTCTTGCGATTACCTTTTATTTATTGGTTACTACTTAACCTAATTCCATTTATTGGTTTTGAACTTCACTCTGGCTCTCTCAAAATGGGCTTCTTTTTTTACCTCGGTTTACTCACCATTACGACTTCTGGGATCTGGCTTTTTTATTGTCTTTCATTTTTTATTAAACAAAAAACGTCTCCTAATCCCAATCACACACCCCGACAATTAATAACAAGTGGTCCTTATAAAATAAGTCGCAATCCTATGTATCTCGGCTTTTTAGACATTAGTATTGGGTTGTTTTTTATTTTTGGTAATTGGGGATTTTTGGGTGCAGCAATTGCGTTTTACTTTATTACTGATCGCTATACGATAGTACGTGAAGAGAAAATCTTAAGTGAGTTATTTCCGCAAGCGTGGCAACAATATTGTCGCCACGTTCGTCGTTGGATGTAATACGATTAGGGTTGTTTACAGTTATTAGCTAAACGGTAACCAGCCTTAATTGCTTCACTCTCCGTTTTAAACAAAACCGCATTTTTATCTGACATTGTTTTATAACCGGAGCAATGTGCAAAATGGTAGATCTTGCTATTTATATTACCTTTAATACCTTCAAATTGTGATGCATTTACTTGTTTAGATGTTTCAATTTTAGTGGTCTGCGTGCTATTTGTTGCAACTAATCCGACGCCACTATTTTTATGCCCTAATTGCCATTTCATTTCACCTGTCACAAAGGGATTATGATATCCAACAATACGAGCAATACGATTATCACGCTCTTTTTCCCATGCTGTTGGTGGATAAGCTTTATCCCAAGCCATTAATAACTGTTGTTGCTGACGTGACATAGAAAGGTTATAGCGATCATGTAAGTAGAAATAAACCCTTGCTACTTGGCCTTTAACTTCATTACGAGGTTCAAAGGTTCGTGAAGGAAAATCAACGCGACTACGGCATTGACCATAATGGTAAGGTGCTTGTACAGGTAATTGCCCAAAACTAAAATTGCTACGATCACCATTAACTTCACCAATAGATGGCGACAAATTGTGTAAATCTGCTTCAATCTTGCCAAATATAGGATCGTTTTTCACACAATTAGTTCGGCCTCCATTTTGCCAACATTGACGTTGATGACCAAAAACCCATGCAGGTACAATGTGCTCCCACTCTATACGTTCTGCTCTTGTTTGCTGGGTTCTGACTTTATAGCCACAACTGGCTAAATCAACACGCCCTCCAGATTTACCTACCCATTTCCAATCACAACCACAATAAATAGTACCTTGTGACTTTTGATTTTGATCATAATAAATACGTTCTTTTGCTATCTCTTTCGCTTTTGTAAAATTTTCAGGTGCCTGTGCTTGAATATTTAGCGTAATAAAAAACAAACCCAACACAATCGCGGTATAGTGTAATATTTTTCTCAAAGTGGTATCTGCCTTACTCTTTGTTTTATTAAACCCAATAAGAATTATCTTTAATAACCAACTGATAATCTTATTTTTATTTCGCCTAATCTTACCTTTTTTTTATTTATTTTTGGCAATCTTTCTTGCTATTTTTTATATAAAAAATAAAACAATAAGCGTGAATGGTGATAGAAAAAGCCGTTATTCTCGACATTAACGTAAAAGGGATTTGCTATGGTTTAATCCATCAATGATTTGGAGAAACTTAAAAATGAATGAGAATATGCTGAATTTGATGGATGAATTAGTCGAAATAACAAAAAAGCATGCGAATAACGAAGATGTTAAAGCACATGCCAGTTTAGAATCTGAAAATAAATTACGAATTCAAATTATTATTTCCGATAAAAATGAATTGGATATTACATTAAACTCTCTGCAACACGCAATATAAGTCATTATACACTCGGACGCTTGCGATATAACCATAATCCCGGCAAAGATAGCCCGATAGAAAGCGCACCGACAATAAATGAAGCTTTAAGGAAATTAGTAACTAAAGCTTCAAAAATTTCTGCGCTATAACCAATTTGCGTTAACTTCACCACTGAGATCATCGCTATATATGCATTTATTCCGGGAAACATCGGAATAACAGCGGCAACAGTAAAGACTTTAGGATGTGCAAGCCACCAGCGTGACCACTGAATACCAATGCACCCCACTAAAATAGCAGCACAAAAACTTGCCCATTCAATATTCATACCACTCATTACTAATATAGTACGAGAGCCATGGCCTATTGCTCCTAATAGTGCACAATATTTTAATGCTCTTATAGGCACATTAAATACCATCGCAAAACCCACAGCAGGAATAGCTGCTAAAACCATATCTTCAATCAAGGTAAGGATTATCGTTATTATGCCCAATCTCTTAACCCCCATACTGCCATAGCTAAAATAACGCCTAAACAGGTTGCCAATGTTAACATTGTTGCCATTGCCCAACGCGCTAAGCCAGTATTAACGTACCCTTTAAACATATCAGCAACAGCATTAATTAAAGGAAATCCGGGAACTAATAATAAGACGCTGGCAGCCATTGAAATAGTCGCCGTAGTTTGAAAATAAGAGAGTTTTAATAATAGACCTGAGACTGAAGTCGCTACAAATGCCGTAATACAGAAATTAATTAATGGATTCATTTGACGATGTGTTAATACTTGGCGGACAAACATACCAAGGCCACCGCCAATAGCAGAAACTAAAAAGCCATCCCAATTTCCACCATTTAGTTTAGAGAAACAACCACATGATAAGGCAATCATAAAAATAATCGCCCAACGTGGATAACGTAATGGTTTTATATGCTCAAATCGTTTTCTTGCTTCATAAATATCTGCTAGGTGATGTTCGACCAAAATAACAATATGCTGAACTTCTGTCACAACATGCATATTAATGCCACGGTCGACTATCTTTCGTGTTGAAGTTTGGCAATGCCCGTTAACAATAGTGGTTAATACAACCGCATTAGCAGAAATTGCACTTTCGACTTGATGTACACCTAAAGCTAAACCTAGACGAGTTGAAAGCTGTTCAACCAACATACTTTCTGCACCATGTTGCAATAGCAACAGCGCAGTTTGAATACATAACTTAGTAATTTCACGCTGTTTATCTTGTGAAATGGCAGTGCACTCCGCCATTATCTCATTATCCATACTATGCCTTAGTTTTAATCAAAACGAGCTATTACGACTATAAACTTTATCGCATAGCCCGCTCCTCGCTCTATCATCTTTCACTACTATTATGAACAAATAAAATATTTTAGGCAGTAAGCAGATCAATTTTATAGATAGATGGTTATAAATATTGACATAAGAAGTACGGTGTAATGATAAAATACCTTCTCTTATTTTTAACTTGCTCAATCAAATAGCTATTACTGGTTTAATAAAAAACACTCATACAAAGTGCTTTATAAACTAACTTAAGCAATTACATTCACAAATCAATCTAAAATTAACCATGCTTGTATGCAAAAATAAAAACCCCTAAATAGGGATTTAGGGGTTGCGTACTAATTTCTAATTTTATAAAAATATTAGCGAACAACTAACACGGATTGTTTAGCATAAGCGACAATACCTGATGCATTCGATCCCAATAGGTGTGTTGAAATACTTGGCCGACGAGAGCCTATTACAATCAAATCAGCATGAATTTTTTCAGCGAGTTCTAAAACCTTATCTCTTGCAGAACCAAATACAGCTGAAAATTCAACTTGTTCATTTGGTAAATCAATACTATTAGCTAATTCCTGCAGTTGTTCTTGTACTCGCTCAAGTGCTTTATTTGCAAAAGAACTGAGCATGTCATAATGGTAACTATAACTAATAGAGAAACGTGAAATATCAGGAATAGCATGGAAAAGATGCAGTTTCGCACCTTCTAATTTGGCAATATAAACAGCATGTTGTAAGGCTTTAGTCGTTAACTCATCTTCTGAAATATCAACAGGTACTAGAATTGTCTTGTACATAGCAACTCCTCATTATCAGATTATTGTCTGTTTATTATTGTAGCGTTAAACCCTCAGCTTGCTTATTTAATCTTCTTCAAGATGCCATTTATGCAATTGTCGATGAATAAAAGGCGTCACTACAAGCCCAATTGATAAAATAAAAACACACTGAAGAAATAAACCATAGATTGCAATAAAAAAGCGTCCTGTTGGGGTTGCAGGTGCTGGCTCTACGGGTTGACCACTTAACATAGAGATTGCATTTAATGAAGATTCCATAAAGGTATGCCCTTCAATTAAATAAAATCCTAATACGCCTGGTAATAATCCTAAAAAAAAGAAAATAGAGCCTATTACATAATAGCGTAAGATGCGTAGAATAAAATGATCGAGCCTTAAAAGTTCTTCGGTAAATTTTTCCATTCTTATCCACTTTCTAGACTGTTTATTCAATAAACTGCTGATAAAATAAATAAGATAAGCTACGCAAAAAAACTAAAAAATATGCTATGAGGGATGCTCATAGCATATTAGTAATATATTAACGAACAACTAAAACTGAAATTTCAGCATAGCGAACAACTCCCGCAGCTGTAGAGCCTAATAAATGAGTGCTAATATTAGGTCTACGTGAGCCAATCACAATTAAGTCTGCTTGAATATCTTTTGCTGTGACTAAAATTTCATCACGAGGCGAGCCAAAAGTAACCGTATAAGCGACCTTTTCAGCAGGCAAATCCACCGAATCTACCAATATTTGCATGTCATTTTCTGCTTTTACTGTTGCTTTATCTTTGATTTCTGGATAACCCAATGAATAAGCATTAATGATTGCTGAAGAGATAGGAAGAACATGAATTAAATGTAAATTAGCTCCTGTTTCTTTTGCTAAATACACAGCATGTCGTACCGCTTTACTGGTTAACTCTTCTTCCACAATATCAATAGGCACTAAAATCGTTTTATACATAATAACTCCTCTCAACTCTCCATTTACCTTAATCCTATCGCAATAACCCAAAGATTACTGTGAGTGAATTAACTAAAAACAACCTAATCTTAATATAAACCTACTTTAATTATTAATATGTTAAGATAAAAAATAAAAGTGATTATTCAAAATAATTTGCATTATGTTGCTGTGTTACCGCCCATATTTGATTGCGAATATTGCGGATCGAATCAATCAATTCTGATGCAGTTAATCCTATTGGACCAATACCTTTTTTAACTAAGATATCCGCCGACATTCCATGTATCCAAACTGCACTTCTTACCGCATCAGACATTGTCATCCCTTGTGCTAAAAAACTTCCCATCACGCCTGTTAGCACATCACCACTCCCTGCTGTTGATAATCCACTGTTGCCTGTTCTATTAATTATTATCTCCCCTGTAGGAGAAGTAATAACTGTATTTTGACCTTTAATAATGGCCCAACAATGATAAGTTTTCGCAATTTCTTTTGCCGCTTCTTCTCTATTATTTTGAATATCATTGAGTGTGCAATTAAGCAAAATAGACGCTTCTTTAGGATGTGGGGTTAAAACACAGTGCTGATTAAGTGAGAGTGCTGATTTAAATTTAGCCATTAACACTAATGCATCCGCATCAAAAACATAAGGTTTATTTTCATTACGCTGTGCTAAAGCTATTGATAAGATCTTTTCAGAATTTGCAGATAATCCCAATCCACAGCCAATCGCCCAAGCAGAAATATCTTGCCGATTTATCAATTCTTGTGCTGTTTTAAGCATAAGTTCTGGTGCACTATCAATAAAAGGGAGAGGAAGTTGTGGCTGAGCAAAACCGAGAAATACTTTTCCACATCCTGCTTTTAATGCACTTTTACCTGCTAGCACAATAGCACCGCTCATTCCTTCCGCACTACCTACAATGCCTAATGTGCCAAATGTCCCTTTATGTGTATTTCCTGATTTACGCTGATAAAGTGCGGGATAATGAGTGATCGCCTGTAATAGTTGTTCTTCATTCATATTATTCTCCCTGTTTTTTCTGCATTTCTTCTGATTTCTTGCAATGATTGCTTTACCACATTCTGTTTGTATTAACGTTCAAAACATAACATTCAAAGTATAGCGTGATTTCAACAAATAAATGGGGCCACTGGCTATTTTGCCTCTTTATCATGCTAACCATTTCAATATGATAAAATGCTTTCATTATCACTATTCATACCTTGCTGAGACTTTGCTATTCTAATGATCTCGCTTGATATGATTTATAAATTGAAAACAAAGGAACGTAAATAATGAACGAGAAGTTTAAAACACAAGCAGATGTGGAAACATTAGCAGAAGAAGTGGCTTGCTTAAAAACACTAGTCACCTATATGTTAAAAGCATTAGGTCAAGCAGATGCTGGGCGTGTTATTTTAAATATTGAACGTGCTATTGCTGAAGTTGATGACGAAAAACAAGCAGAGACTTTCCGTAATACGATTAGCCAAATTAAAACAGCCTATCGTCAATAATATGTTTATTTTCAAATAGAGTACTCGCACATATTTTTATTCCATTTTCTAAACTTTTTGTGCTGCACAAATAAACAAAAGTTGGTTTAAAACTTCCTATATACTCAATCTCGAAATAAACCATTCTTTATTCATTTAGCTACCCCTCTATCCTTGTAGAGGGGATTTTTTCTCTTTTATTCCTTCAATAGCTGATGTTCACTTAACTCTTTTTTATTCTGATTTTTGTATTTAAAGCGCAGATTTTTATTTTTAACATAAATAAAAAATAGCTGTATGAGATGTAAATAAAGATAAATCCTAATATTATTATATTTTGAGTTAATTTATTTATTGTAAATAATTAAATTTTATTAAGTAAAAATTGCTAGCTTATTGTCCCTAAACACAATTATAACCAAAATAGCTAAAATCAATAGGATTAAAAATATTAATTATTCATATTTTTACACTTATTCTGATTTATCGTCACTCCTATTTATATGTTACACTCAATGAGTACGTACCAAAAAATAAACATGAGGCTAAAATGAAACCACTTCTCTTATCTCTGCTATTATTGCCCGCAGTTGCTTTTGCTAACCCAACAAAAATGGCTGATGATTACTGCGATACCTTTAAAGATATCTCAATTAAAGCTTATGATACAAAAGAACCAGCAGAGAAAATTGCCAAAGATGCAGTAGCCTCTTTAAATGCAAAGAAATTTGATTTCGCAAAATTAGAAGCAACTGAAGCTCAATTTACTGAAGGCACTATCGAAGTTGTTAACTCTTTACGTGACGCAAAAGCTGAAATTGGCTCTCGAGCAGAATTCCAAGAAGGCCTAACTCAAATTGTTGCCGCTTGTAAAATTCAAATGATCTCTGCATTAGAAGAGCAAAAAAAATAATCTTCTCAATGAAAAGTGGGTAGAAATCAATTTAAAGAGTAGAGATTATCCTGCTCTTTTTTATTTCGCCTTCTCCATCACTTATTTTTCTTCCCTTTTATTTTTCCTTTCTCTTTTTTCTCTATAACTAACGTTCCATACTCTAGATAATTCAAGGTATAGCTAGGCGACAAGTGAATAAGAATAATCACAACGCTACAACTTGAAATATAACGATTATCAATTATGCAGTATCTATCTATCAATATTAAGGTTTATAATACCTCGGTAAATACTTGTTAGTACTGGCCATAAAAAGGAGATATTGTGAGCAACGAACAATCCATCCAGCGTTTAAGAAGACTACGCCAGTCAGAAAACCTGCGCGCTCTCTTTCAAGAAACAACCTTAACTAAAAATGATCTCGCTTTGCCTATTTTTGTTGAAGAAGGGCTTGATGATTATCAGCCTATTAAAAGTATGCCGGGAGTGGTTCGTATTCCTGAAAAGCGTCTTGCTTATGAAATTGAACGCATTGCCAAAGCTGGCATTAAAACTGTCATGACTTTTGGGGTATCCCATCATCTTGATGAAACTGGGAGTGATGCTTGGAAAAGTGATGGCTTAGTTTCTCGCATGTCTCGTATTTGTAAAGATGCAGTACCAGAAATGATTGTCATGTCTGATACCTGTTTTTGTGAATACACTTCACATGGTCACTGTGGCGTTTTACATGGTGAACATGTTGATAATGATGAAACTATCTATAATTTAGGTCTTCAAGCTGTTGCAGCAGCACAAGCTGGTGCCGATTTTATCGCTCCATCTGCGGCAATGGATGGCCAAGTCGCAGCCATTCGCGCAGCGCTTGATAAAGCAGGATTTAGCGACACAGGCATTGTCTCTTATTCGACTAAATTTGCCTCCGCATTATATGGCCCTTTCCGTGATGCAGCAGGCTCCCGCTTAATAGGTGATCGTAAAACTTATCAAATGAATCCAATGAACCGCCGTGAAGCGATCCGTGAATCATTAATTGATGAGCAAGAAGGCGCTGATATGCTGATGGTAAAACCAGCGGGTGCTTATTTAGATATTATTCGCGATGTGCGTGAACGTACTTTGTTACCTTTAGCCGCTTATCAAATCAGCGGTGAATATGCGCAAATTAAATTTGCGGCATTAGCGGGTGCAATCGATGAAGATCGTGTGGTAATGGAAACTTTAGGTTCAATTAAACGTGCAGGAGCAGATTTAATTCTGTCTTACTTTGCACTTGATTTAGCTGAAAGAAATCTACTGTAATTCGCCAAGTATGACAAACCCTTAGTAAGTTAAATGACTCGCTAAGGGTTTTTCTTTGTAATATCCTCTTTCTTTTGCCTACTGCCTTTATTCTTATCATTTTGATTTTCTAGTCATTACTTAGTTTAATTTTGAAATAAATTGCACATAGGGCTATCTTTTCAACATTAATTTTGCTGAGATATCAGCTCATTTTTGGCTATGAGGTTACTATGGATAATTGTATTTTCTGTCAAATCGTTGCTGGAAAGGCACCTTGCCATAAAATTTGGGAAGACGAACACCACCTTGCGTTTCTGTCTATATTTCCGAACACCAAAGGCTTTACTGTTGTTATTCCTAAAAAACACTATCCAAGTTACGCTTTTGATCTTAGTGATGAAGCCTTAGCTTTATTAGTGATTGCCACAAAAAAAGTGGCAAAAATCTTAGATAAAACATTCCCTGATGTTTCCCGTACAGGCATGTTTTTTGAAGGATTTGGTGTTGATCATGTTCACAGTAAACTTAGTCCAATGCATGGCACTGGTGATATGACTAAATGGACACCCATTGAAAATAAGCAGAAGATTTTCTTTGATAAATATCCAGGTTATCTTTCATCTCACGATTTTGAACGAGCGAGTGATGAAGAACTTGCAAAATTAGCCGCCTTGATCAGAAAAAATAATCAATAAATACAACAAATAAAATTTAACTTATTTTTTATACTCAAGGCTTTCAAATATAAAAAAACGCTCAGTCTTATATTTTGAACTGAGCGTTTTTGATCAAGATAAATAAATTATTTAGTTGAAAGCTTTGCTTCCATCGATAAATAAGGCTGAACTTTCTGTTCAAGGAGTTCAATTAATGCCGGATCATTAAAGCGATAATTATCAGGTATTCCCAATGCATGGGCTTTTTTATAGCGCATGGTTGCAGGAAAATGTGCAGATAAGCGATTTAAATGTTTAGATTCCATAGTAAGGACTAAATCAGCCCATTTTAGCAATTCGTTATCAACAACACATTGTGCATCTTTGCGCGTACCCGCTGAAAGTGTATTAATCCCTTCTCTATCTGCAAACAATAGTTCAGCGGTTGGGCTTCGCCATTGGTTTTTACTGCAAATAAATAAGATATTCATTATTACTCTCTATCAGATAACGCATTTAATCGACGCTGACTACGAGAAATTCTTGGGTATTCAATTCCTAGTTGTGCAGCTCTGGTCATTTTAAGTGATCGAGTATATAAATTAGACCATTTTTTTTCTGGTTTAAACATCACTCGTGAACAACCCATTTCTTGATGTTTATTTTTGCGGTTAACACATTGGCGCCAACCACGATCTCTTTGTGTAGACATAAAAACCTCTCAGATTAAAGGGATAGCAGCCGCAGTAATACGGAGAGGGTCTAACAATGAGTATAATACACGATAGTAATTAAATTCGATACTAAATAATACAGCCTGACTTTTTATCTTTATAGGCAGTTAGATTGACTTTTTAATTAAGTAGTCAATATTGTTTTAGAATAAGAAAAATAATTAGAGCTGTTTGAATAACTAAGAACATACTTAAACATAAAAACCTATTTTTACTCTTTTTATCATTATAAGCTATTTTAGCAACGATATTTTCTCTTTCTCGCTTACTCTCCTCAATAGAATTTAAAAAGTCATTCTTATTAATGAGATTCTTCTCTTCTATTTTTTTGTTAAGCTGATCACCTGTTTTATCTATTTTTTTATCATGTTCTTTTAGGTGTTGGAGTAAATTATCTTCAAGCAAATAAACACCATCATTAATATGACATTTCAATGCGCGTTTATCTTCTTCTAATCTATTTTTAAAAGTTTCAGCAAATTTTGTTAATTCTTTACTAAAGAAAGTATTATTCTCCGATGATATTCCATCAGCTTTATTAATAAGATCTTTACGCGTCTTATCAAAACAGGTATCAAGATAACCTTTTACAACGTCAATTTTTTCTAAAATCTCTTTTTTATTTTCAATCAGTATAAAGTCATTTTCTTTTATTTTTTTAATAACTTCATTATTTTTAACTAAAATATTTTCTTGTAATTCATCTATCTGTTTATTGGTTTCACCAAATTTGTTATTTATATTCTCTTGGGTGAATTGATGTCTTGTTTCCTCTTCAAGAGATAAAAGTGTGAGTGATGATTTAATATCATCCGTAGTAGAATTTAACGCTTCAAATGATTTTTTATGTAAACCAATTTTATTATTCACTCCTTTTATATTTTCATTTAAATTAAAACTTAACTCATCAATCTTCTCCATCAAAACATTTGAATTATCTTTGAATTTATCTTCAATAGAACTAACAAAAATATCTTGAACAAGTTCATCGAGCATTCTTTCTGATGAATCTTTTTTATTATCTTTAATTTTATTTTTCATGAAAACTTATCTCATTACATTAAAGGTTCTAAATTTTTTATATATAAAAAATCTTTTCTTAAAATACGGATTAAAAAAAGGTAAGAAAGTTGTTTTTCTCTATTTCCTTCACTCTTTTTAAAAAGAGTAGTTAATTCATGTTCTCTTTTTTTATATGAGTTATAGATATGAATATTGAAAAAACGACTATTTAAAATTTTTTCATCGAGTTGTAACAATTTAAATTTAAACACTTCGTTCACGGAAGACAATTCTTCTTTTTTTTCGAAAATATGCTGCTCATTTTTAGTAATAAAATATTGACTTTCCTCTATTTTTCTTGATATTGATCGTTCTTCGATTTTCTTTTTCTTTTTCTGTTTATTAAGAAAAGCATCTATAACTGATTGGGTTGCTTCAAATAATTCCTTTTGTGCTTCCTTAATCGCGGAGTGTATTGAAGAAACATCGTTATCATAATTACTATCAAAAAAATAGCGATCTATAGTATAATCGTCTAACTTATGGTATATAGAATAAAAACAGTCTAATGGATCATTTAAATATTTATTTGGATCATCCTCACTTTCAATTATTTTATAATTAAAATCGAGCCAATCATTGTAACTATCAATTATCTTCTGCTTTTCATTTAAAAGAAAAGCTTTCAAATTTCCTACTGATTTATTGCTACTGCTGAGATAACCAATGGATTGAAAACAAATAGGTTCAAGTTTCTTATTTTCATAAGAAAGTATTTTTTTCTTTTTTCTATTTTCTTTTAACGATTTGGAGATATCATCAAGTTCATTTTTTATTCCTTCAATTTTATTTTTATTTTTTCGATAATACGTTTTTTTATTTTCAATTTTTCCATCTATTTCATTTATCTCTTTGGTTAATTTATCTATATAAATATTATACTCTTCAATTTCTTTTTCTCTTTGTTGTTTTAAATATTCAGGCAACATATAACCTGTTTTTAAACGCGATAAAGGATTCATTGAATTTTCAATATCTTGGTATAATTTATTTAAAATGACTTTCCTTAACTGAATGCTTCTCTCTGTAAATTTATCATTACCTTTTATAAGACTATTCCAACTGCGACCACATTCAATAGGATATAGTTGTTCTTTAATACTTTGAGGTAATCTCAATTCCATTGTATTGATTTGTTCAAATATATAATCATTGAACGATTCTAATGAGTTGATATCATTATTAATGATTTTATCTTTTATCGATGCATTAGAAAAACTATGAGTTAAAATAACTTTATAAACTGTCGAATTAAAATACCAAGCTGATAACAATGGATTATCTAGTTCTTCATTTTTCAAAAAACCTAAACCATCAATTTTTCCTACCAGGAAGATCATATCCGCAGCGCTAATATAATTTCCAACAAGCTCTTTTACATAGCTATTTTCATTTTTGTTTCGTGCATTAATTCCTGGTAGATCATGAATAAGCAGATCGACGGCGTGATTAGCATCGGGTATAAAGTAAATATTTGGAATAAAAACATCTATTGTTGATATTTCTTTCGTTTTACCCTTTTCGACTTGAGTTCGTAACTCTTTTAATATCAATAATGCTTCTTCGTCATTAAACTGCTCTTCGCCCTTTTTTCTATGACTAAAATGCCAATATTGATCATCAGAGCGCCGATAGCGAGATGAACGTGAAGTTGCAGAATTACCTAATGTTTGCCCTGCCCTTAATACTTTATCAACTTGAGAAATTTTATTTTCATCAACACCTAACAACGTTAATATAAACGTTGTTTTTCCTACTTGTGTAGAGCCATAAATAATAATTGATGCTTGCTTTTTATTATTTAAATGCGTATTTATTAACCTATCAGAGTCAAATTTTTCAATAAAACTTTGATACGCATTTTCGGCCCATAATAAGCGTTCGGAATAAATATCATGCCAAAATGTTTGTTGCATCGATTAAATGTTCCTGAAGTGCTTTTTGAATGCTTTCTAAACGTATTCTGGCTAATGCCATATCACTTTTTAACGATAAATTATCAGGAATATCATAAATTTGCTTTAGATTATTTTCGATAATTTCTCTTAAATCAGCCATTGCATCTGCATAAATGCTAACAACATGTTGTATATAACTGGTTTCAAAATTAAGCATTGTACTTTTAATAAATTGAATTTGAACTTGATCCGATTCTCTCACAATAGATGTTAATTGATAAAATGTATAAGCAGCTGTTATTGCTACCGCAGCTTTTCCTAAAATAGCAATAGGTGAAAATTTTGTATCAGGTTCAGGTTCATATTTTCCATCTAACTTACCATCTGCCAGATCTAACCCTAACAATACCGCTATTGAATTCTTGATTGGTGTGATTTGTTCTGTTCCATCAAAAAGTTTTTCTAGAAAGGTTTGAGGATTACATTCATTTGGATAAATGGTATCCGTTTCATTTTTTTCTGAACGAATTAAATTTCCACGCATAAATTCCATGGCAAGTACGGGTATTAATGCCATTGCAAGTTTTTTATCTTGTGCTTGTATTTCATCTAAATCTTGCTTTTTCCCATATAGAAAACTTTCTAATGTTTTTAGAGGCATTTCTTTTACAGGAAGATTTTCAAGAGTATTATTACTATAGTTTAAAAGCTGATTAACTGATGTTGTTCTATTTTCAATCAGAAGATCATCGACTTTACTGGTAATAAATCCATTCAGTCTAAATTCTGTACCATTTAAATGGGTTATTACATTACCAGTAATAATATTAATATTTTTTTTACTGTATTTATCTTTCCAAGCATCTTCAACTCTTTTCAGCCTTTCTCTTTGAATATCTTGCCCTTGCAGTGATAATCTTCGTCCTAAAATTTTAAGATTATTAAAAAAGCCCTCTTCTTCCTCTTTATATTTTTCTTCGCATGCATTTATTGCTGATTGTGTATGATAACGAATATTATCTTTTAGTTTCTTGCGTAATTTTGTATTATATTTTTCGACGTTTTTATCAAATTCATTTAAAAGTTCCTCAACAATACCTAATTTTCCATCATGTTTTTGGTTACAATCGCTGTTTAAATCATCAATTGTGGATAATATTCTTTCGATATCTTCATCTAATAATGTATGAAATGCGTCAAGTAGATGCGTTTCTGTTTTTGAAGTCGAATGAATATATTTATTAATAGCTTTTTCTAGCTGTGTTGCCCACTCCGTTTTATTCCCACTCCCTGTTAAAACGATATTGTCTATTTTAATCTCATGATTTTTTTCATTATATTCTTTATTAAAAACACTCGATGCAGTATTTGCTAATTGTATTTTGTCTTCTTGCGATATATTTTCGGTTTTCGTAACCGCTATAATAGGGCTTCGTTCAGAGAGAAAACAGGAAAGATCTTGTGTAATATATTGTTGGTTATTGTTAGCTAATAAAACACCATCTGTCGCAATAATGATCCCACTTGCATTTACAAAAATATGTTTCATCAGGTTTTGCCAAACATGATTTTTATAGTTTTCTTTTTCATAGCCAGGCAACAATACCCAATTCAATTTTTCCTTAATAAACGCTTTTTTACTTGGTATATATAATTTAGGGTAGAGAATACTTAAGTTTTCATTACTAAATTCAGTATTGAAATCATTCCAACCTTGCAATACCTGTTTTAACTCTTCTTTGGTTATATTGTTTTTTTCTATAATTTTTCTTGTTTCTTTTTCTAAACAAACAAAAACTGCTTTAGGTTCAGTCAATTGTTCATCTTCAACTTGCTCAATAAATAAAGGGACTTGTTCACCTCGCCCAGGATTACCCTCTAGCCAGTCATTTGATATATTTAACATTTCCTTAACCAAGGTTGTTTTACCCGCACCTTGAGTTCCACCAATCGCATAAATATCTTTTTCTTGTAATAAAATCGTGAGCTCTATTTTTCTAATTACATTGACAATATGCTCAATCTCTTCTTTAGAAGCCTTATTTTCAATATAAATTGATAAGGTAAAATTTAATGCCTTTTTTAACTCGTTTAATAAAGATAAATTGATTTTCATTTTGTTATGCCTATTTTTCACCAGCCGACCAGTCTGAAAAATGCACCGATGTTATTTTTTTGTTAATGGTATTGGTAATGCTACCGCCATTATTTTGTCTAGTGGCAAAGTGTTTTGTTACTTAAAATATTTAACGAATGTAACCTTATAATATATCGTATATAGATAAAATAGTAATTTTAAATTAGGCAAAAATACGATTACTGTTTTAAATAAGATATATTTAAATTTATTGATAGAATTACGTATTTCCAACTAATCAAATAAGAGGTGTCTTTTTTATTTATTTTTAGAAATTTAACTTAATAAAACAGAATAAAAAAGGATGACCCATAAAGATCATCCTTAGCCTATTCTGTTATTACACTAAAATATGATGTGATTATTTATAATTAACCTGCGTTGGCTTGTCTAACATAATTTCTGTTTTTGCGGGTTCTGTTTGTGCGATCACTTTACCTTGACGAACGGAATAACGTACTGGGACTTGGCGACGTAAAGCATCAAATCCATTATCTGCGGGTAGAATGATAAAGTTTGCACTATTTCCTACTTCAACACCATAATCTGTTAAAGCGAGTGTTTTTGCACTGTTGTGGCTAATTAACTGTAATCCGTTATCAATTTGACCATAACCCATTAATTGGCAAACATGCAGCCCCATATGTAAAACTTGAAGCATATTTGCTGTACCTAATGGATACCACGGATCAAAAACATCATCATGACCAAAGCAGACGTTAATATTACTTTCTAGCATCTCTTTTACGCGAGTAATACCACGACGTTTTGGATATGTATCAAAACGCCCCTGCAAGTGAATATTCACTAAAGGATTCGCCACAAAGTTAATGCCTGACATTCTTAATAAACGGAATAAGCGCGAAGTATAGGCCCCATTATAAGAGTGCATTGCGGTTGTATGACTTGCAGTAACTCTTGAGCCCATATTTTCTTTATGTGCTAAAGCGGCAACGGTTTCAACGAAGCGAGATTGCTCATCATCAATTTCATCACAATGAACATCAATTAAACGATCATATTTTTGTGCTAATGCGAAGGTTTTATGCAATGATTCAACACCATATTCACGCGTAAATTCAAAGTGTGGAATAGCACCTACAACATCAGCACCTAATTTTAATGCTTCTTCTAATAAAGCTTCACCATTAGGGTAAGACAAAATACCTTCTTGTGGAAAAGCAACGATTTGTAAATCAACCCAAGGTTTAATTTCTTCTTTCACTTCCAGCATCGCTTTTAATGCGGTGAGCGATGCATCCGAAACATCCACATGAGTTCTAACATGTTGAATACCATTAGCAATTTGCCATTGAAGCGTTTGCCATGCACGTTGTTTAACATCATCATGAGTTAACAATGCTTTTCGCTCTGCCCAGCGCTCGATACCTTCAAATAACGTACCTGATTGATTCCAATTCGGTTGCCCTGCAGTTTGTGTAGTATCTAAATGAATATGAGGTTCAACAAAAGGAGCGTGAACTAAACCACCTTGCGCATCTAATGACTCAAGATGAAAATTATTTTCAGGCTGAGGCTCTATCGCTTCAATTTTGTTATTTTTTAGCGTAATGCGCCACAAACCTTCTTTTCCAACTAGACGAGCATGGTTAATTTGTTCGATATTTTTACCCAGCATGATTTATCTCCACTTGTCGAGCTGTACGACGATTTAATATGGGATTTAACACAGCATAACTTATTGCTCCCCCCAACACGGCATTAACAGGCACAATACCCGGTAACCAGTGCCCTGCGATAATACCAATTGCAACAGCGAGTAACGCAACCCAGTTAACCGATTGCATTGTAGCAACATTAAAGCTGTTATAGCGTGCTTTATTCATCAGATAATCTGCAATAATAACACCTCCTACTGGTGGAATTGCTGCAGATAAAAAGGTAAGCCAACCAACAAAGTTATTATAAAGCCATAATGCACACAGCGTACCAATGATACCGTTTATTACAGAAAGTTTTTTACTTGATAAACCAGTGATATTGGCAAAACCCAATCCTGATGCATATAACGCATTATCATTGGTTGTCCAGATATTTAAACCTAGCACCACGATAGCCGGCAGCAATAATCCTTGCGCAATCATCACATCAGAAATATCTGCCATTCCCAGTGAAGCGGCGCCTGCTGCGCCAAAGACAAACATTAATGTATTGCCTAAGAAGAAAGCGACAATTGCAACAACCACTGCGACTTTAGGGTTTCGTCCAAAGCGGACAAAATCAGCCGTCAGTGTACCCGCACTAATAAACGATCCGACAACCATCGCCAGCGCTAAATTAAAATCTAATGGCTGAGTAGGTTTAACAGCCATTAACGTAGAAAGCCCGCCCATATCATGTATGGCAAGATAAACAGAGTAACTTCCAAGGATAGCAATAGCGGGAACAGCAATGATAGAGAGAACGGTGAGAGCGGAAATGCCGAAAAATACAGTGATGGTCATTAAAATGCCGGAAACGGCGATGAGGAGATTAATATCAATACCAGTGGCTTTTCCTACCGGGATGGCAAACATTGCCACACCCACACCGAACCAACCAACTTGAGTACCACCGAGTAAAAATGAGGGAAGCCAAGAACCTTTAATACCGAAAGAGTAACGCGCGAGAAGATGAGTAGTAAGACCTGTTTTTGAACCAATAAAACCAAGAAATGCGGTGTAGATACCAAGAAGAAGATTACCAATTAGAACTGCGAGGAAGAAATCATTAAAGGAAAGACCAGTACCAAGAGCGCCGCCAGTCCACATACTGGCTGAAAAAAACGTTAATCCCAACATCACAAAGGTTAACGCTAATCCACCCTTTCTTGCGGATATGGGCACTGGGCCCTGACTATAATTGTTGTCCTGAGACACTTTAACCCCCTATTAATTTCACCAGGCCAAAAAAATCTGACGAATTCTATCTACATAAAAATATTATGCAAACGTTTTCGTCGTCTGTTTATTATAATTAATGGAATGCTTCACTTATGGAGAGTTGATATTCGTCACAGAAATGGCAGAACAATCGTTGTTTTACTTGAATTTATCTCGTTATTTCGAATACGACTTATCAAGTAATTTTATTTAGGAATATTTATGATAGAGATTAATCACATTCCCTCTCTCGAAAACCCCAACTTACATAAATATTTCTTATTTAAATTGAAAACAATAAAAAGGAATTATTGATAAACGCACAAAAGAGGAACTTTCATCCCTCTTTTGCATATTATAAATAACTTGCTTAATTTCGCCTTCTCACCGGAGTATTATCTGCAACATAGTATTTTGCCTGACTTTTAGGTAAAGGTTTAATCCCTCTCACCTTATCAGCTAACTTTTCTGCAATCATAATTGTAGTCGCATTCAAATTCCCAGTGATTATTAGTGGCATGATAGATGCATCAATAACTCTTAAGTTTTCCATGCCGTGTACTCGACCTTCACCATCAACAACAGCCATTTCATCCGTTCCCATTTTACACGTGCCACAAGGATGAAATGCTGTTTCAGCACGTTCTCTAACAAAAGCATCAAGCTCTTCATCACTTTGGATATGTTTGCCTGGACTAATTTCTTCACCACGATAAGCATCTAATGCCGGTTGAGCCATTATTTCTCGCGTGATACGGATAGCTGAACGAAACTCTTCCCAATCTTGTTCTGTGGACATGTAATTAAATAAAATATTGGGATGTTGATGAGGATCTGTAGATGCTAATTTTACTCGCCCTCGACTGGGTGAACGCATAGAGCCCACATGCGCTTGGAAACCATGTACTTCTACCGCATTGGAGCCATTATAATTAATGGCAACAGGTAAAAAATGGAATTGAATATTAGGCCAAGCAAACTTTTCGCTAGAGCGAATAAACCCTCCCGCCTCAAATTGATTGCTTGCCCCAATCCCTGTTCCTTGAAATAGCCATTGCGCACCAATCTTAGGCTGGTTATACCATTTTAAAGCAGGATAAAGTGAAACAGGCTTTTTACATTCATACTGCAAATACATTTCTAAGTGATCTTGCAGATTTTCCCCAACTCCAGGTAATACATGTACTGGTTGAATATTAAATTCATTTAGTACTTTTTCAGGCCCAACACCAGAACGTTGCAAAATTTGGGGCGAAGCAATTGCACCAGCGCAAAGCAATACTTCTCGGCGGACTTTTACATGGTGAGGAGTGGTATTTCTCCCTAAAAAATAGCGAACGCCTACGGCTTTTTTGCCTTCAAACTCAATAATATCGGTCGTTGCATGTGTCTCGATCGTTAAGTTTTTGCGTGCTTTCGCTTGATCAAGATAGCCTCTTGCTGTGCTTGCTCGACGGCCTTTAGGTGTGACGGTTCTATCCATCGGGCCAAAACCCTCTTGCTGATAGCCGTTAAGATCAATCGTTCTTGGGTATCCTGCTTGTACACCCGCCTCAATCATTGCTTGAAATAAGATATTATTGCCTTTTTTCGGCGTAGTCACACTTACAGGGCCTTTATCACCATGATAATCATTGGCACCAATATCGCGACTTTCTGCCTTACGAAAATAAGGTAAACAACTTAAGTAATCCCACTCTTCAAGGCCGGGGAGTTTTGCCCAACCATCAAAGTCCATCGCATTACCACGGATATAACACATACCATTAATTAATGATGATCCACCAAGCCCTTTCCCACGACCACATTCCATGCGTCGGTTATTCATATAAGGTTCAGGCTCTGTTTCATAAGCCCAATTATATCGCCTGCCTTGTAACGGATAAGCTAATGCCGCTGGCATTTGTGTACGAAAATCGAACCTGTAGTCCGGACCTCCAGCTTCAAGGAGCAGCACAGTAACTTCAGGATCTTCTGTCAAGCGGGTAGCAAGAACGTTACCGGCTGAACCAGCACCGATAATAATGTAGTCATAGACCATTGTTATCTCCTCTGTTTCAGTCATTAAAAAAAGAATGGATTAAAAAACGGATGAAAACTCCCCAAGTTCAACTTGAATAGATTTTATTTGCGTGTAATTTTGTAATGTAACCAGACCATTTTCACGCCCCACCCCAGAATGTTTATAGCCACCAACTGGCATTTCTGCTGGAGACTCGCCCCATGTATTAATCCAACAAATCCCAGCTTCCAACTGGTGAATAACACGATGAGCTGTTGTGAGATCTTTAGTGACAAGACCTGCGGCTAAACCATAAACGCTATTATTTGCGCGTGAAATCACTTCATCTTCAGTTTGATAACTCAAAATACTCATCACTGGGCCAAATATTTCGTCTTGCGTAATTTTCATATCATCAGTGCAATCAGTGAAAACCGTCGGTGCAACATAAGCACCTTGCACAAAATTGCTTTCTAACAAACGATGACCACCACAAAGTAATCTTGCCCCTTGAGCTTTGCCTAACTCAATATAATTCAAGACTTTTTCAAGATGAGGAAAACTGACCAGTGAACCAAAATTGGTGTCCATCTCAAGAGGAGAGCCGATCCTAATACGTGATACGCGCTCTATAATTTTCGCTTCAAATGCAGCCTTTAATCTTTCGGGAACAAAAACACGAGTGCCATTGGTACACACCTGCCCCGAACTATAAAAATTCGCCATCATCGCAATATCAGCGGCGGTATCTAAATCTGCATCATCAAAAATAATTAAAGGCGATTTTCCACCAAGCTCCATGGTTACTTCTTTTAAACTTGAAGCAGAAGCATTTGCCATCACCTTTTTACCCGTTTCAATCCCACCAGTGAAAGAAACTTTCGCGATATCAGGATGCTGTGTTAACCACTGTCCCACATTAGCTTTTCCTGTAACAACATTAAAAACGCCCTTTGGCAATCCTGCCTCAGTGTATATTTCGGCAAGTTTTAATGCTGTTAATGAAGTCATCTCACTTGGTTTAAAGATCATGGCATTACCTGCGGCAAGTGCAGGTGCAGACTTCCACAACGCTATTTGAATCGGATAATTCCAAGCACCGATACCAGCAACAATTCCCAATGGTTCACGGCGAGTATAAGCAAAAGCCGTTTCTCTTAGTGGAATTTGCTCTCCTTCAAGTGCAGGAATAAGACCTGCGTAATACTCTAAAACATCAGCGCCCGTCACAATATCGACATAACGTGTTTCAGATAGGGGTTTGCCTGTATCTAGGGTTTCTAAATAAGCCAATTCATCATTACGTTCACGTAAAATATCAACAGCCCGTCGTAAAATTCGAGAGCGTTCCATCGCGGTCATTGCACGCCAAATTTTTTGCCCTTGCTTCGCACTCTCGACGGCCCAATTGATATCTTCTTCACTTGCAGATTGTAAATGTGCAATCACTTCGCCATTAGCAGGATTAATCGCATCAAATTGTTCACACTCTGGCTCTGCACAATCGACATATCCACCATGAATATAAAGTTTATGTAACGGTGGGTTTGGCATAGTTTCTCCTTTATTATTAGTTTTTTAAGTCTTTATTTGACTCCGATTTGTAAGTTGCATATCGATATATTCATTAGTAATGGTTTTGGCCTCTTCAAGAGAAAATGGTGCATTACTTAATGCACTTCGTAGCCATAAACCATCTATTAATGCGGCTAAACCTTTCGCAGCCAAACGTGCTTGATCTTTAGTAAGAACACGCCCAAACTCGTAACTTAAATTGGAATAAAGTCTTCTATCATTGACCTTTTGTAGACGATTCAAATTAGGCTGATGCATACTACTCGCCCAAAACGCTAGCCATGTTTTCATGGCAGCTTCACTGGTTTGCGTAGTATCAAAGTTACCTTCAACAATGGCTTGGATACGTAGCTTAGGTGTTGCATCGCTTAACATTCTTAAACGTATCGCCACCGCAAAACCCAATTGATACTGGATATGGCGCATGGCAGCTTCCAACAATCCATTTTTATCACGAAAGTAGTGGCTAATAATGCCGTTAGAAACACCGGCTTTTCGAGCTATCAATGCGATGCTCGCCTCTTGCATTCCAACCTCATTAATAACTGCTAACGTCGCTTGGATTAATTGCTGTTTACGTATCGACTGCATTCCTATCTTCGGCATGTTTTAAAGACCTAAAAAATACATTGAACACATTCATTAAACGTTTTTTTAATTGAACATTCAATCAATATTAACTATTGTTTATCACAATTAATTTACATTTCTATATGGGAGGATATTGTGAAAATTTGAATCTTTGCAACTAATTCAATTAGTTAACAAAGAATGCAACTTTTAACTTTTAGATAAATAAATTTTTGGAATTTCTGATGACAACTCTTAACAGCACAAAAAAACCACAGAAAGACAAGCTAAATTCTGTCGTTTTTTTCGCTTCAGCAACGCTGATTTTAGCGTTTTCTTTCTTCACTATTTTGATGACAGAAACAGCAAATACATGGATTGTGGCAACACTGGGATGGGTATCAAAAACCTTTGGTTGGTACTATCTATTGGCAGCCACGTTATACATTGTTTTTGTTATTTTTGTTGCCACATCTCGTTTTGGAAATATCAAATTAGGACCTGAACAATCGAAACCTGAATTTAGTGTTTTAAGTTGGTCTGCGATGTTATTTGCAGCCGGTATTGGGATTGATTTGATGTTTTTCTCTGTAGCAGAGCCGATTACACAATATATGTTACCGCCAACCGGCGAAGGTGAAACAATAGAAGCAGCCCGTCAGTCGATGGTGTGGACTTTATTCCACTATGGCCTGACGGGCTGGTCTATGTATGCACTTATTGGTATTGCACTCGGTTATTTTAGCTATCGTTACAATTTGCCATTAACCATACGCTCTGCACTTTATCCTATCTTTGGAAATCGTATTTATGGCCCAATTGGTCATACAGTTGATATTGCTGCGGTGTTAGGCACCATTTTTGGTATTGCAACAACGTTAGGTATTGGTGTTGTACAACTTAATTATGGCTTAAAAGTTCTTTTTGATTTGCCCCAAGGATTAGGCGTCCAAGGCGGATTAATTCTATTATCCGTTATTATGGCCGTTATTTCGGCAACATCGGGCGTTAATAAAGGGATCAGGATTTTATCTGAACTGAACGTATTACTCGCATTGGGGCTTATTTTATTTATCTTATTTGCGGGGGATACTGAGTTTTTATTAAATGCGCTGGTATTAAATGTCGGTGATTACACTAATCGTTTTTTAAGCATGACATTAAATAGTTTTGCATTTGATAGACCAACAGATTGGATGAATAGCTGGACGCTGTTTTTCTGGGCTTGGTGGGTTGCATGGTCACCTTTTGTTGGACTCTTTTTAGCACGTATTTCAAGAGGACGAACAATTCGACAATTCGTCATAGGTACTTTAATTATTCCCTTTGTTTTTACACTGTTATGGTTATCCATTTTTGGTAATAGCGCTTTATATGAAGTGATCCATGGCAATAAAGCACTCGCACAAACCGTATTAGAAGCCCCCGAAAAAGGATTCTATTCTTTATTAGAACTCTATCCCGGTTTTGGTTTAACAGCTTCTGTCGCCACAATTACGGGATTATTATTTTATGTCACTTCTGCCGACTCTGGTTCATTAGTATTAGGCAATTTCACCTCTCAATTAAGCCATGTTAATAACGATGCACCCAATTGGCTTCGCATTTTCTGGTCTATTGCTATTGGTTTATTAACGTTAGGTATGTTAATGGCAGATGGTATTTCTGCCTTACAAAACACAACAATAATAATGGGATTGCCCTTTAGCTTTGTTATTTTCTTTATTATGGCCGGACTTTATAAGTCATTAAAAGTTGAAGATTTCAGACGAGTTAGTTCGCTAAATACCAATGCGCCGGCACCACTTTATGGTAATACGACGATGAATTGGAAACAGCGTTTAGGGCGGGTTATGAATTTTCCAGGAACCACCTATACACAACGCATGTTAGATTTAACCTGTATGCCAGCAATGCAAGATGTGGCTAAAGAACTTTTATTACGTGGAGCGAAAGTTGAATTCAATTATTACCCAATTGAAGATAATGAACGCTTACATCATTTAGAACTTGTGGTCGATCTTGGGCAAGAGCAGAATTTTATTTATCAAATTTGGCCACAGAAATACTCAGTACCTGCATTTACTTATCGTGCTCGTCGAGGTAAATCAGACTATTACCGTTTAGAGACCTATTTATGGGAAGGTACACAAGGTAATGACTTAATGGATTACACCAAAGAGCAAATTATTACAGATATTTTAGACCAATATGAAAAACACCTGAACTTTATTCATCTTAGTCGTGAAGCACCCGGCTCGACACTAACTTTTCCTGAATAAAAGCTATAAATAGCCATTAATATCTAAGGGAAATCTGATAAACGATTTCCCTTTTTTATTATATTGAACCGTGTTAGACAATGTTTTCCAAAGAACCACGCAAGAAAAAAGTGAATATTTAATTATTTTTATTACATAACTATTTACTTTGGTTTTCTTTTTAGTAATCTATGTGAACTAATAAAACATAAAATAATTTACTTGGGAAAACATCACATGAATCGTCGTTCATTCTTAACATCATCCAGCCTAGTGATTGGGGGGCTTTCGTTAAGTTCCTTTGTTAGCTCTGCTTATGCCAATGAACCATTGAAAAATAAATTGGTATTTAATGCAGAAAATCCGTTACTACTCAATTTTAATGAAAATTCACTTGGCATGTCGCAAAACGCGAAACAGGCTATTATCGATGCTTTACCCAATGCTTTCAGATATCCAGATGATGCACGTAGCGCATTAATTAGCGAATTAGGGAAAGAATTTAAACTTTCAGATAAACATATTACCTTAGGAAATGGCTCATCTGAGACAATTCAAGCAGCCGTACAATTTGTGGCAAACAAAGCACAAAAAGAAGGTAAAGCAGTTCAACTTATTGTTCCTGACCCGACATTTAACTATGCCGAGCTTTATGCTGAACCTTTAGGTGTAAAAATCGTTAAAGTACCCGTTGATAATACTCTAGCTTTCGATTTAACAACCATGCAGAAAAAAGCGCAAGAATTTGACGGTATCAGTATGGTCTATTTATGCAATCCGAATAATCCAACAGCAATGTTAACCCCTAGTGCAGAATTATCGAACTGGGTAAAATCAGCAAAAGAGAATGTCTTTTTTATTATTGATGAAGCTTACGCTGAGTTTGTTTCAACACCTGAATTTATCAGTGCAATTTCGTTAGTTGCTGCAGGATATAAAAATCTGATTGTCGCCCGTACTTTCTCAAAAATTTATGCCTTAGCTGGGTTACGTGTAGGTTATGGCGTTGCTGTCCCAGAAGTAATCTCACAAATTGATTCCTTTGTTTCTATTGATAATACTAATACTGCAGGTGCAGTTGCCGCATTAGCCTCACTAAAAGATAAAGCTTATGTGGAATATAGTCGTAAATCGATTGATGTTTCACGTCAGATAGTCGTTGATGCCTTAAAAGAGCTGAATATTGAATACGCACCTTCTCATGCAAACTTTATATTTCATAAAGTTAAAGGCGATGTAAAAACCTATCAAAATAGAATGAAAGACGCGAATATTATGGTGGGTCGTGAATTTCCACCTGCTTTGGGGTGGAGCCGTTTAACTTTAGGCACACCCGAAGAGATGAGCTATTTCGTTTCTACATTAAAAGCCTTTAGAGCTAAAGATTGGATTTAATCTGATCCAACATCTATCTTATTGATTAATGAAACAATGCCCTTGAAAATAATATCAAGGGCATTTTCTTTGTTATTAAATCATTCAATTGTATTAAAGCGGATCCACTTTTAAGCAAGAGACTGCGTGGCGGAAGCTTCCTTCTAATAAAGGTCGTGTTTTTGCACATTCTTCATCCGCCATCGGGCAACGTGTACGGAAAATACAACCTGATGGTGGATTAATCGGAGAAGGCAACTCCCCCTCTAATAAATCAATGTGCTTATTACGCTCTTTATCGGGATCAGGAATAGGTACTGCTGACATCAACGCTTTAGTATAAGGATGTAGTGGGTGATGATAAACTTCATCATAGGTTCCTAATTCTACCGCATGCCCTAAATACATCACCAAAACACGATCTGAAATATGCTTTACCACTGCCAAATCATGCGCAATAAAGATTAAAGATAATCCCATCTCTTTTTGAATATCTTTCAGCAAGTTAACCACTTGAGCCTGAATTGATACATCTAATGCTGAAACGGGTTCATCACAAATCACTAATTTAGGCTCTAGAATTAACGCGCGAGCAATACCGATACGCTGACATTGCCCACCAGAGAATTCATGAGGATAACGGTTGATTAAGTTTGGCAATAATCCGACTCGCATCATCATTGCTTTGACTTTTTCAACAACTTCAGCCTGTTTCATTTTAGGGTGATAAGTTTTTAATGGTTCAGCAATGATATCGCCAATCGTCATTCTTGGGTTTAGAGAAGCCAGCGGATCTTGGAATATCATCTGGATATCTTGGCGAATATCGCGCCATTGCTTATTCCCCATTCCCAGTAAATCATTACCTAACCAAGTGACTGTTCCACCAGAGGCTTTGACTAACCCAATAATGGCCCGCGCAAATGTCGATTTACCACAACCAGATTCACCAACAACCCCTAATGTTTCACCTTCATATAAACGCAGCGTGACACCATCAACGGCTTTGAGGCTTTTTTTAGGTTGCCAGAACCACTGTTTATTATCTTGAACATCGAAATAAACTTTTAAGTCATTCACTTCGAGAATAACTTTTCTATCTTGTAACATGGCTTGAGTCATACCAATTCCTCCACCGCTTTAAAACAGGCACGTAATCGCCCTTGTGCAAATTGCTCTAATTGAGGTTCACTCGTTAAGCATTGCTCTGTTGCATACTGGCAACGAGGTTGGAATGGACAGCCTTTTGGTAAACGCAATAAGTTCGGTGGATTTCCTGGAATGGTCGCTAGTCGCTCATCTTCACCGTCTAAACGCGGAACGGCTTGTAGCAACCCAATAGAATAAGGGTGTGATGGTTGATAAAAAATATCACGCGCATTTCCATATTCCATCGTGCGTCCTGCATACATTACCAATACTTTATCGCAAATTCCTGCAACAACCCCTAAGTCATGGGTGATCATGATAATTGCGGTGTTTAAATCATTCTTAAGCTCATTTAACAGTGTCATGATTTGTGCTTGAACCGTCACATCAAGCGCTGTTGTCGGCTCATCAGCAATTAATAGTTTAGGCTTACACAGCAATGCCATTGCAATCATGACACGTTGACGCATCCCGCCTGAAAATTCATGAGGGTACATACTCATTCGTTTATGCGCTTCAGGCATTTTTACGGCATCTAACATACGCACAGATTCTGCATATGCATCGTTTTTACTCATGCCTTTATGAAGCATTAAGACTTCAATAAGCTGTGAACCCACTTTCATATAGGGATTTAATGAAGTCATTGGATCTTGAAATATCATGGATATTTCTTCAGCACGCATTTTATTTAATTCGCTTTGGCGAAGGTTTAAGATCTCACGACCATTAAAGTTTGCGCTACCCGCTGTGCGACCATTTTTTGCTAATAATCCCATCAATGCGAAAGCTGTTTGCGATTTACCTGAACCCGATTCACCAACAATGCCTAGAGTTTCACCTGCGGCTAATTCAAAATTGAGTTTATTAACTGCGGTGACATCACCATCTGCGGTACTAAAAGTGACGCTGAGATCTTTAACGCTTAATAACGACTTATTTGCTGTATTTGTCATTTTGTTCTCCTTAACGATCTTTCGGATCTAATGCGTCACGTAAGCCATCACCGATAAAGTTAAAGCAAAACAGTGTGACAACTAAGAACGAAGCCGGGAAAAGTAACAACCAAGGAGAAACTTCCATTGAGTTTGCACCATCACTTAATAGTGCTCCCCAACTACTTAATGGCTCTTGTGTTCCTAAACCTAAGAAGCTTAAGAAGGATTCAAATAAAATCATGCTAGGCACTAATAAAGAGGCATAAACCACCACCACACCGAGTACGTTAGGTACGATATGTCTTAACACGATATTGCGTGATGACACACCACAAACTAATGCAGCTTCAATAAACTCTTTACGTTTTAGACTTAAGGTTTGTCCTCTTACAATACGCGCCATATCGAGCCAAGATACCATCCCAATCGCAACGAAAATCAGTAGGATATTTTGACCGAAAAATGTCACCAGTAAGATAACAAAGAACATAAATGGGAATGAGTTTAATATTTCCAGTAAACGCATCATAATTGAATCAACACGCCCACCAATATAACCCGCCATTGCGCCATAAAGAGTGCCAACAATAACAGCAACAAAGGCGGCGGCGATACCGACCATTAATGAGATACGACCACCAATCGCAACCCGTACTAATAAGTCACGGCCTGATGAGTCAGTGCCAAAATAGTGAGAAGAGGCAAAGTCAGGTGCCATCGACATCATTTCCCAATCAGTATCGTCATAAACAAAGGGCGATAACATTGGGGCAAAAATAACAAATAATAAAATAAAGAAAAGTAACACAAGACTCGTGATCGCAGCTTTATTGTGCATAAAACGACGACGAGCATCTTGCCATAAACTACGACCTTCAATATCTAGCTGCTCCGAGAAATTCCCCAGAGCTTCGCTGTTTTCCTTCAGTGATAACATAACGCGCTCCAGTGTCTATTAATAACGAATTTTCGGATCAATAACGGCATATAAAATATCGACAATGGCATTAAAGAGGATCGTTAATGCACCAACGATAATGGTTAAGCTTAATACCAATGAATAATCTCGGTTTAAAGCACCATTAACGAATAATTGTCCTATACCCGGCAATCCAAAGATGGTTTCAATAACCATTGAGCCCGTAATAATACCGACAAATGCAGGCCCCATATAAGAGATAACAGGTAGCAACGCGGGTTTTAAAGCATGACGCAGTACAATTCTTTTCATCGGCAAGCCTTTCGCTTTTGCCGTTCTAATAAAGTTTGAGTGTAATACTTCAATCATTGAACTACGGGTAATACGCGAGATACTAGCAATGTAAGAAAGCGACAGTGCGATCATTGGCAACAACATATATTGCACCGCTCCGCCATTCCAGCCCCCTGCTGGCAACCACCTTAAGGTAATCGCAAAAATAAGCACTAGCAGTGGTGCGACAACAAAACTCGGTATTACAACCCCCGTCATGGCAAAAGTCATGACGGTATAATCCCATTTGGTGTTTTGATTCAGTGCGGCTATCACGCCTGCCCCCACACCTAAAATGACAGCAAAAATAAATGCCGACAGCCCTAATTTAGCTGAAACAGGGAATGCTTTACCGACTAAGGTGTTTACACTGTAGTCTTTATATTTAAAAGAAGGCCCTAAATCCCCTTTCGACAATTGAATTAAATAATCGAAGTATTGCTTATAAATGGGATCATTTAAGTGATATTTCGCTTCAATATTTGCCATAACCTCAGGCGGGAGTTTTCTTTCACCCGTAAAAGGACTACCCGGGGCTAAACGCATCATAAAGAACGAAATCGTTATTAGAATAAATAGAGTCGGTATCGCTTCTAAAAAGCGACGAAAAATAAATTTGAGCATTGCCCGTTCCTATAATACAAACCTATTCAGGCGTGACGATAAAAAGACCTCGTCTTAATAAGACAAGGTCTCGCCCGATTATTTAGCAATAATATACAAGTCTTTAGTATGTAAATTATCTAATGGATCTTTACCTGAATAACCACCCACATAAGGTTTAACTAAACGGGTGTTTACATAATAGTAAAGTGGAACAATGGCCGAATCTTTATCTAATACACCTTCAGCTTTTTGATAAATAGCGGCACGTTCATCATCAGATTTCACACGTAACGACTCTTTGAGTAATGCGTCAAATTCTGTGTTTTTATAGTGAACAGTGTTGTTACTGCTGTAAGACAGCATCATGTTCAGGAATGAAGAAGGTTCATTATAATCTGCACACCAACCGGCACGAGCAACATCATAAGTTCCTTGGTGACGAGTATCTAAGAACGTTTTCCACTCTTGGTTTTCAAGAGAAACATCAGCACCTAAGTTTTTCTTCCAAATTGAAGAAGCGGCGATCGCGACTTTTTTATGTAAGTCGGATGTATTGTACAGAAGCTTAAATTTCAGTGGGTTTGCTTTGTTATAGCCCGCCTCTTCTAATAATTGGCGTGCTTTTTCATTACGTTGTTCTTGAGTCCAACTCGCAAACCACTCAGGTTTGCTCTCTTTAATTCCATCTGTAAATGGAGGGGTAAAGCCATAAGCTGGGATATCACCTTGGTTTTTCACTTTATAAGTAATGATATCTCTATCCATTGACAGTTTCAGTGCTTCACGAACACGAGGATCGTTAAACGGAGCCTTCTCATTATTAATTTCATAATAATAAGTACATAAATATGGGCTTATACGCAATTCATCAGGGATCTCTTTTTTCAATTTTTGGAAAAATTCGATTGGTAAATTGCTATATGTCATGTCGATTTCACCCGCACGATAGCGGTTTACATCAGTGACTTCTGATGAAATAGGTAAGAACGTCACTTGATCAATAACAGTATTTTTGTTATCCCAATAAGTTGGACTACGCTCTAACACAATACGTTCGTTGACTGTCCAGTCTTTTAAATGATAAGCGCCGTTACCGACGAAGTTAGCAGGTTGCGTCCATTTCTCACCAAATTTTTCAATCACTTTTTGGTTAACTGGCGACATGGAAGAGTGAGCTAATAATTTTGGTAAATAAGGCACAGCTTCAGATAAAGTGATTTCTAATGTATTGTTATCTAATGCCTTAACACCTAATTCTGTGGCTTTTTTCTTACCTGCAATAATATCGTCGATATTCACGATATGCGCATATTGCAGATAACTTTCATAAGGAGATGCAGTGTTAGGATCCGCTAAACGTTGCCAGCTATAAACGAAATCTTGCGCTGTAACAGGTTCGCCATTCGACCATTTAGCGCCTTCACGAATTTTAAATGTCCAAACAGTAAAATCTTTATTTTCCCAACTCGTTGCGGAGCCTGGTAAAATTTCACCATCTGGTCCAACAATAGTAATGCCTTCGAAAAGATCACGCGCTAATGCAGACTCGGGTACACCTTCGATTTTATGAGGATCAAGTGATTGTGGTTCAGAGCCATTATTACGCACCAGCACTTGTTTTTCAGCCAATTTCACCCCGTCAGGAACAACAGCAGCGTTAGCTGTTAGCGCTGACAATCCAAAGATTGCGCTTATTGCAATCGCCAACGCACTCTTTTTAGTTAAATTACTCATCTTATAAAATACTCCCAGTTAGTGAGCTGGTTGTTAGACAACCATTCTGTGATGTTCAGTTGTGTTTTAGAACGGTTTACACAACTTATTGTTTTTACAAAAAATAAATCAATTTTGCTTATTTGCCATCAGTTCTTAATTGCCTGATAGCATTATAATTTTTTAATACCGCTATCTTTTTTGTGTAGTTTTTTATTGTTTCACTACTTTTTAAATAACTTTTAATAATTAAATCGCACATAACTATAGAATGTCGATAATTTACCAGTTTTAGTTATCTGCCTTTATAAAATAGCGCTTTAAGTCCGTATAATCAAAGGGGTCTTTACCTGTAAATCCGCCTACTTTTGGACTAACTAATCTAACACTGACACGATAATAAACAGGTACTATCGCCGAGTCCTTGTCTAACAAGGCTTCAGCGCGCTGATAGAGTTGATGTCGAGCCTCTTTATCAACCGCAATTGAAGCATTATTTAATGCGTCATCGTAATCATTATTTTCATAAAAGACTGTATTAAGACTACTTGTGGAAAGAAATGAATTTAAAAACGAGGTTGGTTCATTGTAATCTGCACACCACGTTGCTCTCGCAACTTGATAATTTCCTTGATTACGATTTTCTAATGCGGTTTTCCACTCTTGGTTTTGCAACGTCACATTTGCACCAATACTTTTTTTCCACATTGATGCAGCAGCTATGGCCTGCTGTTTATTTTGATCAGACGTATTGTAGAGCAAAGTAAAAGTTAGAGGATTTTGAGCATCAAATCCCGCTTCTTTTAATAATTCACGCGCCCTCTCATTACGTTGCTGTTGTGTCCAATGAGCCCATTTAGGCGCTTTAAAATTACCGTTACCAATAAAAGAGGGAGTAAAAGAATAAGCGGGTATTTGCCCTTGTCCCATTATTTTTTCAGCAATAACTTCTCTATCAAGTGTCAGTTTCACCGCTTCACGAACACGAGGATCATCAAAAGGCGCTTTTTTATTATTTAATTCATAATAGAAAGTACATAAATACGGTGTGACATGTAAATTCTCTGGCTGTTCTTGCCTCATTTTTCTATACAGAACAGGAGGAATAGCGCTATTAGTGATATCTATTTCACCGCTACGATAGCGATTAATATCGCTGGTTTCTGAGCTAATTGGTAAAAATGTAGCTTGCTCAATAATGGTGTTTTTATTATCCCAATAAAGTGGATTACGTTTTAAAGTCACCTTTTCATTCACAACCCAATTTTCAATAACATAAGCACCATTACCGACAAAATTTTCAGGACGAGTCCAATTCACGCCATATTTTTCAACAACCTCTTTTTTAACTGGTTTTAATGGCGTGTGGCTGACCATATCGACTAAATAGGGAATTGGCTTGGTTAAATTAATTTGCAAAGTATGAGAATCTATCGCTTTCACACCTAGTGCTTCAGGCGTTTTTTTTCCACTAAGAATATCTGCAACATTTTCAACATAAGCATATTCAAGATAACTGGCATAAGGTGAACCTGTTTTAGGATCGACCACTCGACGCCAGCTATAAACAAAGTCTTCAGCGGTCACTGGTGTACCATCACTCCACTTTGCATCTTCTCGCAAATAGAATGTCCACACCTTGTTATCATCCGTTTCCCAGCGTTGTGCAACGCCCGGCATACTCTCGCCATTAGGCCCCACATAAGTCAGACCTTCTAATAAATTTAAAATAATATTAGTTTCTGGTGCGCCTTCTACTTTATGCGGGTCAAGAGATGAAACTTCAGTACCGTTATTAATCACAATATTCTGTTGTTTGGCCAGAGTAGTGCCTTCAGGAAGAGTAATGGCATGAGAAAAAAAGGAGGTTAATACAAGTGACATAATACTAAGTGGGAACACTGTTTTTAACGTGGCTTTATTTTTCATGGGTACCTCTCCTAATAAACAATAATTTATAGCGGGGTCGCTCAATTAACGATATGTATCGTTGTTAAATTTTGATTGTAATATTTGTGGCTCTTAAAGATTCTAAAGATATTTATGAGATAAAAATGATACCAACACTCTTCTTTTTTACACTTATCGTAAATTTTGTCAATTAATGCGGTATTCTTATCACTTAACTTTATTGAGCCCTCTAGAGTTCTATCCTGAGAAAATAAAATATATATATCGAGAGGAACAAAACAACAAATAAACATTAAATTAACATCATGCAAGTTTTATAGATAGAAAACCTACTTAGCTCACAAATTTAATATAATTAGGATGGGTTTTACTCAACCTACAGAACTTTATGATGCTTTATTTGTAAAGAATTTCTCTTTGAAATTAATTAAAAATAACAATAAATTCATCTTTAAACTGAATAACAATTCTAATATAAAAATATTTATAGATTATTAAATATTCACTTTTATTATTTGTTTTTAAAATTTAATCTAAATGTTTAATTTGAATGGAAAGTGATCGTCTAAAGACATATTTCATCACCCTATTCTTGCGGTTAATTATTCTTCTACCATAATTAATTTTGGCTACTTATAACGAAGGGTTATATGTAAGCGTAATTAAAACTTTGCGCATTGGTCACGTTTTGCCTAAGTTAAGTTCACAAAGTAATAAGTAATAAGTTATTGACATAACGACTTTAGTTACACCATTTCAGGGAGCGTCTCATGAAAGCAAAATTATTATCATTATTCGTTGTGGGTGCCCTTTCCGTACCGGCATTTGCAGCAACACCTGCGAATACATTAATTGTGGTACAAGGGCTTGATGATATTGTCAGCCTTGATCCAGCTGAAAGTAATGAACTGTCTAGTATTCAAACTGTGCCTAGTTTATATCAGCGTATTGTTCAACCTAATCGTGATAATCCTGAGATTAATGAGCCAATTTTAGTTGAAAGCTGGCAAGCAAATCCTGAACAAAAATCTATCGTATTCAAAATTAAACCTGATGCAAAATTTGCATCTGGTAACACCGTTCGCCCTGAAGATATTATCTTCTCTTATCAGCGTGCGATCACCATGAATAAATCACCAGCCTTTATTCTAAATGTCTTAGGTTGGAAAACAGAAAACATTACTTCATTATTGAAAAAAGTCAGTGATAATGAATTAGAAGTGCGTTGGACTGCGGATGTCAGCCCTGATGTTGTGCTAAATATCCTCTCAACCCCAATTGCTTCTATCGTTGATGAAAAGCTAGTTTCTGCTCACATTAAAAATAATGACTTTGGGAATAGCTGGCTGAAAATGAACTCAGCCGGAAGTGGCGCATACAAAATGCGGGCTTATCAACCACGTCAAGCCATAGTGTTAGAAGCAAACCCTCTCTCACCAACTGGCGCGCCTAAAATGGCGAATATTATTATTAAAAACGTGCCCGATCCGGCATCACGTCGCTTATTGATTGAAAAAGGTGATGCAGATATTGCACGTGAACTGGGCACTGACCAAACTGCCGCATTAGCAGGCAAAGCAGGGATCAAAATTTTAGATATCCCTTCTGCAGAACAAGTGTATATGGCGTTTAATACTGCCAGTGGAAACCCTGCACTGAGTAACCCTGCATTTTGGGAAGCGTCTCGTTATTTAGTTGACTACAAAGGCATTACTGAAGATCTAATGCGCGGTCAGTATTTTATTCACCAAAGTTTTTTACCCGTAGGTTTACCGGGTGCACTAAAAGATAACCCATTCACTTTTGATCCAAAGAAGGCCAAAGAAATTTTAGCCAAAGCAGGCATTACCAATGCTCGCTTTACATTAGATGTTGAGAACAAAGTACCTTATATTACGGTGGCACAATCCATTCAGGCAAGTTTTGCTCAAGCAGGTGTACAAGTAGATTTATTGCCAGCGGCAGGTAGCCAAGTGTATAGCCGCGTACGCGCTAAACAACACCAAGCCGCGATTCGTTTTTGGATCCCAGACTATTTTGATGCGCATTCAAATGCGAGTGCCTTTGCTTATAACGATGGACAATCCAATACTGTTGCTTGGTTAAATGGTTGGAAAATTCCTGAACTAAGCCAGCAAACATTGGCTGCACTTAATGAAGCAGACAAAACAAAACGTCAATCGCTCTATACTGAAATGCAAAAAGAGTTACAACGTAGTTCACCTTATGTCTTTATCGATCAAGGTAAAAACCAAATCGTCATGCGCGATAATGTTAAAGGTTATGCCCAAGGTCTAAATGCAGATATGGTTTATTATGACAAAGTAACTAAGTAATATTTTCTCCTGAAACCATCCACAGTCATGTTATTGTGGATGGTCTATTTTTTGCCATTTCACTAGGCTATTGCTGTATGAATACTGCTATGACGTTACCTATTCGTCTAAAAAGTCAGTTAATTACTTTTGCTCAAGGAATATTGACATTAGTACTTACACTTTTTGGGCTTCTTGTAATTACTTTCACGCTTTCTGCACTTTCCCCTGTTGATCCTGTTCTGCAAATTGTTGGTGATCATGCAAGCCTCGAAACCTATAACCAAGTCAAACATGAATTAGGGCTGGATTTACCTCTCTATATGCAGTTTTGTCACTATGTGGAAGCACTGCTACAAGGGCATTTAGGTACAGCAACATCAACAGGCCAGCCAGTGCTTGATGATTTGTTAGCAACATTCCCCGCGACATTAGAATTAGCGACGATTGCATTACTGATTGGTGCCAGTCTCGGTATTTTATTCGGTGTTTTATGTGCGCGATTTGTGGGAACGCCTCTCGATTTTATTTTGCGCATTTTGACGCTATTGGGTAGCTCTGTTCCTATTTTCTGGTTAGGTTTGATTTTGCTATTGATCTTCTATGCCACATTACAATGGACTGCTGGCCCCGGACGATTAGACGATATCTATCAATTTACGATTGAACCCGTAACAGGCTTTGCGTTAATCGATACCTTATTAGCGGGTGATAAAGATGCCTTTTTTAACGCGTTATCACACCTTATTTTGCCCGTTTCTCTGTTAGCTTATTTTGCCCTTGCTTCTATTACTCGTTTAACTCGTTCGGCCTGTTTAAACGAAATGAATAAAGAGTATGTCACACTAGCGAGAGCAAAAGGCATTGGTGAGTTACGTATTCTTTTTTATCACGTATTACCCAATATTCGTGGTGTTTTAATGACTATTATCGCCCTATCTTATACCGGTATGTTAGAAGGGGCGGTATTAACAGAAACGGTCTTTTCTTGGCCGGGAATCGGTCGATATCTTACAACCGCACTTTTTGCGGGTGATACCACCGCTATTATGGGTGGTACTTTAATTATCGGTTTATGCTTTGTCTTTATTAATAATATTACCGATATCGTTATTCGTTTGACTGATCCGAGGCTCCGCTAATGTCACCTTCATTTTTAAGAAAAATAGCGCGTTCGCCTTCCGCATTTATCGGTTTATCGTTGCTTATTTTACTGTTAATCATTGCTATTTTTGCACCTTGGTTAGCCCCTTATGATCCCAATTGGCAACATGCAGCCCAACGTTTGTTAGCACCCAATGCTGAACATTGGCTAGGCACAGACAATTATGGACGCGATATTCTTTCTCGCCTTATCTATGGTACTCGCCCAATGCTAGGTTTGGTGGGATTGGTGGCTATTATCACCTTACCATTAGGATTGTTGATCGGGATTTTATCTGGATATTACGGCGGTTGGACTGAACGTATTTTAATGCGCATCACCGATATTGTAATGTCGATGCCTTCTCTTATTCTCGCCTTTGCCTTTGTCGCAATGTTAGGTCCTGGCCTGCTAAATGGTGCATTAGCACTGGCTTTAACTGCATGGCCTGCTTATGCACGTCAATCTCGCAGTGAAATTCAACATTTGCGTAATAGTGATTATCTTGCTGCAGCCGAAATGATGGGAATTAAAGGTATTCGACTTTTATGGGGACATATTTTACCTCTATGCTTACCGTCAGCCATTGTACGTTTAGCCCTTAATTTGGCGGTGATTATTCTTGCTGCCGCAGGTCTGGGTTTTCTTGGATTAGGTGCTCGCCCTCCTATGGCTGAATGGGGAGCAATGATCGCAGAAGGTATGCCTGTTATTTTTGACCAATGGTGGGTAGCCGCTATTCCGGGTACAGCGATTTTAATCAGCAGTCTGGCATTTAATTTATTGGGTGATGGATTACGCGACGTATTGGGAGATACCCATGAATAAAACACCATTAATTGAGGTCAATAACCTCTGCATCGATTTCCCAAAAGCAAGAGTTGTCAATAATGTTTCTTTCTCTTTAGGTCAAGAGCGTTTGGCGGTTGTTGGCGAATCAGGCTCAGGCAAATCAATGACCGCTCGTGCATTAATGGGATTAGTTCGTCAGCCGGGAAAAGTCAGTGCAGATAAACTCAATTTGCAGGGAAATAATTTATTGGATTTCTCATCGCGCCAATGGAATAACATCCGAGGTAATACGATTTCAATGGTATTACAAGATCCTCGTTATGCCTTAAATCCGGTAAAAACCATTTATCAGCAAGTAGAAGAAACCGTCAAACAACATCAAAAACTTTCTCGCCAAGATAGACGTCAACTTATCATCGATACACTACTGTCTGTCGGTTTACCTGAACAGAATATTTATCGCTATCCCGGAGAGTTATCAGGTGGTATGGGGCAACGAGCAATGATAGCTATTGCGCTAATCAATAACCCTACTATTTTAATTGCCGATGAGCCGACATCAGCACTTGATGCTCAGTTGCGTCATCAAATTCTTGAACTGATCACCATGCAATGTGAACAACGCAACATGGGCCTATTGTTAATTAGCCATGATTTGCCTCTTGTTGCCGAATATTGCGAACGTGTAATGGTGATGTACCAAGGCGAACAAGTGGATGAACTCAATGCAAAAGCGCTACCGACAGCTACGCACCCTTATACTCGTACACTTTGGACATGCAGACCTAATGCAAGCACTTATGGCACGCAATTGCCGGTATTAGATAGGACGCTTAATTTCAAGGGGCTACATCATGCTAATTGACATTCATGATTTACATGTTCAATTTGAGCAAGGCAAACAAGCAAAGCACGTTGTAAAAGGGATCAACTTACATGTTCAACAAGGTGAAACTTTTAGCTTAATAGGTCGTTCTGGTTGCGGAAAATCGACTATTTTACGAGTGATTGCCGGATTATTAACTCATTGGCAAGGTAACATGTCACTTTTAGGGCAAACCATTAAACCACAACAACGTTTTCAAGGCGCATTACGCCGTAATATACAAATGGTATTTCAAGATCCCTACGCCTCTTTACACCCTCAACACCGTATTGAGCGTGCGTTTTCCGAGCCTTTAAAAATCCATCAAATTCCTTTCGATAAAGATACGATTAAGCAAGCATTGGCCCAAGTTGGTTTGCCTGCAGATGTGACAAGTCGTTATCCTCATCAACTTTCGGGTGGACAGCGTCAACGCGTCGCCATTGCCAGAGCTCTTTTATTACAACCTCAATTATTGCTTTTAGACGAGCCAACCTCAGCGCTAGATATGTCAGTACAAGCCGAGATCTTAAATCTGCTTAACACCCTGAAAAAAGAGCATAATATGACATATTTATTAGTCAGCCATGATGCTGATGTTATTGCACATATGTCGGATAGAGCCGCATTAATGGAAAATGGTGAACTAACACAACATTATGATCGGGAGGCGTTATCAAAAGGGATACATCGTCTCGATTGAGATAAAAGAGAATAAATAAAAGAAAAGAGCCGAGCAGTATTGCATTATTAATACTGCTCTTTTTAATTGTTCTGCGCTGTGTTTAAACTAATAAGCCAGGGAAAATAGAACGCAATCCGGTCACAATAAATTCAATACCTAACGACATTAATAATAAACCCATTATACGAGTAACCACATTAATGCCAGTTTGCCCTAAATATTTTACTAATAGTGTTGCACTGCGAAACAGCAACCAACAGCAAAAGGCAAAAAAGATACTGGTTGCGGCTAGTCCTATAAAATTAGTAAACCCTTCCCAGCGAGAGCTCCACACAATACAGGAACTGATTGCCCCGGGTCCCGCCATTAACGGTAATGCTAAAGGCACAACAGCAACACTATTGCGTACCGAGGATTCGTTTCGTTCTTGGTTGTTTTGTTTATCTTCCCCTAAACGCCCATTAATCATCGTCATGGCAATGGTAACAATCAGTATCCCACCAGCTATACGAAACGAGTCGATAGAAATACCGAAAACATTCAGTATAGAATCACCGATTAACAGAGAAGAGACTAAAATAATTGCAACAGAGCCATTCGCAATTAAGTTTGTTTTGTTGCGCCCTGCATCAGTTTGATAACTCGTCATACTGATAAAGACTGGCAAAATACCAATTGGATTTACAATCGCAAAAAGACCGACAAAAAATTTAATATAACCGGATAAATCCAGTAATGACCCCATGAAAAGCCCCTTATTGGCTAATAAACATGCGAATTATCTATGAAAGGATAGATTAACTCCAAAAAATGCGCGTTACTTTAAATCAATAAACCAGTTAATTCTATTAGTTAACAAGTTTTTACCTAAAATATTCTATTGTAAACTGATTAAAACCTAGTGGTTTAATTTTATATCGAAATCAAGTGTACGACAAAAAAATCGTTGAAGATTTATTACATATAAGAATCATTCTCATAAAAAGCCATGCTGAAAGGTGTCAGCTTGCAAATTTTGTGATATACATCACGTTAATTAATTAGAAAGATGGTAAGCTGTTATCATTCAAAGAAAGAGGGTTACTTCAAAAATATATTTTCCTTGATTATTGTTTTTTTTAAGTTTTTTAAGCAAATTATGCTCTCTAATAATTATTATCGAATTGAGCACATTATCATCTTTCTAAGCTATTCTTATTAATTATGATGAAAACGGCTAATTTGCTTAAAAAATTTAACATTTTATCAGGAGTCTCTTTATGTCTGTAACTAACGTTACTGAACTCAATGATTTGGTTGCTCGTGTAAAAAAAGCCCAACGTGAATTTGCTAATTTCTCTCAAGAACAAGTTGATGCTATTTTCCGTGCTGCTGCATTAGCTGCCGCTGATGCTCGTATTCCTCTTGCAAAATTGGCCGTCAAAGAGTCTGGTATGGGTATCGTTGAAGATAAAGTGATAAAAAACCACTTTGCTTCTGAGTATATCTACAATGCGTATAAAGACGAAAAAACCTGCGGGATTTTATCTGAAGATCTCACTTACGGCACAATAACCATTGCTGAACCTATTGGGATCATCTGTGGTATCGTACCGACCACTAACCCAACTTCTACTGCGATTTTTAAAGCATTAATTAGCTTAAAAACACGTAATGGTATTATTTTCTCTCCACACCCTCGAGCAAAAGAAGCGACAAACCGTGCTGCTGAAATTGTTTTAAATGCAGCTATCGCCGCGGGTGCGCCAAAAGACATTATTGGTTGGATTGATGAACCATCAGTCGCCCTCTCTAACGCATTAATGCACCATGAAGATATCAACCTGATCTTAGCAACAGGTGGTCCAGGCATGGTTAAAGCAGCATATAGTTCAGGTAAACCTGCTATCGGTGTTGGTGCGGGTAATACGCCAGTCGTTATTGATGACTCAGCAGATATTAAACGTGCTGTAGCATCAATCTTAATGTCTAAAACTTTCGATAACGGCGTAATTTGTGCGTCAGAACAATCTGTTATCGTTGTTGATAGCATCTATAAACAAGTTCGTGAGCGTTTCTCAACTCACGGCGGTTATATGCTAACAGGTAAAGAATTAAAAGCGGTTCAAGATATCATCTTAAAAGACGGTAACTTAAACGCAGCTATTGTAGGTCAACCAGCAACAAAAATTGCTGAAATGGCTGGCATTGAAGTACCTGTAAATACCAAAATTTTAATTGGCGAAGTAAAAGAAACTACAGAAGCAGAACCCTTTGCTCACGAAAAATTATCTCCACTATTAGCAATGTACCACGCTCAATCGTTTGAAGATGCGGTACATAAAGCAGAAAAATTAGTTGAAATGGGTGGTATCGGTCATACATCTTGCTTATATACAGACCAAGATAATTGTCCTGAACATGTTGCCTATTTCGGCGATAAAATGAAAACATCTCGTATCTTAATCAATACTCCAGCATCTCAAGGTGGTATTGGTGATTTATACAACTTTAAACTTGCTCCTTCTCTAACTTTAGGTTGTGGTTCATGGGGTGGTAACTCCATTTCAGAAAACGTAGGGCCAAAACACCTTATCAACACTAAAACCGTGGCGAAAAGAGCAGAAAATATGTTGTGGCATAAACTCCCTAAATCTATTTACTTCCGCCGTGGTTGTTTACCTATCGCACTGGAAGAAATTGCGACAGATGGTAAAAAACGTGCTTTTATCGTGACCGATGGTTTCTTATTCAACAATGGTTATGTTGATGAAGTAACTCGTGTACTGAAAAAATTTGGCGTTGAAACAGAAGTCTTCTTTGAAGTTGAAGCAGACCCAACATTAAGTGTTGTGCGCAAAGGCGCAGAACAAATGAACAGCTTTAAACCTGACGTGATCATCGCATTAGGTGGTGGTTCCCCGATGGATGCGGCAAAAATCATGTGGGTTATGTATGAGCACCCAGAAACTCACTTCGAAGAATTAGCATTACGTTTTATGGATATCCGTAAACGTATTTATAAGTTCCCGAAAATGGGTGTGAAAGCACAAATGGTTGCTATCACAACAACATCAGGTACAGGCTCTGAAGTAACACCATTTGCAGTTGTAACTGATGATGAAACCGGTCAAAAATACCCATTAGCAGACTATGCATTAACACCAGATATGGCTATTGTTGATGCAAACCTTGTTATGAATATGCCTAAATCATTGTGTGCATTTGGTGGTTTAGACGCAGTAACTCACGCATTAGAGGCTTATGTTTCTGTATTAGCTAACGAATATTCTGACGGACAAGCACTGCAAGCATTGAAGTTACTGAAAGAATATCTGCCAGCAAGTTATCATGAAGGGGCTAAAAACCCAGTTGCTCGTGAACGTGTTCATAATGCGGCAACTATTGCGGGTATTGCTTTTGCTAACGCATTCTTGGGTGTTTGTCACTCAATGGCGCATAAATTAGGCTCTGAGTTCCATATTCCTCATGGTTTAGCTAATGCGTTATTAATTTCAAACGTTATTCGTTATAACGCTAATGACAACCCAACAAAACAAACTGCATTTAGCCAATACGACCGCCCTCAAGCACGCCGTCGCTATGCAGAAATCGCTGACCACTTAGAACTTTCAGCACCGGGTGACCGTACTGCTGCTAAAATTGGGAAGTTATTAGCTTGGTTAGAGGAAATGAAATCTTCATTAGGAATTCCATCTTCTATTCGTGAAGCGGGTGTCCAAGAAAGTGATTTCTTAGCAAGGGTTGATAAATTATCTGAAGATGCGTTTGACGATCAGTGTACTGGTGCTAACCCACGTTACCCACTGATATCTGAACTAAAACAACTGTTATTAGATTCTTACTATGGTCGTGAATTTAATGAACATCCAGTTGTTGAAGTAAAAGAAGAGACAAAACCAGCTAAAAAAAGCAGTAAAAAATAATTGAAATACACTGTACTAGTGTGATCCTCAATATTTCGGTTATTTATTCTTAAATAGAAACCCAGCCCTACTATGGCTGGGTTTTTTTATGGCTTCTCATTTGCTTATCTATAATTTGCGACTGTTTTCTAATATTGAGGAATAAGGCGTGATAAGTCACTATGTAACCATAAAATATAAGTAGTTATACCTAGTTTGTAAGTTTGCTTTTTACTTTAAAAATAACATCTTTCTTTATGTATTCATAATTAGCTCTAGAAAAGACGCTGAGCAACTCATAACTCAAGCCATACCAACGTATTACCACATGATAAAAAATGCCTTATAGTGGATTATAGGGCGCGTCAAACTCTCCCTTCTTTGATTTAGTTAGTTTAATCATTTCACTCTTATCTTATATCCTTCACATAATGACGATAACAAAATGTTATTTGAAATCATCGTGATTACTTTACGCTTTCTTACAATTGCATTCTTATCCGATAAAACAAATAGGCTTTATTATTTGGATTATTAATTTGTGTTTAAAATATGGAGATATAAATATTTTATATCTTTAACCGCGTTGGATTTATAAAAAATATAATTTCAATAAAGTATTATCAGAATGAAGCTGATTAACTTATTACCGAAATAATAACGTAATAAAGGTCGCTATTTGTACATTACGCTTAGAAATTTACTCCTTTAGGAGTATGAGAAGAGCCTGTTTATCCGTATTAACAGCTACAAAATGAAGTGTTTTATTTATTCAATGATAACTTAAACAGTCTATAATCAGCATCTATAAAACCTGATATAAACGTTTCATTATACTAACCATAGATAAACGAAATATCTTTTAGTGTTTTCCGCCTATCTTTATTCAACTTTATTAAACTATGAACAATATAAATGAATCAAATGTCCCTCTCTCTTATCATTTGTAAAAAACAATATCGACATCACAAAATAAACACCTTACGTATATTTGATTATATCTTTTTTGATTAATGATAATGAAATCGATGAAATAAATAAATTTTCCTGTCAAAAAAATAACATATCTTCACAAAAGAAAATCAAACTCACCGCATTTTGATATAAAAAAAGCCAACAAATTGGCTAAAAATTAAAAATGTATAAACATTTTTTGGTATTACATAATATAACGCTTTATTTGAATTCTTATTTCATCCCCCTCTTTTACCCTAACAAATTAGTAAAAGAGGGAAATTGAAAAAGTTACTCTTGTTCAATACACCCTTTTAACGTTGCCTGCGTATAATGCTTACGACAGACTGAAACATATTTTTCATTTCCACCTATTTCAACTTGAGCACCATCACTCAGAACATTTCCTTTATCATCTAGGCGTAGTACTTTATTTGCCTTTCTACCGCAGTAACATACTGTTTTAAGCTCTACAAGCTTATCAGCCCATGCTAATAAATAAGCACTGCCAGTAAATAACTCACCTCTAAAGTCCGTTCTTAATCCATAAGTGAGAACAGGAATATCATAGGTATCCGTTATTTCGCAAAGTTGTTCAACATGTGCCTTACTTAAAAATTGGCATTCATCAATCAATACACAGTGAATAGGTTGTTTGTTATGTTCAGCAACAATAACATCACGAATATTCATATCATCACTAAAGAGTAATGCATCAGCACTTAATCCTATTCTTGAGCTAACCTTTCCCTTTGCAAAGCGTGTATCAATAGCCGCTGTGAAAATCAATGTGCGCATTCCTCGTTCATTATAGTTATAAGAGGATTGCAATAAAGATGTTGATTTTCCAGCATTCATGGCTGAATAATAAAAGTAAAGCTGAGCCATCAGCTCTCTCCTTAAATAGTGTTTATTTTCACGAACGACAGTCTAACATAAACAATCTACAAGTTATCTATAACAAGTATTTATAGCCTTTATTTCTATTCTAGATATACCATCCAAAGATAAAGTTTGTTGTTAATGCTAATTTTGTTTAAAAAATAAATAGCTTTAATAAGTACTTAACATATTAAAACACACCTTGATATACCTTTATTAAAGTATGAAAGTTAGTCCGATTCCATTTTTAGAAAAAAGTCAGTTATTATAAAAAAATGAACAAAGCTTTCTATTCTTTAGCATTAGCGCTATCATCACTTAAAAGATGCATTTCCTTACTAATATTTCCTTTATTGACTAAAGATACCTCAACTTTTATTATTTTTTTCGTTGAGATATTAGTTTAAAAAAAAGAAATTTTACGTAAGGTTTGTATTTAGGTATTGCAGAAATTTAAATAGCAATCTATTATTAGTATTACATCAGCCAACAACATTTATTTGAGACCAGGAAAATGAGCGAATCTTTAAAAATATTAAATAACATCCGTACTCTCCGCGCACAGGCAAGAGAAACTTCTTTAGAAACTTTAGAAGAAATGCTGGAGAAACTCGAAGTTGTCGTTAATGAGCGTCGTGAAGAATTCTCATTAGAAAAAGCAGCTGAAGAAGAACGTGTTCAGAAATTACAAAAATACCGTGAAATGTTAGAAGAAGCCGGTATTGATCCAACAGACTTACTTGAAGCAAGTGCAACTAATAAAACTGGCCGTGCTAAACGTGCAGCTCGCCCAGCTAAATATTCTTACGTTGATGATAATGGTGAAACTAAAACTTGGACAGGCCAAGGTCGTACACCAGCTGTAATCAAACGTGCTATTGATGAAGAAGGCAAATCATTAGAAGATTTCCTGCTGTAATTTACAGTCAATACTCTATTTGAAATACCCTTTTAATTACTTAAAAGGGTATTTTGTTGTTTATCCCATTTAATTAAACAAGCGTTTAATTTTAATATGTGCTGATGTTGTTTGTATTAGATGAGGGTAAACGATGAGGGTAAACAAAATAAAAAATGTAATAACTGCGTTATTTATTTTTATTTATAATGAAAAAGGAGCTTTATCGCTCCCTTTTTCTTTGATTTAATGAAACTAATATTATTAATTTTTATAATAACTTAAATACCAATCAACAAACTGTTTTACGCCATATTCTACTTCTGTATTCGGTGAGAAACCTATTGTTTCAGACAAGTCTTGGCAATCGGCACAAGTAGAAAGAACATCACCATCTTGCATCGGCATTAAATTCAATTTAGCTTTAATATTTAATGATTTTTCTATCGCTTCAATAAATGCCATCAATTTAGTTGGTTGCCCATTACCCACATTATAGATTTTATAAGGAGCAGAACTTGAAGATGTTTCACCTTTCTCTACTGTCCAGTTTTCATCTGCTTCTGGTATAACATTAACCAATCGAACAACTGATCCCACGATATCATCAACATAAGTGAAATCACGCGTCATATTTCCGCCGTTATAAACATCAATAGGTTCACCAGCTAACATTGCTTTGGTGAATTTAAATAATGCCATATCAGGACGCCCCCAAGGGCCATATACCGTAAAGAAACGTAATCCCGTTGTTGGTAATTGATATAAATGTGAATAGCTATGAGACATTAACTCATTGGCTTTCTTTGTTGCCGCATATAATGAAACAGGATGATCAACACTATCTTCTGTTGAGAAAGGCTGTTTCTGATTTAAACCATAAACAGAGCTTGATGAGGAGTAGATAAGATGTCCGACTTTATTATGGCGGCATCCTTCTAATATATTAATATGACCAACAATATTCGCATCAATATATGCCATTGGGTTTTCAATTGAATAACGAACCCCAGGTTGAGCAGCTAAATGAATAACTCGATCAAATTGGTGTGATGCAAATAATTGAGCCACTTTTACTGAATCAACAATATCAAGTTTTTCGAAATGGAATTTTTCTAGCTGTTGTAATTTAGCTAATCGAGCTTCTTTTAAGCGCACATCATAATAATCATTCAGGTTATCTATTCCAACAACATGATAACCCATTTCGATTAAACGCTGACTCATATGATAGCCAATAAAACCCGCCGCACCTGTTACCAATATTTTCATATTATCACTCAAATAGCCCAATAATTTATTTTTATGCCAACGCTATCATACTTAATATCACCTCGATTAAACATCATAACGCTTAACATCATCATACATAACAGAAATCAACATGGCTCAATACTATATGCATTGAGCCATACCTTAATCTCCTACAATCACTTTATCTAGCTTTTCCCACAAAATAATCACTTATTATGCATTATACATTGACAGGAATTATACAGTGAAATTAACTATATAAATGATGGTTAATAAGCTTTATTTTATTGTATTTTTAATGATTTTATCCATTGGGCAAAATCTTCGCCAAACTCTTCGTGCTGTATTCCATACTCTACAAAAGCTTTCATATACCCTAGTTTATTACCACAATCGTGGCTTTTCCCTTGTAGGTGATAAGCTTCAACAGCTTCTTTTTCAATCAGCATTGCAATTGCATCAGTTAACTGAATTTCATCTCCAGCACCTGGTGCAGTTTTCGCTAAGAGTGGCCAAATACTTTCAGATAACACATAACGCCCTACGATAGATAAATTCGAAGGTGCTTCTTCTTTTTTAGGTTTTTCAACAACACGAGTAATTGGTTTGCTATCACCTGGGCATAAGCTTTCGCCCATGCAATCAACAATACCATAATTAGAAACTTCATCTTCAGGAACAGGTTCAACAAGGATTTGGCTTGCGCCGGAATGTTCAAAGTGAGAAAGCATCTCTTTTAAGTTAACTTTGGTTAAATCAGCACTGTATCTATCTAAAATGACATCAGGCAGGATAACAGCGAAAGGTTCATCACCAATTAATGGCTTAGCACATAAAATAGCATGGCCTAATCCTTTTGCTATTCCCTGACGAGTTTGCATAATAGTGACATGGCTTGGACAAATGCTTTGTACTTCTTCTAATAACTGGCGTTTAACTCGTTTTTCTAAAATTGCTTCTAATTCAAAACTGGTATCAAAATGGTTTTCAATTGAATTTTTAGATGAATGTGTAACAAGTACAATTTCATTAATACCTGCTGCAATACACTCATTCACTACATATTGAATAAGAGGCTTATCAACCACTGGCAACATCTCTTTTGGAATTGCCTTGGTTGCAGGTAGCATTCTTGTTCCTAATCCAGCAACAGGGATCACCGCTTTTCTAACTTTACGCACTGCTGATGACATTACATTTCTCCTGCAATTCGTACCGTTCTACTTTCAGATTGTGAATGGGTACAATTAAAAATAATCGCCAGAGTATACCAGCTAATATCTAAGGATAAACAGACTCCTACCCGTTAATTGAGATAGTTCTTCATTTATGTTTAATATATGCACGATATTCTATTTTTATTTAATCTAAACTTAACTTTTATAGATAGGAGAAAACATTAATTTAATCTGATTTGTGTTATCCCAAATTTTACATTGCCAAATTGTTCCCTCACATTTTATTTGATTAATATATAAAAGTTGCAAGGTGCCCAAGGGAACACCACTATTTAATTTGAATTTTTTACTTTCTGTTTTTATTTCAGCTTTTAAGCCTGCTGAGGCTAAAAGGATATTTTTTTTCTGAGTATGATAATAACCAATTGTAATAGGAAATTGTCCTTTCACCCCAATTTCATTAATCATTTTATTTAATTTATTCAACATATTATACATACTTGGCAAAGATCGTACTTTTTCTGATGATTTTAATACATCATTAAAAACAACCCGTAAAAGTAAAGCGACTAAAAGTCCATTTTCATCATCTCTCGATATATCAACACAATAGAAAATAATTTGATCTTCTGATAAAGCTGCAATGTCAAATAATAAACCCATCTTAGCTATATCATTTAATTGACGATAATTAACACAATATCCCGCAACAACCTGCTTAACCTGAGGTTGCATCTGTTTTATGAACGACTGAATATAATGAGTATCTTTTTGTAAGCTATTCCAAAGTGGTTTTAAGTGTATGCCTTCTATTAATACTGATTCAAAAAAACCAGGACATAATACTTCAATGACTTTTTGTTTTAATTTATCAAGATGTATTATTGGTTTAAGGAAAATCTCCTGTGCTCCTAAACGCAACATATCATCTATTTCAGCCATATTATCTGTACATGAAATGGCAATAACAGGAATAGCCAATTTAAGTTGTTCAAGATGATACAAAAAAGTGGGCCCATTCATTATCGGCATGCGGATATCACATAAAATAAGATCAGGAAGCAATCCCCCTTCTAATAAAGATAATGCTTGGCTACCGTTATCTGTTGTATAGACACATGCTTTTTCATGTGAGAAATATTCCGTCAACATTGTGCGAAAAACGACCTCATCATCAATTATTAAAATTTTTTTACCCACTAAGGCTTTGTTCATTGGTGACTCCGGTAACTATCGTTTCACATGCTGATAAATTAGCGCTACATTATTAGTTTAGTTCAACATTGACGTTAACTATTCCCAATCGTTACTTTTTTCGCGCTATGGGAAATCGTCATACTGATAACGTGAGTTAGGACATTATTTTGTCGAGTTTATGCCCCTGCAATAGCCAATTATTCTACTCTGATTGTTGCGAGCCTTACCATTTAGGTCAAAAAAACGCCCCAACAGCAGAGGCATTGATGCGTTCGCGTTATAGCGCGTTCGTTAAGCATAATGCTGATTACTTAATAAAAACGTGGCATCCCTCTTGTCGTGTTGCATCCTTACATGATGAATTAGTTTCAGGCTTTCCAAATACACAATGGCTTGGACTCAATGTTATTTCATCGCAAGCGAGCACAAATAAAAATGAGGCATATGTTGAATTCTCAGCTTGCTTTATTGAAAGAAATGCCGATGATAAACAGTACTTACATGAACGCTCTCGTTTTCTAAAAATAGATGACTGTTGGTTTTATATTGACGGTGTGAAACCGAAAGTGGGACGAAACGATCCCTGCCCCTGTGGTTCAGGACGTAAATACAAAAAATGTTGTGAAAATAACATCAAATAACTGCAAACACAGAAGTAAAAGAAAGGATTTATCCATACATGCAACACCAAAATATTCAAAAAAAAATACTACGTACTATTTGCCCTGATGCAAAAGGACTTATCGCTAAAATCACCAATATTTGTTATAAACATCAATTAAATATTGTTCAAAATAGTGAGTTTGTTGATCATCGTACAGGTCGTTTTTTTATGCGTACCGAGCTTGAAGGTATCTTTAATGATGAAACCTTTCTTGCCGATTTAGATGATGCCTTACCACAAGGTTCAAAACGTGAATTAAATACCGCAGGCCGTCGTCGCATCGTCATTATGGTGACAAAAGAAGCACACTGCTTGGGTGACTTATTAATGAAAAGTGCATTCGGTGATTTGGATGTTGAAATTGCCGCCGTTATTGGTAATCATGACACGTTAAAACATTTAGTAGAACAGTTTGGTATTCCTTTCCATCTTGTTAGCCATGAAGGCTTAACCCGTGATCAACATGATGAAAAGTTAATTACACAAATTAATCAATACAAACCTGATTATGTTGTACTCGCAAAATATATGCGTGTATTAACACCTGCATTTGTACAAAACTTCCCAAATCAAATTATTAATATTCACCACTCCTTCTTACCTGCCTTTATTGGTGCACGTCCTTACCATCAAGCTTATGAGCGCGGTGTTAAAATCATAGGGGCAACAGCACACTACGTAAATGATAATTTAGATGAAGGTCCAATCATCACTCAAAATGTGATCAACGTTGACCATACGTTTTCTGCTGAAGATATGATGCGAGCGGGTCGAGATGTTGAAAAGAATGTTCTTAGTCATGCATTATATTGGGTACTTTCACAACGTGTATTCGTTTACGGTAACAGAACAATCATTTTATAAGTTTTCTGCCACTAATAACGCGAGCATGACTATCTAAATGTAAACCGCGATATCAAGCATATCGCGGTTTATTTTTATCCCTTATTAATAGAGATGATATTAATTAAAATCAACACGATAGCGCATAAAGCTTGAACGATACGCACATTTTTACAGCAGTCAGACTCTTTTTAGTAAAATAGCGCTTTACAGATCTCAGGTATTTGGTATTATTGCGCCCGCTGTCACGGACAGCAAAACAATTTAATGTTGGTGGGATACCCAAGCGGCCAAAGGGAGCAGACTGTAAATCTGCCGTCACAGACTTCGAAGGTTCGAATCCTTCTCCCACCACCATCTCCTCTTCTTTTTAGTCTAGAAAAATCCTTTTCATTCCATTTTATTAATTAAATCTAAAAATCGATTCAATACACTAGAGTGATACTTAGATTTATAGATGTAACAGTTATATCGTATCTTAGGTTGAATTAATGGTATAAAGCATAAGTCTGCTTCATACTCATCTTTCAATGGGTTTTCATCTGTTAATAAAAGAGAATTATGCGTTTGAATAAAACGTAAACAACAATTAAGATCATCCATTATTCTGACACACACAGTCTTTCCTTTATCCCCCATTTCACTCTCTAATTTTTTTATCTTAGTTGTTTTGTATAATGCCGGATCACATAACCAAATATTTTCACTTAAAAGTCTATCAAGATTATTATTTACACTATTTACAAGTGTTTTTTGACAACAAATACCCAAGTGTTTATTTTCTATTTTATGAAGAAGGCTAAATTTTTCACTAATAATTTTATCAGAACTTAATATTAATGTATTACCATCATAATCAGGTATTTCTTCAAAGCTTTCTCTTGAGAATCGCATTATATTTATATGGGAATAATTTTTATTTGCTGCTTGATAAAGCTGAGTTAAATATTGACTTTTACCCCAATCATAATAAACATGAATGCTATTATTTATAATACCCGAGATATGTTTTTTAGTTATCTCTTTTTCCTGTAGATAGAGCGATTTCAAATCATTATAAAGCTCAAGCCCTTCTTGGGTTAAACTCATACCAAACTTCTCTCGTTTAAATAAACGCTTTCCTAATACGGCTTCAAAGTCTTTGATAGATTTAGCGACGGGAGGCGTTGTGCGATTCATCACCCGAGCAGCTTTACTTAATGAGCCATTTTCGACTACGGCCATAAAGGCTTCTAACTTACGAGAAAAAAACATAATTCACCATTCCTTAGCTGTGTAGAATAAAATAATTTCATTAATTCATTTGATGTAAATGAAATAGTGATTAATTAATCTAAAAATTAATTTTATATAAAGGCAGTTTTATATAAATATTCTTTTACCTCCTTTTAATGAATACAATTTATAACTACAATATTATTTTTATTATGTCATCATTCTTCACATATAAAGAATAATAATACTTATATTCTTCTATCAAAGATTAGTTTATGTTTCTAGTTTGTTTAATTAATATTTTTTGTTATGTAATTAATTATTTTTATTAAATTGGCGTACTCTATTTAATAATCTTTATTTTATCTCTCTCTTGATAAGTTGTACCATCATTTCAGTGATTTGCTTACATTCATTTTATGATCCTGTTAGTATAAGGCATCCTATTATTCAATATATAAATGGTTACAGTCACATGAAATTTGTCTCTTTCAATATTAATGGTTTACGCGCTCGTCCTCACCAACTTGAAGCTATCATAGAAAAACATCAGCCAGATGTTATTGGACTTCAAGAAACAAAAGTTCATGATGATATGTTTCCATTAGATACAGTGGGTGCCTTGGGTTATCATGTTTTCTATCATGGTCAAAAAGGGCATTATGGAGTTGCCTTACTCACAAAGGAAAAACCCGTCGCAGTACGTAAAGGCTTTCCTAGTGATGACGATGATGCTCAACGCCGCATGATCATGGCTGATATCGAAACACCCGCGGGTTTATTGACAGTGATGAACGGTTATTTCCCTCAAGGTGAAAGCCGTGATCATGAAACTAAATTTCCAGCAAAAGAAAAATTTTATGCTGACCTTCAAAACTACCTAACTGCCAGCTTAAAACCGACCTCTCCAGTACTTATTATGGGTGATTTAAATATTAGCCCAACAGATAAAGATATTGGTATTGGCGAAAATAATATGAAACGCTGGTTAAAAACAGGTAAATGTTCTTTCTTACCAGAAGAGCGGGAATGGCTGGCAACATTGATGGGCTGGGGATTAACAGATACTTTCCGCCAACAACATCCTGAAGCAGATGATAAATTCTCGTGGTTTGATTATCGTTCTAAAGGATTTGATGACAATCGTGGACTACGTATCGATTTACTCTTAGCCAGTCGTTGTTTAGCGGATAATTGTATTTCAACAGGAATTGATTACGATATTCGTGGAATGGAAAAGCCATCTGATCATGCCCCTGTATGGGCTGAATTTAAAATCTAATCAAATAAAATTTTAATTCAATAAAAGCACTTCGCTAAATATAGAGAAAGTGCTTTTTATTTGTGCTTAACTCTCAGTTGTTGCGTCTTTACTCTGCGCTTTATTTTTTTTGGCGCTTGCTTTATGACTTCCTTTCGTTGCTGTCTTGCGCTTTTTGTTATGCGCCGGTGCAGGAAGATTTCTAAAAGCTTGAATATTCGGACGACGTTTTGCTTGAGTAATCAGCTCTATCAAGGTGTTATTTAATGGCATCATAAAATCTTGATATTTAAATTGCTTTTCACTAATTTGCGTGAGTATCGATTCCCAGTGTGCGGTCATATCCGGTAAGGTTGCCATATCGGGCAATACATGAATTAATGCTCTACCGGCCGGCGTTGAATTAATGGCTCGCCCTTTTTTTTGCAAAAAACCGCGTTTAAATAATAGCTCAATAATCCCCGCCCTTGTCGCTTCAGTACCTAAGCCATCTGTTGCTCTTAGGATTTTCTTAAGTTCTTTATCTTGAACAAAGCGCGCAATTCCGGTCATAGCTGAAAGCAATGTTGCATCAGTAAAAGGCCTTGGGGGCTGCGTTTGCTTTTCAACAATTTCACCCTTTTCACACAGCAACTCATCACCTTTAGCCACTATTGGCAATGCAGAACCATCATTTTCAGCATCTTGCTCTTTCGCACCTAGTAATACTCGCCATCCTGATTGCGCTAAAAAACGTGCTTTAGCAATAAACTTGCCATTCTCAATATCAAGTTCAATAACGCATTTACGATAAACTGCATCAGGCATAAATTGCATTAGATATTGGCGAGCCACGAGATAATAAATATTTTTCTCATTTTCACTTAATGAGATATTACTCGTTTTTGCCGTTGGAATAATCGCATGGTGAGCATCAACTTTTTTATCATCCCAGCAACGATTCTTTTTATCAATATCTAGGGTCGCTTGCGGTAATAGGCTTGGATCATGTGTACTAATCGCATTAATAACAGCATGGCGACCAGCAAAATGTTCATCAGGTAGATAACGACTGTCAGAACGCGGATACGTGATCAGCTTATGTGTTTCATATAGGCGTTGGCATGTATCTAAAACTTGCTGTGCGCTTAAACCAAAACGTTTTGCCGCTTCAATTTGTAATGCAGAAAGTGAAAAAGGAAGTGGTGCTATTTCAGATTCTTGCTTATCTTGATAATCCGTTACATACGCAGGTTTGTTTTTAATTCTCTCAACAACATGCTCTGCAAGTTTACGATTTAATAATCGCCCTTCTTCATCTTGCCAAGGTTCACAATGTTCACTTGGCTGCCAAATCGCAGTAAAGCGTTCATCCGCAGGTGTTACAATGTGTGCTTTAACTTCAAAGAAATCTTTAGGAACGAAGTTTTCAATTTCTTCATCACGACGAACGACTAAGCCTAATACAGGCGTTTGTACACGCCCTACAGATAATACGCCTTGGTAACCATTGCGCTGGCCTAAGAGTGTATAGGCTCGCGTCATGTTGATACCATAAAGCCAGTCTGCTCTTGCTCGTGCCAAAGCAGATACACATAATGGTACAAATTCATGGTTATACCGTAGCTTATCAATAGCACGTGTCACAGCCGCGGGATTTAAGTCATTAATTAAGCAACGGCGTGCCTGTTTTCTTTGCTCTTCACTAATATTTAAATAGTTAAGCACTTCATCTACTAAAAGCTGACCTTCACGATCGGGGTCTCCCGCGTGGATCACTTCTTGTGCCTGCTTAAGCAGTGTTTTAATGGTTTCCAGCTGTTTCTTAACATCAGCTCGGGGTTTCAGTTGCCATTTTTCAGGAATAATGGGCAAATCATCTAACGACCAGCGGGCGTACCGCGGGTCGTATGCATCCGGCTCAGCTTGTTCAAGTAAGTGACCAACACACCACGTCACATACTGGTTATCACCACAAAGAATAAAGCCATCGCCCCGTTTATGAGGTTTTGGCAATACATCAGCAATAGCTCGAGCAAGGCTGGGTTTTTCTGCAATAAATAATCTCATTACGTTAGTTAATCACTTCAATCAACGCTTTTCCTGCCACTGGCTTAGTTAACTCACCGATAGAGGTTAGTTCAATATCAAAACGAGCCGCGACGTCTTTAACTTGTTCCACAGCTTCAGGTAATACTGCTAATAATAAGCCACCTGATGTTTGTGGATCACAGAGTAATTTGCGTTGCATTTCAGTGATCTCACCAATTAAATGACCATAACTTTCAAAGTTACGACTTGTACCACCCGGAACACAGCCTTGTTCAATATAATACTCGACTTCTGGCAATCTTGGTACTTGTGAGAAGTGAATAGTCGCTTGTACACCAGAGCCATCACAGATTTCACTTAAGTGCCCTAATAAACCAAACCCTGTAACATCAGTCATTGCAGTGACACCATCAATATCAGAAAAATCAGAACCGGCTTTATTCATACGACACATAATTTCTGTCGCTAAACCTTGGTGTTCTGGTTTTAATAGACCTTTCTTCTCAGCTGTTGTTAATACACCGATACCCAAAGGTTTAGTTAAAAAAAGCTGACATCCTGCTTTAGCTTCACTGTTTTTCTTCACTTTACTCACAGGCACTACACCCGTTACGGCAAGACCAAAAATAGGTTCTGGTGCATCAATTGAGTGACCACCAGCTAATGAAATTCCTGCTTCTTGACAAGCAGCTCGACCACCTTCAATCACTTCACGTGCAATTTCTGGTGCCAGTTTATTAATTGGCCAACCTAAAATAGCAATCGCCATAATAGGTTTTCCACCCATTGCAAAGATATCGCTGATTGCATTTGTTGCAGCGATACGCCCAAAGTCATAAGGGTTATCAACAATTGGCATAAAAAAATCAGTGGTGCTGATAATACCTGTACCATTTCCTAAATCATAAACAGCGGCATCATCTTTAGTTTCATTACCAACAAGTAAATGAGGATCATGAAATTTAGCTTGTTCGCTGTGTAAAATGGTTTCTAAAACTTTTGGCGAGATTTTACAACCACAACCTGCACCATGACTGTATTGTGTTAAACGAATTGCTTCAGACATAACATGCCATCCTTTTTTTTAAAAATAAGTCACAAAATCAGTTAAGTCAGCAGGAGAAACCGTCATTGGTGCTTTTAAAGCCGGTGTACCTAAATAAAGGAAACCAATAATCTGGTCGTGTTCAGCACAGCCAAGCCCTTCTCTTACAACTGCGTCATGAGTCCAAGATCCTGAACGCCAAATTCCCCCAAATCCTTGTGCAACAGCGGCCATTTGCATTGCTTGTACGCAACACCCCGCTGCAACAACTTGTTCCCATTCAGGCACTTTAGGATGATCTTTCACTTTCGCAATAACGGTGATGATCAATGGGGCACGAAAAGGTGCATTTTTTGCTTTTTCTTCAACCTCGGGGCCTAAATTACTCACAACCGCGGCTTTATGCAGTAATTGGCTAAAACGCTCAATACCTTCATTTTGCATTACAACAAAATGCCAAGGCTTAAGTGCACCATGATCAGGTGCGCGCATACCAGCTTGTAAAATAGTATTGAGGGCTTCACTATCAGGGGCTGGTGTAGTCAGACGGGAAGCTGAACGGCGGTTCAAAAGCAGTGTTAATGCATCCATTTTTATTCTCCTGTCAGCATTTTATTTTAGCAAGATCCCATTCTTATGGGGATGGACAGTTCTTATCAATTCGCAGTATAACAAACTGTTATATTACCACCATCCACAGATTTAGGCGGAAATTTTTCTAAAAGTCAGCGATGTGGTTATTTAATCGTAAATTATTGTTCATAAAATGATTAACATCAGCCTACTCCGTTAATTTAAGTCTATTTTTATCTTTAATTCGACGATTCTCATATTAGTTTGATGCCTTTTTGTGTGAATTTATTTAGCTATTTTTACGTAAAATAACTTTTTACTTAATAACATCTTAAGCAAAAAGTTATCATTCGAGGTTTCCTAAAAATCAATGACAGACATTCAATAAGAGCTATATTAGAATATTCCTTCATTGTTATTGCTATTCTCTCTATTGCTAACAACATTCTTTGTTTTAATAGTATGAGATTATGTGGATGTAACCTGCTTACCAATAATTCTAGCATGACTGTTTAGGATTAAATTTTAGCTTTACATGATGTGGAGATAATATGAATAAAATTATGGAGTTAATCGGCGCAATATTAAAATTCAGTTGGCAAGCCATTAACTTTATCAGGAAATTAATCTTAAACGTTATTTTCTTTTTCCTTCTCTTTATGGTTATTGGTATTTTCTTAATTAGTAAGGAAGCACAAAAACCAATGGATTATGAAGGTGCCCTTCTTGTTGACCTTAAAGGTGTCATTGTTGACCAAACTGCAACCCAAAATCCCTTAGGAGAAGTTGGACGTGAGCTTTTAGGCGTTTCTAGTAGTCAGCTTCAAGAAAATTCATTATTTGAAGTTGTCGACACGTTACGACGAGCAACTCAAGATCCCAAAATTAAAGGTATGGTGCTTAAACTTGATGAATTTGCAGGCGCAGACCAGCCTTCGCTAAATTATATTGGTAAAGCACTTAATGAATTTAAAAAGACAGGCAAACCGATTTTTGCAGTAAGTGGCTATTACAGTCAACCACAGTATTATCTCGCTTCTTATGCAGATAAGATTTACCTCACTTCTCAAGGTGCCGTAGGCATTTATGGTTTTGGCTTTCAAAACCTCTATTACAAAACACTGTTAGAAAATTTAAAAGTTAGTACTCATATTTTCCGCGTAGGAACGTATAAATCCGCGGTTGAACCATTAATGCGTAATGATATGTCTGCAGAATCGCGGGAAGCTTCATTACGTTTAGTTAATTCACTATGGTCTACTTATTTAACCCAAGTTGCAGAAAACCGTAGCATTACCAAAGAAGATGTTTTCCCTGGTGCAAAAGAGATGATTGCACAGCTACGCAATGCAGATGGCGATAACGCAACTTACGCGCTAAATCGTAAATTAGTGGATTCTGTAAGCTCATACGCTCAATTTGAAGCAGATATGACAGAGACCTTCCAGTGGGATAAAGAAAACCAACAATTTAACAATATCAGCATTTATGATTATGCCGATACATTAACTTCATCATTACCTGCAAATGATGAAGGGAATATTGCCGTCGTCGTTGTTCAAGGAGCCATTATTGATGGTGAAAGTATCCCGGGTTCTGCAGGAGGGACAACTATTGCTAATCAAATTCGCCAAGCACGTTTAGATCCGAATATTAAGGCACTTGTATTACGTGTAAATAGCCCTGGAGGTAGTGTTTCTGCATCAGAGCAAATACGCAGTGAAGTTGCCGCCTTTAAACAACAGAAAAAACATGTGGTTGTTTCAATGGGAGGTTTAGCCGCATCAGGTGGATATTGGATCTCAACCCCTGCAAATAAGATTATTGCTAGCCCATCGACATTAACAGGCTCAATTGGCATCTTTGGCGTTATTAATACCTTTGAAAACAGCTTAGAGTCTATTGGTGTTTATACTGATGGCGTCACAACTTCACCCTTAGCCGGATTATCTGTCACAAATAAACTACCTGAAGAGTTTGCAGAACTTTTACAGTTAAATATCGAAAGTGGTTATAAAACGTTTATTCATTTAGTCGCAGAATCTCGTAAAAAAACGCCAGCTCAAATTGACCGTATTGCTCAAGGTCGAGTGTGGGTAGGAATAGATGCAAAGAATGTGGGTTTAGTTGATGAGTTTGGTGATTTTGATGATGCTATTGATGCTGCGGCTAAAATGGCAAAAATTGACCAGCCTGTTGTTGATTGGATGAAACCTGAATTAAGCCTGTCAGAGCAGATCATAATGAGTTTATCGTCTAATGCAAAAGCGCTCCTTCCTGATCCATTACAAGCGTATATACCTGCACCTGTTTTAAAAGAAGTTAAAACCCAGACAGAGTTTTATCGCAATATGAACGACCCGTTAAATCGCTATGCGTATTGTTTATCTTGTGGGGATATTCAATAATCTTTTCAGTCTCAACACCCACCCTTTCAAGGTGGGTGTTTTCTCTTTTATTTCTGACTTTATTTGGCATAATATGCTGGCGATTATTTTTCACTCATTCTTATCAATGATATTTTTAACGCGATGATTTAAAGCGGATATTCATTAATCTCTATTTTATTTTTTTAGCATCCTTTCCTTTTTTTATTCTGTAAACTCCCTATAATCAGATATTTCTCACAGCTGAATAAGAGTGCTTTGTCTGATGCAAAAAAAATCAATCTACGTTGTTTATACTGGCGGTACTATTGGTATGCAACATTCTGAACATGGCTATATTCCTGTATCAGGGCATTTACAACGCCAATTAGCTAAAATGCCAGAATTCCATCGTGAAGAGATGCCCGATTTTACAATCAAAGAGCACCTTCCTTTAATTGATTCATCAAATATCACCCCAGAAGATTGGCAATCTATCGCTGATGATATAAATGAAAATTATCACAACTATGATGGGTTCGTTATTCTTCATGGTACTGATACCATGGCATTTACCGCATCAGCACTCTCTTTTATGTTTGAGAATCTTAGCAAGCCTATTATCGTTACTGGCTCTCAAATTCCTTTAGAAGCCTTACGGTCTGATGGACAAACAAACCTATTAAATGCACTTTATCTCGCTGCACATCATCCAATTAATGAAGTAGCACTTTTCTTCAATAACACGTTGTATCGAGGAAACCGCACAGTAAAAGCACATGCTGATGGCTTTAATGCCTTTGCGTCACCGAATAGCGCACCATTGTTAGAAGCGGGCATTAATATTAAACAATTTAAAATTAACTCCTTTCCCAAAGGGAAAGGGGAATTTATTGCACATAATATTACGCCTCAGCCTATCGGTGTTGTCACGATTTATCCTGGCCTTTCAGATGTAGTAGTGAAAAATATTCTGATGCAACCGGTGAAAGCCTTAATATTGCGCTCTTATGGTGTCGGTAATGCACCATCACACCCTGCTTTACTTTCTACACTGCGCGAAGCAACAGAGCGTGGCATTGTGGTTATTAATCTTACACAATGTATTTCTGGTCGAGTGAATATGGAAGGTTATGCAACAGGCCAAGCATTAGCGGAAGTCGGTGTTATTAGTGGTTATGATATGACATTTGAGGCAACATTAACTAAACTGCATTATCTCCTTAGCCAACAATATAATTACACTGAAATTTGTCGCTTAATGCAACAAAACCTTCGCGGTGAAATGACATTAAACGATAACGACTAAGCTTAATAAAAGGGCAACTTTAGTGAAAAACTCTGCGCTATTACTGGTTGATATACAAAACGATTTTTGTACAGGGGGAGCTTTAGCTGTTAACGAGAGTGAGAGGGTTATTCAAACAGCCAATCAGCTTATTAATGGTTTCAAGCAAACTAAAAGTCCGATTATTGCAAGTTTAGATTGGCATCCAGCCAATCATCTTAGCTTTGCTGAAAATTCAGGTACTGTTGTGGGAGAAATCGGTACACTTAATGGATTACCACAAGTTTGGTGGCCAGTTCATTGCGTACAACATTCTTATGGTGCTGCATTTCATCCTGAATTAAACCAAGCATTAATTAATCATATTATTTATAAAGGGCAAAACCCCCTTATTGATAGTTATAGTGCTTTTTTTGATAACGACCATGAATATCAAACCGGCTTACACACCCTTTTACAGACGCTCAATATAAAACATCTTTATATTTTAGGAATTGCTACAGATTACTGCGTCAAATTTACAGTGCTAGATGCGCTGTTATTAGGATATCAGGTCTCAGTCATTACAGATGGTTGTCGCGGTGTAAATATTCAAAATGACGATAGCGAAAAAGCACTGGAAGAGATGCGAGTAAAGGGTGCAACATTAATTGATTCAGCTCATTGGCTTAATCGTAATAATCAGTAGTTCAGTAGTCCAGTAGTTTCTTTATTTTTTATCTCATAAAATGAAAAAGGAGATACTATTAACCAACTTGATTAATAAATATCCCCTTTTTATCTCTATTCTATTCATTTAACACATGTTTTAGTCATCATCTATTGGCGTTAACGTTGCTAAACGTTCAGATTGAAACTGAGCTTTTAATTCTTGTTTGCTCTTCATGGTAATTTGTCCATTAGTGCCTACTGTCATATGCTCAGGTGTGTGGTTATTTTTCGCCTGCCATAATAAAACAATCTGCATACAATGCTCTTTTTGCTCAGCAGTCAATGCAACGCCATCAGGCCATTTACCTAGTTCAACTGCGGTTGAAATACGCTGATATATTTCAGGTGTTACCATCGAAATAAGTTCATTAACTTCCATTGATTGCTCCATAAGCTAAATAATCACTTGAAATAGCTGAATCGTTTTTTCAGTTGTTATTATTTTGTTAACTCGCTAAATTAACCAGCTTGTTTTTCGCCTGTTTCACTATTCGTAAATGAAAGAGATGCTGAATTAACACAATAACGCTCCCCAGTTGGGGCAGGACCATCATTAAAAACATGACCTAAATGTGCATCACATTGTTGGCAACGGATTTCCGTTCTTTTTATATTATGAGAAAAATCATCAATATAGCGAATTGCACTATCACTAACAGGTTGATAAAAGCTAGGCCAACCACATCCTGCATCAAATTTGGTATCTGAATAAAACAAGGGAGCAGAACAACATAAACAGTGATAAATTCCTGTTTCGCGATTGTGTAATAATTTACCACTAAATGGGGGCTCTGTACCTTGTTGTTGCGTCACATAACGTTGCATTTCGTTGAGTGTTGATAAATCAAGGTGATTGTTATTACTTGAAATATTCACTTTCTTTTCATTATCTGCCATATAGACCTCTTGCCCAGAAAAATGCTTTTTAAAACAACAGTGAATAATAACAAAGATTTAACAACAAATCTGAAAAATATAGTCTAAAATCACTAAGAGTAATCTTTAGTTTTTGAAATGTGATGAGTTTCACATAACAGAGCAAAGGTAACTTCATTTATCGGCATTGATCCCGATAATACACAGCGTAACATTTGTCTAAAACGACCAATCTTTAAGCGAAAAGTGTTTTTTTAATTGATTTTTTGCAATTATTGACACGATTCCGCTTGACGATTGGCGCGGTTTTGGTAACTTTAGAATCAACTTTTTAATTCACTAAATTAAAGCTGGTGGAATACATATGACTATCAAAGTAGGTATTAATGGTTTTGGTCGTATCGGCCGCATCGTTTTCCGTGCTGCTCAAGAACGTTCAGATATCGAAATCGTAGGTATTAACGATCTGTTAGACGCAGACTACATGGCATACATGCTGAAATACGATTCAACTCATGGCCGTTTCAACGGTACTGTTGAAGTAAAAGATGGCCACCTCGTTGTTAATGGTAAAACCATCCGCGTAACTTCAGAAAAAGATCCAGCAAATCTGAAATGGAACGAAGTCGGTGCTGACGTTGTTGCAGAAGCAACTGGTCTGTTCTTAACTGATGAAACTGCTCGTAAACACATCCAAGCTGGTGCGAAAAAAGTTGTTCTGACTGGTCCATCAAAAGACAGCACTCCAATGTTCGTTATGGGCGTAAACCATAAATCATACGCAGGCCAAGACATCGTTTCTAACGCATCTTGTACTACTAACTGCTTAGCGCCTTTAGCTAAAGTTATCAACGACAACTTCGGTATCGTTGAAGGTCTGATGACTACTGTTCACGCAACAACTGCAACTCAACGTACTGTTGATGGTCCATCTTCAAAAGACTGGCGTGGTGGTCGTGGTGCTTCTCAAAACATCATCCCATCATCAACTGGTGCAGCTAAAGCTGTAGGTAAAGTTATTCCTGAGCTGAACGGCAAATTGACTGGTATGTCTTTCCGTGTTCCTACTCCTAACGTTTCTGTTGTTGACCTGACTGCACGTCTGGAAAAACCAGCAACTTACGCTCAAATCTGTGACGCTATCAAAGCGGCAGCTGAAGGCGAACTGAAAGGCGTTCTGGGTTACACTGAAGATGCAGTTGTTTCAACTGACTTCAATGGTGAAGTTCTGACTTCAGTATTTGATGCTAAAGCAGGTATCGCTCTGAACGATAACTTTGTTAAATTAGTTGCTTGGTACGATAACGAAGTTGGTTATTCAAACAAAGTTCTGGATCTGATTTCTCACATCTCTAAATAATTAGAGTTTAGAAAGTCACGATTTCTTTTAGAGCCACCTTTCGGTGGCTCTTTTATTTTCTAGCCAGTCAGTTTATTGTATTGAAATAGTCAGTGACATAAGGTCATAAGATAATGAATGAGAAAATTTTTTCTTTGCCGATTATTGAACAAATATCACCTTACTTAAGTCGTCGGCAATTAGGCGAGCTTTCTATCCTTGTTATTTCACACCCTAAAGTACGCGCAGCTATCAGTCTTCAAGGCGCGCATTTAATTGCTTGGCAACCCGCACAAGAACATCCTGTGTTTTGGGTAAGCGAAGCTTCTCTCTTCACTCCTGGCGTTGCCATTCGTGGCGGTATTCCTATTTGCTGGCCTTGGTTTGCTTCAGCAGGTACACCAAGTCATGGATTTGCGCGAATTATTCCTTGGGAGTTTAGTGCCCATACAGAACAAGATGATGGTGTTCTCATCACTATGACATTAAAAGAGAGCCAGCAGACACAAAAATATTGGCCTCATCCCTTTACTGTTATTGCTCGTTTTAAATTAGGAGCAACCTGTGAGGTTGAATTAGAATCTTATGGTGATTATGAAGCGACAGCTGCCCTTCACTCTTATTTTAATGTGAGTGACATTGATAATGTATCTGTAACCGGCCTAGGAAGCCACTACATTGACACAGTGGCAGATAAAGAGGTTTACACTGATGAAACCTCATTGCGCTTTAATGGGCGCACTGACAGGCTTTATACCGAGCCTGAGGATTTTAACCTTATACATGATGATGGTTGGGATCGCACAATTGAAGTTCATCATTATCATCATAGTGATGTGGTTTGTTGGAACCCCGGCGCAGAGCTTGCAAGTTCAATGAAAGATATGAGTGCAGGTGGCTATCGTAAAATGGCTTGTGTAGAAACTGCTCGTATTCACCAACCATTAAAACCAGATAACGTTCATCCTGGTCGTTTATCTCTGGTAGTTCGTGTTCGTAAAGATATAACCGAAAAATAAATTATTACTGGTATCTTACACAATAAAAAGCTTCGAGTTTAATCGAAGCTTTTTTATCATTGCAAATCTTACTAAATTTTAGTGAGTTAGAATGTGTAAGTCACACCAGTCCACATAATTGCAGTCACAGATTTATTCACCATAGGACTATCTTTCACTTCACTTGGTAAATGGTCAATACGTCCCATCGCAAAGAAATTCCATTTTTCTGCAAATTTATAGTTAGCAGAGATTTCAAAATAAGGTCTCCAACTATCATTTGGCGTATATTCTGCTAAACCACTGCGTTGTGATTCTGCGTGGCTAATTCCATAAGCATAACGGTTTTGCTTTTTGTTTTCCCAGACAACACCTGCACCTGGTTGTAAAGACCAGTTACCAAATTTGAAAGGATATAAATAAGCAGCGTCAGCAATAATACCGTTACTTTTACCTAGCATATCACCCGATACAATTGCTCTTAAGCTACCCCATGATTCATGATGTTTATAAGTAAAGCCACCCATCATTGTGTCACGACGACGATTCAATTTTTTCATTTGTTCGTCGTCACTATCGCTTGGTTTATAAGCTTGAGGATAATAGTGTAAATCAACAGAAAGTTGATCTTTAGGGGTGTTCCACAAGTAATACCCTGCGGCTAATGTCGCAAAATAGAAATTTTCTGATTGGTAGTTAACTTGTGGCACGGGTAATAAATAATCTTTTGATTTAGCCCCTTTATAAGGCGTGACTTGCGCTAAGACCGAGCCACCAATTGACCATTCTCCAGCAAATGCTGCTGGTGCGCTAAGTCCTGCAATAACGGCTAAAGAAATGATAATCTTCTTATTACTCACGATGATTTTCCATATTGTCATTAATAAAGTAGCAACCAAAAACCAATTTCAGTCACAATTAACTAAAACCGATATTATTTTACCTATAATTATTTTAGTTTTGCACTAGATGTGTAGCAATCAGTGCTTGCCCTAATGCAATACCACCGTCTCCAACGGGTAACATCATAGGGGTTAGTACTTTTTTATTGTTTAATTTTTTCTTAAACATATGTTTGAGTAATGTGTTATTTAACACACCACCCGTAAGTACAACAGTATCAATCTGATGTTCATCGGCATATTGCAATGCGATATTGCCTAAACTTTCAGCTAATAAATAATGAAATAGCCATGCCTTTTCACTAACATTAAGCTTTATACTTTCCCATTGCGACCAAAAAACGCCCAAATCAAGCACACTATTTTTTACAGGCATCAAATGCCCATATCGCTCAATTATTTCTGACTGTTTTTCTTTATGACATGCTAATGCAGCAGTTTGTAGATAACAGGCTGCTTCACCTTCCCAGCTTATTTCTTTAGGAGCTAATCCTAATGATGCCGAAACTGCATCAAAAAAACGGCCACAAGAAGAAGCTTTAGGTGAGTTTAAGCCACGTTCTAATGCCTTATTTAATATATGTAAATCATGGTTAGGCATCATTTGGGCAATCAGACTACCTTGCCAATCTTCAGAAAAAGTAGCTAAATGTGCGAACCAGTTTCGCCAAGGTTGAAGAGAGGCAAGATTACCTCCGGGCATCGCAACAGCAGGAAGTCCACCGATCCGCTCTGAGCTTTTATAGTCCACCAGCAGACACTCTCCACCCCATAACGTACCATCTTGCCCAAAACCTAATCCATCAAGAGCAATACCAATGACCGCACCTTGTCGCTGGGTATGACCATGTTCAGCAAGGCAAGAAACAATATGTGCATGATGATGAGAGACTTCAATAACAGGAATATTTTGCTCTTGAGCAAACTGCTTACCCAACTGATGGCTGATATAGTTAGGATGTGCATCTATTGCAATAGCTTTAGGTGTAAACCGATAAATCTGTTGGAAAAGAGTCAACGATTTTACCAACTGTTGTCTCACGCTTAAATCATCAAGATCTCCTAAATGAGGCCCCATAATCGCTTGATGTTGGCGTAATAAACAAAATACATTTTTGAGATCGCCCCCCATGGCAAGCACTGAGGGTTGTGGTTCAAAATCGTCAGGTAATGAAATAGCATCAGGAACATAACCACGAGAGCGTCTGATCATAACGCTCTGTTTACCCTCAATGCGAACTAATGAATCATCAGCCCTTTGTATGATTTCTCTGTTATGCATTAAGAATAAGTCCGCAATGTCTTTCAATTGCGTTAAGGCCTCTTCGTTACTTAATGCCGGTGTATGACCAGAAGCATTTCCTGATGTCATCACAAGAGGAATATTCGTACCACGCGCTAATAAATGTTGTAAAGGATTGGCTGGCAACATTACCCCTATTTCAGTTAATCCTGGCGCAATAAGATCTGCAAGTTTAGGGACAACAGTTTTAGGGACTAATACAATTGGGGCAGCAGTGCTTTGTAATGTTTGAATAGCTGTTGGAAGAAAATCTGGATCTTGCTTATTTGCTTTGATTTGATCAATACCTGTGATCATCACAGCTAATGGCTTCGCAGGTCGGTATTTGCGTTCACGCAATAATGCAACACTCTCATTATTACGTGCATCACACACTAAATGAAAACCACCAATACCTTTAACTGCAATAATCTTTCCAGCAAGTAACGCTTCACAGGCTTGAGTTAATGCATGCTCTTTTGTCGCTAATTCTTTACCCTGATTATCTGCAAGCCAGATATGGGGGCCGCATACAGGACATGCATTAGGCTGGGCATGAAACCGTCTATCGGCAGGATCTTCATATTCGTGTTTACATTCAGGACAGAATGGGAATTCAGCCATTGAAGTAAAAGGCCTGTCATAAGGCATTTTTTTTATGATAGTAAAACGAGGACCGCAATGTGTGCAGTTAATAAATGGATAATGATAACGACGATTTTGTGGATCAAACAATTCATCAATACAAGCTTGGCAAGTCGTTGCATCTGGAACAACTTGTGTATCCATTTCGCCACCACCGCTTTTTACAATAATAAACTCAGTAGGTAGCTGCTCCCATTGATAGGGTGATTCTTCTATTCGTTCAATGTGTGCTAATGGTGGGCACTCTGCTTTTAATGCTTCTATAAAGAGTGAATTTTTAGGTGAAAGCGTTAAATGTACTAATACACCCAAACTATCATTGCTTACTTGCCCTAATAAACCAAAACGATAGGCTAATTGCCAAACAAATGGGCGGAACCCAACGCCTTGAACCTTTCCTTTCACACGCAATGTAATGCCGTTACTCATAGGATCACCAAATCAAAATAAATTTAAGCTTATTCTAGTTTAGTGATTATCAACAACTTTCATTTAGATCAGAAAAAGTGGAATTAGGTAAATTTATCATCACTTCGACAGTTACTCTTGGTGCTATTGCACACAGTAATTCATAACCAATAGTGCCACATGCTGTTGCAACATCATCAATAGGAAGTTCTTCCCCCCATAATTCAACAGGGCTACCGCAATTGACATCAGGAAAATCCGTAACATCAATGGTTAGCATATCCATAGAAATACGCCCTACCAATTGTGTTTTATGTCCATTAACAATAACCGGTGTGCCATCTGGTGCATGTCTTGGATAACCATCAGCATAACCACAGGCAACAACACCAATCCGCATATCACGCTCAGCGGTATATCGGCTACCATAACCTATCTGCTCACCTTTTTTAACTTGTTGAATAGCTAATATTTCACTGTTAAATGTCATTACGGGTTGTAAATCGAAATCAGCAATATCTTGCCAAACACCGGAAGGCGAAACACCATATAAAATAATGCCCGGGCGCACCCAATCTTGATAAGTTTCAGGATAAAATAACGTTGCAGCTGAATTTGCCAAACATCGAGGTAATTCATTTACCATTGCCTGATTAATGGTGGTCTTTTGTGCATCCATGTTCAAGCCAGTATCTGCATTAGCAAAATGCGACATTTGGATGATAGAGCCAATATTTTTAATACTTTTTGCACGATCAATTGCTTGTTTATAGGTGTCTGGTCGGTAACCCAACCGATTCATTCCACTATTTAGTTTAAGATAGATGTTAATCGGTTTTTCTAATTGTGCATTTTCTATAGCATCAAATTGCCAATCAGAATGTACTGTTGTTGTCAGAGAATAACGTTCTAATAAATAAACATCTTCTGGCCTAAAAAAACCTTCCAGCAAAAGGATAGGTCCTACCCATCCTTGCTCTCTTAACATGATAGCTTTGTCTAACTCAATTAATGCAAAACCATCAGTATGACTTAATGCAGGCCAAACATAGGATAAGCCATGCCCATAAGCATCTGCTTTCACAACAGACCACACTTTGCTGCCTTTAGTTCTCTCTTTAATAACAGACAGATTATGACTTAATGCATCGAGGTTAATGGTTACTTTTGTGGGTCTGGACATGGTTTCTCCTCAATTAATAAGCCGCATCAAGTTTTTGCCCTGGTAAGAGCAATTTAGTATTAAAGCCATCGATATACCGAAACACAGATAAATCATCAGCAGCAATAGCAGGTTTATTTCCTGAAATTAAATCAGCCAATAATTGTCCGGAGCCACATGCCATTGTCCAACCTAATGTGCCATGCCCTGTATTTAATGATAAATTGCGATAAGCCGTAGGTCCTACAATAGGTGTACCATCAGGTGTCATAGGCCTTAAACCTGTCCAGAATGTGGCTTTCTCAATATCACCACCACCTTGATAAAGATCTTGTACAACCATTTTTAATGTTTCACAGCGTGATTTTAAAATATTCAGATTAAAACCAACGACCTCGGCCATTCCACCGACACGAATTCGCTCATCAAAACGTGTTACCGCAATTTTGTAAGTTTCATCTAAAATAGTAGATGTTGGCGCTCGTGAAGCGTCAATAATCGGCATCGTAAGCGAATAACCTTTAAGGGGATAAACTGGAATAGCGACTTTGTTTTTCAAAAACTCTGTTGAATAAGAGCCCATAGCCACAACATAATGATCAGCAGTTAATAATCCATCATGACATTGAACGCCCGCTACTTTATCACCATCAAATAACAAATGTTTGATTTCTTTGTTAAACAAGAATGTAACACCAGCATTTTCTGCCATTTTAGCGAGTTTTTTCGTAAAAATTTGGCAATCACCCGTTTCATCATTGGGTAAACGTAAACCACCTGTCAATTTGTGACTAACATGCTCGAGTGCGGGTTCTGCTAATTTTAGTTGATCGGCTGTTAACAATTCATAAGCAACGCCCTCTTGCTTTAATACAGCAATATCATTTGCTGCATTATCAAATTGCTTTTGATCTCGGAACAGTTGCAGAGTACCACCTTGACGACCTTCGTATTCAATACCTGTATCTTGGCGTAATTGCCGAATGCAATCACGACTGTATTCGGCAATACGCACCATACGACTTTTATTCATGGTGTAATGTGACGCATCACAATTACGTAACATTTGCCACATCCAACGTAATTGGAAAAGTGAGCCATCAGGTTTAATCGCTAATGGTGCGTGTTTTTGGAACATCCATTTTACTGCTTTTAATGGGATACCTGGTGCTCCCCAAGGCGTTGCATATCCTGGAGATATTTGACCTGCATTACCTGCACTAGTCTCTTCTGCTGCACTATTTTGTCTATCAACAACAATGACTTCATGGCCTTGTTGCACAAGATACCACGCACTCGTTACACCAATAACGCCGCCACCTAAGATGATCACTTTCATGGCAAGACTCCAATAATTTACATTGATATAACATAAGAATAATATTCCATACACAAAAAGCCAATATAGAATAATCATCTAGACCAATAAAAAGACAGATTTTAGAGTTAAGTCACACTTGATTGTTATTCGATAAGTAATTTTCAAAAAAAAATATTGAATTAACACGTAAAATCAATAAGATATAATTTTCACTATAATTTATAAAAATATTGCTTAATAAATTATTTTGAATTGAAGAAAGTTTTATGTGTAGAGAAAGGAAATAAGAGTTTTATTAAAATCTAATATTGAACAATATTTCAGATTTTAATTCTTAAATTGACTCGATTTGGTTATTCTTTTTACTAAAAATAACCTATTTAAAGCATTGCCTAAAAAAATGACCTGTTGGACTTTTTTAAATGCATAAAAAAACCAGTATCCCAAATTATGTAAATACTGGTTTTTTATTGTGATAACACAACAAACTTAATTAGCGTTTTACTTCTTCTAGGTCACTCGGTAATGGTGACTGTAAACTTTGCCAGATAATACCACTGTCTTTACCATATTGGCGGACACATTCCATGACATGCTCGACATCTTTTTGCTCACATAATACAGCCAGTTTTTTATAAAATGCTAACGCGAGTTCTTTGGCTTGAATATTTGAGAAATAATAACGGCCTACACGTGTATAAAGCCCTTTTAAGCCGTTTAAGATAAGACCATAAATTGGGTTACCTGATGCAAACGCCAATCCACGAAAAATGTTGTAATCCAGTTCACTAAACTCATCAGCACTATTTTCAGTAGTAAGTTCATGATTTAAAACTTCAATACATTTTTCAGGGCTATTTCTAAATGCTGTACGTATAAAAATAGCAGAGATATTGGTTCTGACAGCCAATAAGTTATCTATTAATTGTGGTACTCGATCATGATCAAGGCGCGCGACTGTTTCAAGGATATTAAGGCCTGATGTTTCCCAGAAATTGTTTACCTTCGTTGGCTTTCCGTGCTGAATAGTTAACCAACCATCACGAGCAAGGCGTTGTAACACTTCTCTTAATGTAGTTCTTGTAACGCCAATTAGTTCAGACAGCTCACGTTCCGCTGGAAGAATAGATCCAGGAGGAAAACGATTATTCCAAATGCTTTCAACAATATACTCTTCCGCAAAACCTGCGGGGCTTTGAGCCTTAATAACCATATTTTTATTTCTTCCGAAGCGACTTTTCTGCTAATAATGGAAAATATAATATCAGAATGCGTAATTTTGATATAGCTCAACCATCATTAAATAGTGAATGGCATCATAAAACTTGATGTCGTTTTACTAATTAATTATGACTAATGAGCTTAATTTCACAGCGATTAGCGCGTACTATGGTTAGATTGCATAATATTGCGCTAAAAATCTCTTTTTGGAGGATGAGAAACCTAATGGATATGAGTATAAGACAAGCACTACTAAAGAACTTTATGGGGAACTCCCCAGATTGGTATAAGCTTGCTATTCTTACTTTTTTAATTATCAACCCACTGATTTTTTTCTTTGTTGACCCTTTTGTTGCCGGCTGGCTATTAGTTGTAGAATTTATTTTTACACTGTCCATGGCACTAAAGTGTTATCCATTACAACCCGGAGGATTACTTGCTATTGAGGCCGTCATCATTGGTATGACTAGCCCAAAACAGATTGGTCATGAAATTGCCAACAACCTTGAAGTGATTTTGCTTCTTGTTTTTATGGTTGCAGGTATCTATTTTATGAAGCAACTATTACTGTTTGCTTTTACTAAACTACTGTTATCTATTCGTTCTAAACGACTGTTATCTATTGCTTTTTGCTTTGCAAGTGCATTTTTATCTGCCTTTTTAGATGCTTTAACCGTTATCGCGGTTGTAATCAGTGTCTCTCTCGGTTTCTACTCTATTTATCATAATTTTGCGTCTAATCAATCAGGTACAGAATTAAGTAATGATGGGTTTATTGATACCGCAGAAAAAAAACAAACTTTAGAACAATTCCGTGCCTTTTTACGTAGCTTAATGATGCATGCTGGTGTAGGTACTGCATTAGGTGGCGTAATGACCATGGTAGGTGAACCACAAAACCTGATTATTGCAAAACATTTAGAATGGGATTTCGTGACTTTCTTTATCAGAATGTCACCTGTGACTATTCCAGTCTTCTTTGCTGGTCTTGCGGTGTGCTACTTTGTAGAACGCTTTAAGCTCTTTGGTTATGGCGCTGAATTACCTGATTTGGTTCGTAAAGTTCTAACTGAATACGACAAGAAAAACAGTGAAAAACGCACTTCTCAAGAAAAAGCACAACTAATAATCCAAGCATTAATTGGTATTTGGTTGGTTGTTGCTTTAGCGCTCCATTTAGCAGAAGTCGGTATTATCGGTTTATCTGTTATTATTCTCGCCACTGCATTTTGTGGGATCACAGAAGAACATGCGCTTGGTAAAGCATTTGAAGAGGCCTTGCCTTTCACTGCATTATTGACCGTTTTCTTCTCTATTGTTGCTGTTATTATTGATCAACAATTATTTGGCCCTATTATTCAGTTTGTTCTTCAAGCTTCAGAATCCTCACAACTGTCTCTTTTTTACCTCTTCAATGGCCTATTATCTGCTATTTCAGATAACGTGTTTGTGGGTACTGTTTATATCAGTGAAGCTTTAACAGCGTTGCAAGATGGGTTAATTAGCCAATCACAATATGAGCATATTGGTGTTGCTATTAATACAGGTACAAACTTACCTTCTGTTGCGACTCCAAATGGTCAAGCCGCATTCCTGTTCTTATTAACATCAGCACTATCACCACTCATCCGCTTATCATATGGCCGTATGGTGATAATGGCACTGCCATATACTATTGTGATGACATTATTTGGTTTACTGGCGGTTGAATTCTGGCTTGTTCCTGCAACACATTGGTTCTATGACATTGGTTTAGTTGCTATTCCATAACAATTGCTCCACAGTTACACCACATAAATAGGACTTTTATTCGATAAAAGTCCTATTTTCTTCATAAAAACAAGCTTCAATGTAAATATTTGTGAAATAACGGATTTTAACTTTTTTTGCGCTTGATTTTTGGGCAAAATAGACACTTATTTTATTTAATATTTAAATGGATATTATTATGCTGACATCTCTTCGTCACTGGTCCCAAAGCCGTTTTTCATGGCTGTTGCTTGCATTAACTGCAATAGGTCTTGAAGGTGCTGCATTGTATTTTCAGTACGGAATGGAATTAATGCCTTGTGTAATGTGCGTCTATCAACGCATCGCGGTATTAGGGATCTTAGTTGCGGCATTGATTGGGGCATCCGCACCTAAAATGACACTTATGCGTATGGCCGGTAGTTTTTTATGGATTTATTCCGCATACCGAGGAATTGAACTCTCTTGGGAGCATACACAACTTATTCTGAATCCCTCACCTTTTGCAACCTGTGACTTTTTTGTCACATTACCTTCTTGGTTTGCCTTGCAAGATTGGTTCCCTGCTGTATTCCAAGCAACCGGTGATTGTTCTGTCAGCCAATGGCAATTCTTAACTTTAGAAATGCCACAATGGATGCTTATTATTTTCTCTGCTTATTTTGTTGTAGGTTTATTAGTATTAGTGAGCCAAATAACAAGTTCTTTTAAAACAAAAGAATAAAAAAGAAAATAGCCTTTAGCGATAAACTAAGGGCTATTTTTATAATAGAAAAACAGCGATTAAATATTCAACCAAAGACAAACTTTAACCTGGAATACAAGCCCCTTCTATTAAAGCTTGTTCACTACAACGCTTACCATTAGCGAACTGACACACGGGTGTCTGACCGCCATGCAATTCATAGTTTAAAGACGGCACACCACCTGAAAAGACACAGGTAGCCTTGGCTGACTCTTCTAAGGGAATATCAGGACTAGTTATCGGTATTGTCCGACTCTTACTTACTATTTGTGTAGATGGATGTTGTGTCTGTTCTGAATTACTGCATCCTGCAATAAAAGCAAAGCTAGTTAGCATAGATAGATAACAAGCTATTTTAAAGTTCTTTTGCATTAAAGAGACCCTAATTTCTTCCAGTTATTCCTATTAATGTGAAGCACTTTTTGAAAGTAGATTTATAACTAAAACACCAGCAATAATTAAAGTCATACCAACAATGGCAGGTAAATCGAGCTTTTGTTGATAGAGAAACACCGCTGCAACAGAAACTAAAACTATTCCTAATCCACTCCATATTGCATAAGCAATGCCTAATGGCATAACTTTTACCACTTGAGAAAGTGCCCAAAAAGAAAAACAGTAACCAATGACGACTACAATAGACGGATATAATCGGCTAAAACCATCAGAAGCTTTCAGCATTGTTGTCGCAATGACTTCAGATATAATTGCCAACATTAGGTAAGTTAATCCATTCATTTTTTCGTCTTAATCCTATACAAAGTCAATTTTGTGAATTCTATCACAAGCAAGATTAAGGATATTCATCTACAACAAATAAAAAAGGCACTCTTTCTATTGAATAAGTGCCTTTATATTATGGAAGTTTGGGAATACTTATTTAGTGTTGATGGAGTTGGTTTTTTTGACGGGGTTCCCCGCCCATAGAAACACGATAGCGATTAAAGATAAAACCACACCAAACCACTGCAATAATACTTAATACTGTTCCTGCATAGCCAATATTTGTCATACCGGCATGTAAAATAACCTGATTACCAATCAATGCCCCAGCACCAATACCAATATTAAAAATACCAGAATAAATAGACATAGCGATATCTGTTGCATCAGGGGCTAAATCAATCACTTTAACTTGCATTCCTAGCCCAATACACATAAATCCAATTCCCCAAAATATAATCAGTACAATAAATGCTGTTAGATTCTGGCTACTGATCATTAATAAGCCTAAACAAAAAGTAAGCAATATTAAGGCTGAAAGTAAGAATGATGTTGGCATTTTGGCACTATAACGGCTAAATAGCACACTACCAATGATACCTGCTCCACCAAAAATCAATAAAACTAACGTAGCAAAATTCTGATCCAAATTTACGATATCAACGACAAAAGGCTCGATATAACTATACGCTGTAAAATGCGCTGTTACGACAATAACCGTTAATAGAAAGATCCCCATAAGCGGGCCACGCTTTAATAACATCGGCACACTTTTTAGTGACCCTGAATGCTCACTTGGTAATAAAGGTAAATAGCGCATTAATGCAAACATGGTAATTAAGGCTAATATCCCAATACCCATAAATGTTGCACGCCATCCTAACCACTGCCCAACAACTCGACCAATGGGTAAACCCAATACTGTTGCAAGTGCTGTTCCTGTTGCTAATAAGCCTAATGCCTGAGCACGTTTACCAGCAGGCGCCACTCTAATGGCCAGTGACGCGGTAATAGACCAAAATACAGCATGAGAAAAAGCGACACCAATACGCCCTACTATCAGTGATTTAAAATCCCACGCTACGCTAGATAAAATATGACTTAAAATAAAAAGTATAAATAAAATAATAAGTAACTTACGTCGCTCAACTTTACTTGTCATTATCATTAAAGGCAGAGACATTAAAGCAACAACCCAAGCATATATCGTGATCATTAAACCTGTTTGGGCAGGGAGCATACCGAAGCTTTCAGAAATATCACTTAACAGAGCAACAGGAACAAATTCTGTTGTATTAAAAACGAAAGCCGCGAATGATAATATTATTACTCTGATCCACGCTGTTTGACGACTAACTTCATTTACGTTTGATGTTGCGATATTCATAGTTAATAGATACTTTCTTAAATTATATTGATATATATACCATGTTTTTTTGTAGAAGTTTTGTCTGATTTTCTTTTCTTACTTGAGCTAAAATGGATTGATTACATTGAAAATAAAAAAATAGCATAAAGATAAAAATACATTTTATTAGAAATAAAAAACAAACAAAATTATCACTAAACTTCATTGCTAAAGCGAATCAGCTATTAATTTTAGCATATTCACATCGCAACTTTAAATCCCTTTAGCAACTTCTTTTTAACGTTAACATAATCTACTAATAGTAAAACTGTAGATATAAATGATCGGTTATTACTTTATATTGAAAAGTAGAAATTTACTCTTTTAAAAAAAAATATATCGTGTATTCATTGAATTAAGTTAAGATATATTAATTTAATAACCGAAAATAATCTTATTATTGAATAAAAGATAAATAAAAATAGAAAGGATATTGAGATTACTGACTTAATTCATTAATAACTTGAAGTGCTTGTTCGCAAGCAATGTTTTTCGTAGGTGATGTTGAACCATTAAAAGCATTTTTGATAGTCGAAATTTGTTCTTTTGCTGGTCGTGGCAGCACTAAATTTCCATTAGAAAGCGCTTTTTCAACATCGTTTAGTTTTTCGGCTAACTGCTGGCAACTTCCATTATTATTTTTAGATTGATAAAGAGCCATCAGCGTATCGCGTTTTGCTTCTACGGTAGAAAAAGTTTCACGTAATGTTGATGACGAATTTTCAATCACTTCACGACTTTCACTCCAAAACTCATCTGTATTTTCTTTAATCACAGACTCTATTAAAATAGCGACAAGAATAGCTAGCATAATAGTCAGCGATAACACTCCTCCTGTAATAATAAGTATCTGTTTCATATAAAACCCCACATATAACCCATATCTTTTTAATATTTCTTTTTAAGATATATAGTTAAAATAAACCAGGTTCAATCTGAATTACGATTCTTTTTATTTTTTACATTTTATTACGGAGGTATACAGTTCTATTTATTTTCACTTCTGAGAAATCAACAAATAATAAACCGATAAAACTGTGATTTATTAAATACTACCTATCTTATTTTTCATGTTTACTTTCTAAAATCCTTATTAAAAAATCAATTAATTATCAACAATTTATTTCATACATTATAATATTTTAACTACTGCAATATTAATTACTTTATACCGTATGGAGCCTATCTGAAGAGATTAAGAAAATAATATTATTAACTCAAAACCAGTAATTCGATTTTTGTTACTACAATCCGACAACTATTTATTTTGGAAAGAATTCTCTTGCTAAATTAAATGATGAATTACCGCATTATGGCGAAACGGTTATGTTGAAGTATAGCCGTATCACATCATTAGAAGCCTTAGGAGCAACAAGAGAGATGCTACCAAGTATTGCTCAACTCATAACAATTATTGATAAAGGCTATAGGAAATTAACAACAAAAAATGCCCTGAATATTTTAGACGCTTGTTTTTAACGATGATTTTAAAAAATCACTATTGTGTAAGTTGTTAAAAACAAGTTACATATCAAAATGTATCATAAGTAAGGTGATTATTTATAGATAATCACCTTACTTTCTACAAGTCAGCATAATAATTACTCATTTCCAATCAAAAAAAATAATTAATTTTTTGATAGTAATGCCTAAACATATCGAATAGCTTATAATCATAAACATACATTATGATTAACACTTAAGTTATTACTTACAGTGTTATTTTTTCATTCGAGTATGAATAAATCTAATTATGACCAAAATATTAATAATACAAAGAGATAACATTGGTGATTTAATACTTACAACACCATTAATTGATGCTCTTGCCCACGAATACAATACAAAAATTGATCTTCTCGTAAATTCTTACAATCAAGCAATCTTAGAAGGTAACCCTTCTGTCGGAAATGTACATATTTACAGTAAGTTACATCATAAAAAATCAGGGCAATCGTCCTTAAAGCTCATTCTAAGTCGCTTAAAAATTATTTTTGATATGCGTCGTCAGCATTATGATATTGCAATTGTTGCTCGCGATCATTGGGCCAAAAGAGCATTACAATGGGCAAAATTATCTGGTGCTAAACGGATTATCGCTATTGGTGATGACGCGCCATCAGCAGTGACAGATCCCATTCCAACACCGTCTAACAAAGGTCATATCGCTGAGTTATTCTGTCAACTAGCTCATCCTCTTGGAATAGAGAAAAAAGCCGGCCCTTTGAAGTTGTATGTTAAAGACGAAGAGATCTCTACAATTCGGCAACGCATTAAAATAACTGAAAATGTTCCTGTTTACGGCTTACAAATCAGCTCACGTAAACCACAACAACGTTGGCAAGCAGAAAAATTTATCGCGTTAGCACACCAATTAACACAACGCGAAAAATGCCATGTTCTTCTCTTTTGGTCGCCAGGAAGCAATGATAATAAGCAGCATCCTGGTGATGATGAAAAAGCACAATTTATACTCGAACAATGTAAAGATATCCCTATTACGCCAGTGCCTACGCAAAATCTTCGAGAATTAATGGCGGGTATGTCTTTATGTGATCAGATGCTAACCAGCGATGGTGGTGCATTACATATTTCAGTCGGTGTTGGTGTGCCGACAGTAGCAATGTTTGGTAATAGTGATGCTGATTTTTGGGGACCATGGCATATTACCAGTGAAGTACTGAAAGCACCTGAAGATACTGTAGGGCTTCTTACGGTAGACGATGTATTGACTCGTTTTATTGCACTAAGAAATCGAGTTACTATTTTAGATACAAATAACTAATCGACTATTACTAAAAAAACAATAATTAACTGAAAATCACCTTATTACTACAACTGATAAGGTGATTTTTATTTTTTATGATCAAAAAAAGGACCTCAATGAGGTCCGTTTTTTATATGGTGCCCAAGGCGGGACTTGAACCCGCACAGCCTTACAGCCGAGGGATTTTAAATCCCTTGTGTCTACCGATTTCACCACCTGGGCTAAATTGTATTTACTTGTTACGCATAATACTTACTTATCATACAATTTAAATAACAAATAAATTTAAAACGTTATGTCTAAAACAACTAACTTCAGTTTTTTGATTTTTCTCACTAACTTATCGCTAGAGGAAGAAAAAACGGACCTAAGTTAAGGTCCGCTATTTATATGGTGCCCAGGGCGGGACTTGAACCCGCACAGCCTTACAGCCGAGGGATTTTAAATCCCTTGTGTCTACCGATTTCACCACCTGGGCTAAATTCTGTGGTGCGCCCGTAAATTCTTATTACTAAGAAAGATACTGGTATGGACGACTTATTTATTCTTCACTGCCATTTATAATGGACTTTTTTTTGCACCAAACTCTTTATCTAAAGAGATGGTGCCCAGGGCGGGACTTGAACCCGCACAGCCTTACAGCCGAGGGATTTTAAATCCCTTGTGTCTACCGATTTCACCACCTGGGCATTAATGGAGGCGCGTCCCGGAATCGAACCGAGGTACACGGATTTGCAATCCGCTGCATGACCACTCTGCCAACGCGCCTCAACTGCTCAATCTCATAAGAGATTGGAGCGGGAAACGAGACTCGAACTCGCGACCCCAACCTTGGCAAGGTTGTGCTCTACCAACTGAGCTATTCCCGCTTTACCGAACTTGCTGATTTACTTATTTATTTCCGTAAACCGTTGTGCCTTTCGATGCGTTGCATTCTACTGATTTCCTGAATCTAGTCAACACTATATTTGCATCTTTTTGACTGTTCGGTGAATTTTCAGTCATTTCGATCAACCTTCACGCAAATCTGACCACGCAGCGCTCAAGTATTGAAACATTGACCAGAAAGTCAACACTGTTGCGATATATAATAAAGCGAATCCAAACCACTCTGCTTCAATAGTAGGACGCCATAATAACACAACCAACGATCCCATTTGTGCGGTCGTCTTCACTTTTCCTATCCAAGAAACAGCAACACTATTACGTTTTCCTAATTCAGCCATCCATTCCCTTAATGAAGAGATAATAATTTCACGAGCAATCATTGTTGCTGCTGGTAAAGTTATCCACCACTCATGATAGTATTCAGTAATTAAAACAAGTGCTGTTGCAACCATTACTTTATCCGCTACTGGGTCGAGAAAAGCGCCAAAGCGGGTAGTTTGTTTCCATCTACGTGCTAAATAGCCATCAAACCAGTCTGTTGCAGCTGCTACCATAAAAATAATAGCGCAGACTAATGGAGCATCTTTGAATGGTAAATAAAACACCAAAACAAAGAATGGAATTAGAGCGACACGAAATAGAGTTAGCCAAGTTGGGATATTTAGTTGCATAGCGTTCTACACGACCTAGAAAAGTGAGAGTTATTAATATGGTGCATCAATACACTTAGTGTTTCAACGCATTAAAAATTTTTTCTGCTAATGCAGTCGAAATTGTCGGAACTTTCGCAATTTCTTCAACACTTGCATCTCGTAAAGCTTGTAGCCCCCCCATATATTTCAACAACATTTGACGACGCTTAGGTCCGACACCTTCAATAGACTCCAATGAACTGGTATTTTTTACTTTGGCTCTACGTTGACGATGTCCAGTTATCGCATGACGATGCGATTCATCACGAATATGTTGAATCAAATGTAACGCAGGTGAATCGGAAGGCAACGCCATTCCTTCCCCCTCCGGCACAAAAAACAAGGTTTCAAGCCCTGCCTTACGGTCACTCCCTTTTGCAACACCAATTAATTTCGGGTGTGATTTGTCCCAATCAACATTAAGAGAATCAAATACCTCTATTGCTTGTGCTAATTGCCCTTTACCACCATCAATAAAGATAATATCTGGAACCTTACTGTCTTCTAATGGTTTACCATAACGTCGAGTGAGCACTTGATTCATTGCCGCATAATCATCACCAGGAGTAATACCACTGATATTATAGCGCCTATATTCCGATTTTAATGGGCCATTCATGTCAAATACTACACATGAAGCCACAGTTTGCTCTCCCATAGTGTGACTAATATCAAAACATTCCATTCGTTTTATCTCTTTCATATCAAGAAGAGACATCAAAGAGGTATAACGTTGTGAAATTGTCGATTGCTCGACTTGTTTTGAAGCCAATGCCGTAGCTGCGTTTGTTCTAGCTAATTTCAAATAGCGCGCCCTATCGCCACGCGGTTTTGTTTGAATTTGAATCTTTCGCCCTGCAATTGAAGATATAGATTCAGAAAGAATGACTTTATCTTCTAAATTAAAATCAAGCAAAATTTCGGTGGGTAAAGTACGAATTGCACTGCCTTGTAAATAAAATTGACCAATAAAAGTCTGAACAACCTCATCAATTGAGGTATTCGCAGGAACTTTAGGAAAATAACTCCGACTTCCTAACACTTTACCTTGACGGAAAAAGAGAACATAAACACAAGCAATCGCACCATTAAAAGCAACACTTATCACATCAAGATCATCACCAATATTGGCAACAAATTGTTTTTCAGTCACTTGCCTTACTGCTTGGATTTGATCTCGGATGCGAGCAGCCTCTTCAAAACGTAATTCTTGGCTTGCTTCTTCCATACGTTTAACCAATCCGTCAATAACTTGCGTATCATCACCTGAAAGGAAAAGTCGCACATAATTAACTTGTTGGGCATATTCTTCATCAGAAACATAGCCTTTTACACAAGGAGCAAGACAACGACCAATTTGATATTGCAAACAAGGTCTTGAACGATTGCGATAAACACTATCTTCGCATTGACGAATAGGAAACAATTTTTGCATTAATGCCAGTGTTTCTCTTACTGCAAAAGAGTTAGGGAAAGGTCCAAAATATTCCCCTTTGGCATGTTTGGCTCCTCGATAACTAGCAATTCTGGGATGCTTATCACCACTTAAATAGATATAAGGATAAGATTTATCATCTCGTAGCAATACATTATAGCGAGGTTGATAACGTTGGATGTAGCTGTGCTCAAGCAATAAAGCTTCCGTTTCTGTATGGGTGATCGTGACATCAATATTTGCGATACACTTCACTAAAGCTTCGGTCTTACGGCTATTTACCTGTGTGCGAAAATAGCTAGAAAGCCTTTTTTTCAGATCCTTAGCTTTACCTACATAGATTACTGTGTCTGTCGCATCATACATCCGATACACACCCGGTTTATCTGTGATTCGGCTTAAGAATGCTTTGGCGTCAAATTTGTCTTCCACTTTGTAAATGACTCTCTATCTCAATTAACCCATAACGTATTGCTATATGTGTTAATTCTACATCACCTGAGATTTTAAGTTTACTAAACATTCGGTAACGATAGCTATTTACTGTTTTTGTATTAATATTCAACTCACTTGCGATTTGTGTGATTTTTTTCCCTCTGATGATCATCGACATAATCTGCAATTCTCTTTCAGACAGATGATGTAAAGGATTTAACTCTTGCTGTAATTTTGTTAGCGCGATTTCCATTGCTAACTCTTGGCTTATATACCGTTGACCGATACAAACCTGTCGAATAGCTTGCAGAATATTTTCACAAGAAGTATCAACAATAATAAAGCCTTCAATACCCAATTGAAGAAGTGTTATTGATAATATAGAGTCTGTTTTTGGTGAAATAATAATTATTTTAATTGATAAAGATGAACGCTTTATTCTTTTTATAGAATCAATTAATGAGACTGAAGGTGATGAGTAAAAAATAATAAGATTAACCGAAAATTGTCGGCAATAGCGGAATGCATCACTTTCATCATTCATTACCTTTCGAACATTAATTTTTTTAATCTGACTAAGAAGTGTTTTTATTCCCAAGCTAAATATTTCAACTCGACTTATTATCAATGTATTTATCAATAACTTTTTCCTTTTAAATTAAAATATAACAAAGAATGTTAAATCAACTTTCCATAAATTTTAACATAATTATTATACTATAATAAAAAAGGCTCATATAGAAAAGAGCCTTTTAAAAAATATAAAAAAAATCAATAAATAAAATATTATTGATTGAACATATTCATAATATCTTGTTCTGTTAGCATTGGTGTTTTTTCTACAAAATTATAATAGTGAGGTTTGCTATCTATATAAATTTGCATTGTCAGTTTGCTTTCTTTCGCATCAGGAAATAATCCTGCTGACACATAGTAATTATGAGTTTCTTTTAGAAGGTAAAAAAGATGAGAACCACAATGCTTACAAAATGCTCGCTCACCCCATGAAGATGAATCATAGCGTGTTATATATTCTTCACCTTCAATCTTCAAATCTGATTTGCAATCAATTGAAAAACCTGGCCCCCCATTCCAACGTAAACACATACTGCAATGACAAACGCTGAGCGCAGAGATATCTTGTGTTGTTGATAATTTAACTTTACCGCATAAACATTGACCTTGATGCATTATAGTTCTCCTTTCCATTAAATCATGCATTAATCATTTAAGATTATATGCATGATTTAATTTATAAAATAAACACAATGCAAGCATAAATATTGCTTACACGCCTGTATTGTTACTTTGCCTTTTCGGTGGTAACGGTGAGAAATACCCGATTAATAAAATCAGTATTGCAACACCAATAAAGGCCAATGCTCTGAGTAATCCACTACTTAATGATGTGTCAATTAGGAAAAGTTTAGCGATAACCACCGCCAACAGTACACCACCAATAAACCATTGTGAACGTGACTTCTTACGTGTCGCCATCACCATAGTTACTAATGCAGTAATTGCCCAAATAATTGCTAATACTGTTTGGATAACTTTGGAATTAATTATTGTATAACTCGACCAATCAATATCTGTTGCAAAGACTAATCCTCTTAATAAAATACCATTTGCCCACCAGAAAACCATCGCAGGAATAATGTAATTCAATATAGGCCAGTTATTTTGCAATAATGCTTGATATTTAGATGAGTATTTTATTACTGAAATAAATTGATAACCAATCCATATTCCAATAATACCCATTAGATCCATCAAATTAAATAATGGAATAAATTTAATACCACTTTCAGTTCCATCATTAAAGTTTGCAAAGATTAAAGAAATTGCCAGTAAGCCCAAAGCAAGTAAAGTGACTACCCAATAAGCATCTTGGTACTCTTTTATCCAATTCACTTTCATTGCTAGCATATAACTTATTGCAATAAATAAACTTATAACAAAAATAACGCTTGCAAAATGCAAACTCACATAAAGGTACGTAACATCCATTAACCAAATAATTTCAGTAAATAAGAAGAGACCAATAAAGATAAGATGTATATTGTGGAGCAATGCTTTATTGATCCTTTGTTTCGGCAATAATGTATTTACTTTAAGTAAATAGAAACCACTAGCAAAAATTGCGAACCAGATAATCGCACTTAACCAATTATCAATTAACGAACCTGCAAGATAGATATATACCAACATAATAAGTGCTGACATCGGCCATAATAAAATAGAGCAACTTGCCAACTCAAAAAATTGGGATTTCTTTCCTGCAAAGAACATGCCCCAACAGCTGATAAGAATAAAAGCAAAAGTAATGGATTTTACTTCTGGAGAGAGCCAATGTTCACCATATTCTTGTAAAAGTAAAACACTATATCCCCAGCTTACAGCAGAAATAAACAGTGTGACATATCCAATAGCTCGATTATCAATATTAGTAAATTGCGCTCGATACCACAGTACTGCGACAGCAAATACAACGATTACCTGTGTTACCAGCATTAGCCAATCGCCCAACGAGATAACGGGCATGTTAAATAATAAAACAAAAGAAACTGCAACTAAAATAGTCCCTGCAATAGCGGGTTTCTTTTGCTGCTGTAAAACAGAAAAAGCAAGGATCATCATCCCTTCAATTGCCCATACAATCGATGTCCATTCAGCAGAGAATGCAAATGGTACGGCTAAAGTGGCAAAGGTGGCAGAGAGCATAAAGAAGGCAATTGCCAGCAATTTACCCTCTTCACGATAACGCTTAAGTGCAAACCAACTTAGTATAAAATAAGCTAATCCATAAAGAGATGAAGCAATAGCAACTCCATATGGCCATTCTGAGGCTAATCGATATTGGAAAATAAAACCAATTAATGGTGTACCAAACAGTAATGTGGCATCAAAAGGAATATTAAGTTTCAGTTTATTTTTTAGTGTTGAAAGTTCCGTTGCAACACCAAAAATCAACCAATTCGCAATTAGAAATAACTGACAAGGTAAATAATCGGCATGAGTATAATTTGGTATCGCCCATATAAAACCAATACCAAAAGTAAAAGCAAAACCAATAAGATTTAATAAACGCCAAACTTGCCAATGGCTGATAATAAGAATGCCAATTGAAAGAATAAGATAATAACTAAACAAAGCAATATAATTGCCACTTCCTGTGGACAATAATACAGGCGCTAAATATCCTCCTAATGAAGCTAATACAGCTAAACTAATTGCTCGATGAAGAACTGCTAAAATAACACTGACAATACAAATAAAGACCATAATAGCTAAAGCAATGCCAATAGGAACAAAATCATAAATTTTAGTCGCAGCAAAAATAGTAATGTAGAGCCCACCAATACCGCCACCTTGTAAAATTAATGCGTAAATCAGGTTTTTCTTTCTAAGCCACCAGCCAATACCTAATAAGGCCAAACATCCTGTTCCCGCCATCATTAAACGTGTTGATGCTGAGACAAGTTCATTCTCAATACTATATTTAAGTAAATAAGACAGACCAAAAAAGAGCAATAGCATCCCTATTTTAGCCAGCGGATTTCCTGTTACTACCCAATTCCAAATAAGCCCTAAAATTGATTTTTGTTGACGTTTTGGGCGAGGGTTTAAATTAGGTCTATATTGCGATGCAGGTCTATTTACTTGAGGTGTAGCATTTCCTAAATCACCTGTTTCAGATCCCGAAAGGCTTGCATTTGCAACATTAGCTCTATTTTCTACAAGCAGATCTGATGTTGATTTAACAGATGTCTGTTTTGCTTCTTGTTGATAACGATGAGCAAAACGGCTTGTTGCTACCTTAGGTTGATAAGGCTCAGATCCTTTAGGTGTAGGGATCGTTGATATTTCGGGCTGATTAGGTTGTTTGTTTTCAAGGTTAATATTATTAACCATAGAAGATTGAACAACTGGATTTTCTTCTTTAGGAAAAGCTTTATTAAATACCTTTTCTTGTGATACTTGTGCATCTTGATATACAGGCGTACCTTTATTCTCCGCCTTATTTTGCACCTTTTCTATTGTGTCAGTAGATTCAACTGTTTTAGGTTGATAAGTTGAACCCGTTGGTTGAGGCTCTCTTTTTATATCACGAGATAAATCCTTAACTTCACTTTTCTGAGTATCAAGCTCTGTGCGAATATCCACAGCGTTATCTTTATTTAATAACTTAAATAATTTCTCTTGTTGCTCAGTAAACTTTTCTTCAAGCTGTTTAATTCGATGTAACAATGAGTTGCTATTTATATAAGCGTGATATTGCCAATACAAAGATACCACGACAAATATTGTAACAATGAGCGTCAAAAAGTCGTCCATAAACCTAATCCTTTTGCGTTAAGCATCACATAGTTTTAATCTCTTTCCCTTAGTTATACTTTAATTTTCACAGATTTATCTTAGTTTATTCCTAAATAATCTATTTCGAGAACTCTTGATTTAAACCTAGCACACAATTTCGAAAAAAAGGTATGATCGGTAACCTAACTTAATCTTCCATTTATATCGCAAAACACACTCATAATATGAAATTAAATGACGAATTAACTAATGCTATCGCTTCTGTAACAGAAGCCGCAGCTATTGCAGCAATGCCTTGGATTGGAAAACAAAATAAAAATGCAGCAGATGATGCTGCTGTCAGTGCCATGCGTGAACGTTTAAATAACCTAAATATCAATGGTGAAATTGTCATTGGTGAAGGTGAAATAGATGAAGCGCCTATGCTCTATATTGGCGAAAAAGTAGGAAATGGGAAAGGCGATAAAATAGAAATTGCAGTTGACCCCATTGACGGTACACGCATGGTCGCTATGGGTGAAAATAATTCCCTAGCTATTTTAGCCGCTGGCTTTGAAGGCAGTTTTTTACAAGCTCCTGACATGTATATGGAGAAATTAATTGTTGGTAAACAAGCTGCTGGTGTGATTGATCTTAACCATTGCCTTGAATATAACCTTGATGCTATCGCACAAACATTAAATAAATCTATTGAGCAGTTAACTCTCGCTATTTTAGATAAACCGCGTCACCACGATATTATTAACGATCTTCGCGCTAAAGGTATTAATATTATTACACTACCTGATGGTGATGTTTTAGCTTCTTTATATGCCACAATGCCTAATAACAGTATTGATGTTATGTATGGTATTGGTGGAGCACCCGAGGGCGTAATTAGTGCGGCTATCGCGAAGGCATTAGGCGGTGATATGCAAGCACGTTTGATTACTCGAGATATTGCAAAAGGAAATAGTGCGGAAAATAGAGAATATGCCGTTTCTGAAATTGCTCGTTGCCATAAAATGGGTACCGATGTAAATATTAAATTGTCATTAGACACATTAGTACGTAACCAAGATGTTATGTTTGCAGCAACAGCAATTACCAAAGGTGATTTTTTATCTGGTGTTAATCAACAAGCTCAATACTTACAAACACACTCTTTAGTCATTAATGGTTCAACGCATTCATTGCGTTATATTGAAAATTTCCATTTACGTTAATGCTTCATTTTGTCTTCTTTTCCTTGAAACATAAAAAAGCGGCACTTTATTAAGATGCCGCTAAATTTACTTCAAGGGGTATATTTATTGTTATTTACTTCAGATTTAAGCCAATAAATTAGCTGGATTATCTACACATAATTTTTTAATAATAGATTTATCAATGCCACGTTGAGCCAATAATGAAAGGAATACATTAGGAACAAATCCCCAACCATTTCCCCCATTTTTCGCCCACATCTGTTTTAAGAACACATCATGGCTTAATACGATTTGGCTACCATAGCCTCTTTCAATTAAGGTTGCGACGGCTTCTACGGTATCCATAACACTTGGTGCTGCCCCTTCTTTAGGGAAAGAGATATCCAGACCAATCATATCAAACTCAAGCCAAACACCGCGATCTAACATTTTACATTGATAATCAATATCTTTACCTGATGGGTCCGAATGTGCCAATGAAATCTTAGCGGGGTTACATCCCATTTCAGTTAATAGAATATCTAAAACTTCATCGCCACGACGTTGCCAACCCGGCATATGAATATTCATTGAAACATGAGGATTACTATTTTGCGCAATAGCAGCAGCACGTAAGCTATTTTTTTCACCATCAGTAAAGAATGGAGAAACGCCAATTTCGCCAATCATGCCAGCACAAATATCAGTACCATCAATACCTACATTCAATTCATCATCAATGATTTTTGCCATTGCATCAATATCATCAGCCAAACGCTTCCCTTCAAACTTTTCAATATAAAGTCCTGAAGAAGCAACAACGTTAATACCAGTGATTTCTGCAACTTGTCTTAATTTTCTAATATCACGTCCAATTGATGAAGATCCTGTTGCATCAACAATTGTTCTGCCTCCTAACTCTTTGAAGTTATTTAATTCAAAAATAACATCTTCGATAGGCTTTTTATCCATATTATCGCAACAGCAATATGGATCGTATTTAAGTCCCCACTGAATATCTGCACTCACCTTCTTATCAACTAACACATGCGAGAATTCATAAAAAGGTTCATCAACAACACCTGAGAGATCATTAAAAAGGTGTTCATGAGGCAATGTTAGCCCCATATCTTCTTTTTTCACGGGGCCAGTTACGGTTTGAATATAACCTTTCATTACGATACTCCTACGCTTTTGCTGACTTAGTCGCTCTGAATTCAGGAATTGTAGTTACAATCGCACCCACTAACGCAAATAATGTTCCAATGATTGTCACTAAATAAACGGTATTGCCTAATGACGGTAATAATAAGTCAATTAATACAGAACCTAACAACTGACCCGCTGTTGAGGCAACGCCTAACATCAGTAAGCCTAAACCACGTACTAAAATAGCCATTAATGCGATAGACATAAGCCCTAAAGGACCACCTAAATACATCCACCAAGTACCTGGTAATTCAAGAGTGATATGACCTAATGCCATGCGAACAATAAGAGCAATCGTTAAAACAGTGAAGCCGACAATAAAGTTCCAAGTGATAGACACCATCATAGAACCTGTTGCTTCAGCAACTTTAGCGTTACCTGCTGGCTGCCAACCGGCTAATAAACCAGCCAGAAAAGGTAAGATTGCTAAATAAATAAATGAGGTTGAGTGCCATTGTGGAGAAACTACAAATAAAGTTGCAACAACAGCTAATATTGCACCTAATACACGATATGGTGTGAAATATTTTTTCTCATCAACACCTACACCAAAGCGGTCACATAGTAAACCTGATAATAACAGTGCTGAAATTAATGCTGTTTGGAATGTTGCAATTCCTAACGCGCTCGCAGAAGCTCCTTCAGAGAAAACAACCATTGCACCACAAAGGCCCGCAAACCAGTTCCATAATGGGATTTTGCGCGTTTTAATTAAACTTGGAATTGAAGCAAATTGTTGGCGATACTGTTTTTTCGACATAATGATAAAAAACATCACCACTAAACCACTGGCAAAAGAGATAACTGCACTGGCGTTACCATCTTTTAAAACATGCCCTAACTGCCCATTCACCGCAGACTGCATTGGTGATAGCATACCTGCTAACACAGTTGCTAACATCAGCAATGGTGTTGATAAATTTTTTGTACTCATAAGATGTTCCTTTTGGATTATTGGCTATGAGTGATTTCTTTTTTTATTTTTCAAGTAATCGGTTTTATTAGCGCAGAGCGGCAACTCTGCGCTTTTTTACTTTTTATTACAGTTATTCTTAATTCAAATTAACGGGCAATTTGTTTAAGAATGTTAACCCACATATCTGCATAATGAGGCCATGCTAAAAACTCTTTGCTACCCCAATGAGGAGAACAATCACTCATAAAGCAGCCTGTTTTTCCTTTTTCGAACTGACCAAATACCAGCAATGGATCTTCGCCAATATTTAAAACGGTTTCTGTATTCTCTTTAGCTGAAACTTTGTTATAGCCAAGGAACATAGGCCATTCACCAAAGCCTTTTACTGATGCATGCTCAGCATTTACAGCACTTGCAAATACACCTTCAGGCGCTTCTACACGATCGTCGCCATCGAGCATTTCAACAGGCAGAACTTCTGCAAGTAATGTATTTTTGTAGTTTGCTTTAGCCTCAATACCCATAAATGACAGGTAACCACCAATCATTAATAAGCCACCGCCATTAACTACAAACTCTTTAATTAATCCTAATGCGTTAGGAATGACTTTCATGTTATAGAACGTATCGTTTTGCAGAAGGAACGTATTTGCACCAATATCACTAATAACAATGACATCGTATTTAGCCAATGCTTCAGCCGTTTGTGGAAATGCAACCTGAACGGTATGAGCAGGCATATAATCAACTTCAACACCTTTTTCTCTTAAACAACTTAATAAGAACGTAGAACCTTCTTCATATTTGCTGGAAGTGAAACTGTCGTAGCCTTTAGAGTGGATCATATGAATGTGCCATGACTCACCAATAAATAAGATTTTCATTTTTATTCCTCTTTCAAAAAAGATTATTTATTCAGGGGATTGGGTGACAATCTGTGAATATGTTGTTTGATTGATGCGATGCATGACATTAATATCTTCAGGCATTTCTGAAGCATTACTCGTCTCAACAGCTAATGATGAAAAAGCTGATGCATAGCGTAACGCATAAGAAAACTGCTTTCCTTTTGCCAACGAGGCAGCGAGCGCTCCATTAAAAGCATCACCTGCCCCTGCTGTATTTTTTACAACTGCCGGATATGCCGGCGAATAAATATACTTATATCCGTCATAAGCTAACGAACCTTTACTACCCAGCGTAATAACCACTTTATTTACGCCTTGTTGATAAATAGAAACTGCAGCATTTTTTGCAGATTCTAAATCGAGTACTTCTATTCCAGATAATAAACTGGCTTCCGTTTCATTAGGTGTTAATACATCTATCATTGGAAGTAATTCATTAACTATTTTATTATAAGGTGCTGGATTAAGAATAATAGGTATATTATTTTCGTTTCCAATAGCAATAATTTCTTTTAATGCCTCAATATTTGTTTCTAATTGAAGTAAAATTATATCCGCATCAATAATTTTATCTTTTTGTATTTTTACTTCATCAGCAGTAATATCCATATTAGAGCCAGAATAAATAGAGATAATATTTTCCCCACTCTCTTCAGAAACAAAAATAGATGCAGTTCCTGTTTGATAATTTTCAGTTTGATATATCGTTGATGTTTTTATTCTTGATGATGATATAAAATTAACTGCATAATCACTAAATTGATCAGTACCTATCTTAGTTATAAAATGCACCTGTGCATCAGCATAACTCGCCGCCAATGCTTGATTACAACCTTTACCTCCTGGTGAGAAGATAAATTTATTCGATAATAAGGATTCCCCGGCTTCTGGCAATCTAGGAAGATAACTAATCATATCAACATTAAATGAACCCAGTACGCACACCTTATTTATTGCTGTTTTGTTTGCTAAATCGTTTTTATCAATTTGATCATTACATTCTAGAAATTGTATAATTTCTTTTTTTGCAACTTTATCTAATGTTTCAAATTCTATAAAAGCACCACCATGGCACCTTTTTATAATTCCTTTTTCTGCGAGTGTATTTAAATCTGATCGTATTGTTTCTTTGGTAACATCAAGTTCTTTAGCCAAAACAGAAACTTTTACTGCACCATTACCTTTAATCAGATTAATTATTTTTTTATGACGTTCTGCTTTCATTTAATGTTACCTCTATGGCAACAACTTTAGTTTATTAGTTGTTATGGGATTGTGATTACAATCATATGTTATTTATTAAAAGCAAAAAAAAGCAGAAACACAAAAATAAAAAACAAAAAGAAACAGAAATAAACAATGACAATAGTAAGATAATTTAATAAATGAATTTTTAACTTATACTTTTTTTAGAAAAAAATGAGTAAATTTACAATGTCGTCTTACCTTATTAATATAAATAAATTTAATATTGTTTTTTTATTTTTATACAGAAAATAATATTATTGATTTACATATAAAAATAAAATTTATTTTTATATGTAAGATATTACAAAAGAAATCATTTTATATCACTATAAACTATCCGTAATAATGCTTAAATAAAATACAATCTAATTGAATCGTGCAATGCATTAATTATTTTTATCATCTCTGATTTTTAAAACACATCTACCATAAAGACATTTTAATCATTAAACACCAAAGAAAATGTTATCTTTTCACCAGAGAACGTAAATTACTTAAGTAATGCAAAAGAAATGCTTAAAACACACTCAGTTTTCATCTTTCATTTTTGTGACCTAAGTAACATTTAGTTAGATAAAAACGTCATCATCTTTGTCTATTTAATTCACCAATGAGTCAATCTTTGAATTCATATTGTAAATCAAGAAAGATTTTTATCTATTTTTTGTGCTATCTATAAATATGATTTGTTTTTTTTAATTACGCCACCTATAGCAATTAAATCTACAATAAGAATAAATGGAGATAATAATGCCAATAAATATAGTATATTGAATATTTTTAACCAGTTAGATTTGTCAAAAATTCTTTTTTTAGAAACATTTAGACATAATTATTTCCTCGCACTTCACTCATTTTATACTAAAATTTATTCATACCGTCAGACATAACATAAATTACTGACAAAAAGCACAACGTAAAATAAGGATATATCAATGAAAATAAAATCACTTATCGCAATCTCATTATTAAGCGCTAGTTTTTCTCTCTTTGCTGCAGAAAGTTCATCAACTGCTACTAATATTCAAACTCAAGATGTTATTCAGGCTCAAAAAGAACTTAACGATTATGAGAAAATCATGATAGAAAAAGTTTGGATAACAACTGACGCTATTGATGAAAAAGGAAATAAAACAACTCCAGATAATGCTCAAGTTAGCAACTATTTTGGGCTTGCAGAATACTACCCTAATGGCACATTTATTATGTTTACGCCAGAAGGTAAACAAAAAATGCAAGGTGACTGGTCAATGTCAGACGATGGCAAAATACGCACCTTAGTTGCCAAAGATACTGAAGGTAAAACACTATTCTCCCGTGATGTAGAAAATATCACAGTTAAAGATGATGAGTACACCTATCGTATTTATCCAAATGCTGATGATCGTAATGTCTATTTCGATATTATCCATCACGTTAAAAAGTAAATTGAGTACGTTGTTTTACTTGTGAATTAATCCTACTCAATAAGTAAAAAAGGGTTACTTATTTTTATAAGTAACCCTCATTTATTTTATAACCGACTTAACATTTCACCGAGATTAATCAATTAATTAAAATATGGTCTGAGATTGACCTTCAATCCAATAAATCACTTTGTGTGCTTCTTCTGGTGTTGGTACTTCCAATTTATTCAACATACGTTCCATTACTTTAGCTGGCACAGCTTCGTTTCTTGCATTATTTTGCCTCTGCCATTGCGCATAAGGGACTTCAATATATACCAACGTAATTTTTGCATTATAACGATAAAACAAAGAGATAAGTTGATCTCGCATTTTTCTTGTAATATTGGTGGCATTCCAAACAAAAGGTTTATGCTCTCGTAAATATATACGAGCTTGTTCTTTTGCTTGCTGTGCTATCCAACCATTAGCATCTCTGTTATCAGGTTTAATATTATGTTGGCGACGGAGATCATCTAAACTCACAATCGGAAGATCTGCACAATGTTGGCGAATAAAGGTATCTTTTCCCATACCAGGTAATCCACATAACACTGTCACTTCACTTCCTTTTTCAGGATAAGGCTCATAATTACAATCCGTACTACTGTCTGTATAAAAATAGTGAAAACGAGCATCATTTGAAGGAAATGGAGCAGCTCTACGCCAACAATTTAACTCTTCACAATAAAGTGTAAATAACGCAATTTTATCAAAAAGAGCTGGTTTATCTTCACAGTCTCGCCCTAAAACATCAGCTTTAGCTAATAATGCTAATAAATAGCAATCTACTCTCTGTGATGCAGCAAGCAGAGCTTTTTTAGGATCAGGTTTATCCATCACCCACAACGGTAAACCGTGAAAGCGAACTAAAGCAGCGATCTGCTCTCTATCAGCAAAGCTTAAAGGTACTTTTTTATACAGAAAAAGACGCGTTGTTAGCTCACCTTTACGTGCATGACCTGGTGAAACAATACGTCCCTCTTCTTCCCGAGTTGTAGAACGTTTTTCTACATCATGAAATAGTGCCGAGATCCATAAAATTTGCTGTTCTCTTTCAGTTAGCCTCGTATATTCTGGCAATGATTTCACTGAATTGATTACTCTTTGTGTATGTATCGCCACATCGCCTTCTGCATGATGAATAGGATCTTGTATAACACCAGCCATATCATTTATTTCATCATACAGTTCACAAAGGTGTTCCCATGACATTTCAGTGTGTAGTTTTTTATGAAGCATCATTGAGACTCCTGTGTTTTTTCCCAAATTAAAGAGGCTCGCCGCCAATTTTTTTTCCAATGAACATCTGTTTTAACATGGTCTTTTCTAACATATTTAAAAACACGATGAGAAAAATCATTTAAAGAAAATGACTGTGCATCTCGTGTAACAATACCTTCCATTGGACTTGGCTTTTGAGTTAAAACATCTTGAGATTGAAAAAAACTTGCCTGTTTAGCTTGTGAAACAATCATATTTTCAAACTCTGTTTTATCCTGACATTCAGGCAATTTAATTTCTGGCACAGTAGGAAGATCAAACAAAGAAGCATAAAACTGCACTTCTTCCCAACCTAGCCATTTATCTTTATAACGAACCGCAAACACATAAAAATATTCTTCTAAGTGTGCATATTCAATAGAATGAATGGCATATAAATTTTCACCGAAAATATCTAATTCACCTAAATCATTTTTCATCATTTGCCAACGTTGACGCAATTGAGATGTCCACGCTGATTGCGTTGGAGTTGCATGCGAACGCGCAAAAACCCCCATTTTATTTAGGCAATTATTTTCTCCATCTAGTTTTTCTGTATGGATAAGTTGTTTTATTTGACAAATGTCCTGCCACCATTGCGCATTTATACGATCGTCGTTTGTTGTGCCTGGTGAAAAAGGATAGTGATAAGTTCTATCATATTTTTGTGATTGATTATTCATTATTTAATACTCATTAAGTAACAGAAGTTCTACCAAATTTTAAAATAAACTTGGTAAGTTAATTTTTCTGTAATTGCACGATTTTTTCAGTGCCTTAATGCGTATTACATAATAACAACCTACAATTAAAGAGAAGTGAAAAATAAATAAGTGGCTATATTAACCATAAGCTTAGTAGAGTGCTAGATAAATAATATTATTTATCTCTTATATTACTTTTTGCTTAATTTTCAAATCGAATATCGGAGGAAGTATGTACAACGATCTTCAAGGAAAAGTCGCTGTCGTTACGGGGTCATCAAGAGGAATTGGTGCTGCTATTGTGTCACGATTAGTCGCTGAAGGAATGAATGTCGTGATTAATTATCATTCTGACGAAAAAGAGGCTCAATCCCTTGCCAATGATTTAAATAAATTAAATTTAGGTAAAGCCATTATTTTTGGGGGTGATATTAGCAACGAAGATGTTGCCCATAATTTTATTTATTGTGCCATCAATCATTTTGGCAAGCTCGACCTTCTTATTAATAATGCTGGTATTGAAACACAAACACCTTCCCATGCTGTTGATTTAGCTGATTGGCGTAAAATTATAGATGTGAATTTAACGAGTTACTTTCTTACCGCCCGCTCTGCGCTAAGATATTTTGTAGAAAATAAAATTCAAGGCAATATCATTAATATATCTTCAGTTCATGAAATTATCCCTTGGCCCACTTTTGCAAGTTATGCAGCAAGTAAAGGTGGGGTAAGAATGCTAACTCAATCTCTCGCTCTTGAATATGCAAGTCAGGGTATTAAAATTAATTCAATTGGCCCCGGAGCAATAAATACCCCCATCAACAAAGAAAAAATGCAAGATGATACGCTTCGTGAAGAATTAGAAGAGATGATCCCCATGAGATATGCTGCTGAGCCAGAAGTCGTTGCTAATGTAGCCGCTTGGTTAGCATCTGAACAATCAGCCTATATCACAGGACAGACTATTTTTATTGACGGAGGGATGACACTTTATTCCTCTTTTCAATCTGGTAAAGGTTAATCGACAATAAAGTTCCCACTTTCTATATTACTAGAAAGTGGGATGTATTATTAATTATTCTCGTTCTAAATAAAACACAATATTTTCAGTGTTAATCAAGTTATTTGGAAATAATAAGCTCTCTATCTGAAATAAATGGTATATCTAATTTTCGAGTTCTCTTGGAATAGGCCCCTTCTCTATTAACCATGTCATAACGGCGAGTTCTGTCCAATAAACACTTAGTCTTGAGTAAATACTAGACATCTGTTTTTTAACTGAATTTATATAATTAATAAACATTATTTAAATTAGTATCTTATGGGAATATTAATTTAAATAATGCAAATAACAATATTACAACAAGTAAGTAGACTGAAAAACAATTCTATTTGTTTTCACAATATATCAATAGCGTATTATTCTCTGATGATTAGGTTATTCGCCTATAACACATTACAAAAAAATACAAATAAACACTAGAAAAATTGTGATCAAATACACTTTTTTGCATCATTAATGCTATTTAAGACAAATAGAAACTGCTTTTTTATCAACAAATAGGTAATCTAGCGGTCTGATTTTGATGACCAAACATGAATAGTTAAAAGGATATTTTATGTTTACTTCACAGCTCATGCTGGTCGGTTATGTATTGTTGGTAAGTCCTTGTGGAAATGATTCTTGTGATGCTGTTCCTGTTACAGAAACAATTTATACTAAAGATGAATGCACAACGCGACTTAACTACTTAAAACAAAAAAGACCTGACCTTATTATTTTCTGTGGAGAAGTCTTGAGAGATCCTGAAGTCACTGATGAAAATCCTTATCTCACCCCACCAGATAGTGCAGATGACGTTTTCAAAATTAAGTAATTAATCTATTCTTAATTTTATTCTTAAGGTAAAATACAATTTAATTTGTTTTCTTTTTACGATATACTCTTTGTACTTGAATATGTAAGGACACGTATTAGGAGTCACTAATGTCTATTGCGAAACGTACCAAAGATAAACGCATTGCGTTAGGTTTAACACAATCAGAACTTGCCACTTTAGCAAGTACGACACAGCAATCTATAGAACAACTAGAAAGTGGTAAAACTAAACGTCCCCGTTTTTTACCTGAATTAGCAAAAGCGTTAAATTGTGATTTGGCTTGGCTACTTGGAGGTGAAGAACAAACCAATGCAACTTCTGAAATTCCACCAGAGAATGAATGGCAACCTGTAAGTGAATGGGACAGTAATACTCCTTTAGGTGATGATGAAGTAGAAATACCCTATTTTAAAAGTATCGAGCTCGCAGCAGGTGACGGTTGTTGTACTAACGAAGATCATAATGGATATAAATTGAGATTTTCAAAAAGCACATTACGCCGTTATGGCGCATCATCTCAGAACGTGATCTGCTTTTCTGTTTATGGCGACAGTATGTCACCCGTTATTCCAAATGGCTCAACAGTTACTGTCGATACAGGCAATACTCGTATTGTTGATGGTGGTATTTATGCTATCGAACAAGATGCCTTGTTTAGAATAAAACTACTCTATCGTCAACCAGGCGGTAAATTGATTATACGTAGTTATAATAAAGACGAATTTCCTGATGAATCAGCGGAGACAAGTTCTGTAAAAATTATGGGGCGTATTATCCATTGGTCAGTAATGGCTTGGTGATCAATAAGCAATCAATAACTTCATAGTATAGAATTTTCAGTAACAACTTGTCCTTTAGACAATAAAACCGTTTTATCTGCTAGCGCTTTTATTTCACGAGGCTCATGAGTAACCATGATCATCGTTATCTCCTTAGATTTTAAGGAACTCATTAAATCCCAAAGTTGATAACGTGTTTCCCAATCCAAACTCGAAAAAGGTTCATCCAGTAGTAAAAGTTTGGGTTGGCTAATAAGAGCTCTTGCCAATGCAACACGTTGTTGCTCGCCCCCTGATATTTGATAAGGATAACGTTCAGCAAGATGTGCAATTCCCATTTGCTCTAATATCGCCTTTTCTCTTTCTTTACTTCTTTTCTGTTTTGCACCATATTGTGCTAGCCATAAATTTTGTGTCACCGTCATAAACGGAAATAAATAAAGCCGTTGATTTAAATATCGGCAAGAACGCAACCACACTGGCTGTTCATTTATATTTTTATTTGCAAGATAGATATCTCCAGAGTACGAAGTATATCCAGCAATCGCATTTAAAAGTGTAGTTTTACCGCTTCCTGATGTACCACTTATTCCTAAGCAAGTTCCTTTTTCTACCTTTAACGAGACATCTTTTAATATGCCCGATGTTAATGAACGAATTTCTAACATGATGCCTTCCTTTCTCGCTGTAAACGATGCAACGCAAATAATAAAGTAATCGCGATAGCGATAAGAACGAGCGCACAACCTATTGCCAAAGTGAAATCTCCACTGGCGATATTTAGATAAATTGCCATAGGCAACGTTTCGGTTTTTAACCTTGTTGCACCAGCTAGCATTAACGTAGCGCCAAATTCACCTAAGGCTCTAGAAAATGCAATAATGCTTCCGCTCATTAGCGCCGACCAGCAAAGTGGTATTTCAATTAAGAAAAATGTTTTTGTTGGTGTTAATCCTAAATTTTGTGCTGTTTGAATATAAGCAGGATCAACTGACTTAAAAGCAGAAAGGCTGTTTCTCATAATAATCGCGCTAGCAACATAAGTTTGAGCAATAATAATACCCAATGGTGAAAAAAGAGAGCGAGATAACTCAGGAAAAATACCTGTTAAAGGCCCCTGATTTCCTAATAACAATAATAATCCGATACCGATAACTAATGGAGGAGTCACCAAAGGTAAATCTAATAACGCATCAATGAAACGATGCCCTTTAAAAGGAATTCTTGCCATTGCCCATGCGGCGGGTACACCTAAGATAATTGCCAAACATAAAGAAGTTAGCGCTGTACTGAGTGACATACCAATAGCAAAATGGAATTCAGGATCAATAATAACTTGCCTCAATTCAACATAAGAAAGTTGGCATATCAGCGCAATTAGTGATCCTAAGATCAGAAATAACAATAAAAAGAGTGGAATCAATGCCCATCGAAACACGTTATTTCCTTTTTTAAGATAAATATTTATTTTATTGTGATAATGAAAAAAGCCACCAGTGAGTTGGTGGCAAAAAACACAATTTATGTGAGAAAAAATTTATGGTTTCGAAATTACAGGAAGAAAACCATAATCAGTAAAAGCCTTGATCCCTTCAGAGCGAGTAAAATAATCAGCAAGTAATTGTGCTTCTTCTGGATTTGCTGATGTTTTTAAAACAGCAAGTGTTGCCACTTCTTCTGGACTACCTTCAGGAACTGGAAGTAAAACAAGCTTATCTTGATTTTTCATTGCATCTGCATATCCAATAATGGCAGCATCCACTTCCCCATTTAATAAATACATAAGCAATTGTTTAATTGTTGCAGTGCGAACCACAACTTTATCGCGTAATTTATCGCCTTGTCCTGATGCATCAATAAGTTGTTCGCCACTTTTTCCTAATGCGATAGCTTTAGCATCACCCATACCTAGTTTTAATGAACTATTCGCAAGATCTTCTAGGGTTTTAATATCCCCCACTTTATCTTTACGCACAGCAATAACTGGAATATGGCGAATAATAGAATACTGATTAACCACTTGCCCTTCTTTATCTAACTTTTCAACATAATCTTGTGACCCAGGAAAGAATAAATCTCCCTGCTTAGTTAAATTAAAGCGTGTTAATATTTGGCCTGAACCACCATATTCAATAGTGACTTTATTTCCTGTCTCTTTTTCAAACACACTCACAACCTGCTCTACGGGTTGTTTTAATCCAGCCCCTGCATAAAGATGAAGCTCAGCTGCAAATGTATTATGACAAATTAATCCTAATGCTAATCCTAAACTAGCAAGCAATTGGCGTTTCATAAATATGGTAATCTCAATCATCGTTATATAATTTTTTATATAATGAATGATATAAGCATTTAAGGCAAGAGACTCATATTAAAAAAAGGTAAAAATGTTAACAACTTATCATTTTTATCTTTTTCTTTATGTATAAGATTTACAGAAAAGGCCTTTCAAAATAAATGCTTATTATCAGAGATAAGTAGATCTTAAATAGTCATTTGCCAAAAAATCCTCGCTTTCACGAGGATTTTATTACTAATTATCTAACTCTAATAATGCCAACGCTGTGACTTCATCAATTACAATATCAGTGGCATAACCTCCTTTTATCGCCCCTATTGTTGCTTGAATATTTTCCACACCACCAGCAATAAAAAGTCGTTGTGTTATTTGTCTTAACTGAGCAAGACTTATTCCCATTATCCTAAGGTCAATATCAGAAACTAAAGGATTACCTTGCGCATCATAAAAACGTCCACAAATTACACCGACAGCGCCTAAATCACGATATTGAGCCATCTCACTACTCGTTAAAACCCCCGTTGTTACCAAAGGATTATCATCAAATGTATTACCCACAACAAAAAGGGCTTTATTACACTGATTTAGCGCCGAAAAACTGCGTCTAATAATAGGCTCAGCTTGAAGTTCCATTGCTAGGCGCGCACTAGAAACTACCGCAGGTACATGCAAATTAATACTGCACCCTGACAACTTGTTTGCAATTAACGCGGCTGCTTCTGTTGTTTTAAAATCAGGCTGTGGCGCTACGGCGCCTATCATTTGTAGTACTGTGATATTTTTTAATGACTTGGGTGAAAGATAATTACCCAATTTATAAATTGTTCGTCCCCAAGCAACACCTAAAATATCATCGTCATTAATTATCTGAGAAAGATACATTGCTCCTGCTTTCGCTAACCTTTCTCTGTTCATATTTAAAGTATGTTGTGATTTATTCTTTTCTTCATCAGGTAAAATAAGCACATTATTAAGATCGAATTTTGCTTTTATTCTGAGGGCATAATCAATCGTAGAAAATACTGATGAATCCAAGTTAATATTTACGAATCCTTTTTCTCTAGCTAAATGCAAATATTTCACGACAGTAACACGAGAAACACCCATAATATTTGCAACTTCACTTTGGCTGAGTCCGTCCTGATAGTAAAGCCACGCTGCATAGAGAACGGGATCATTATCAAATAAACTCGCATTTTTTAGCGAATTATTATCCATTTTAAACCCCACAAATTTTTATAAATCTTATGACTAATTAGTTTATTTTATATTAGAGATATTATTGAAAATAAAATACCTTTAGCCAAATTAAGCCTATAACACAAATAGATACATTTCATTAATCTACCAATAATATCGGCACTCTTATATTTTTCTTTACTACAAGAACCTTATAATACGTAAAATGCCCTTAATAATGCCGTAAACAGCTCATATCGAGAAAGTTTTTTTTGAAAATACTGTTTTATTTCGCTAAAAATAAAAATATTAGATTTAAGTTTTAAAAAGTTTTATTTTGATAAAATTAAAATCATCAAGCTTTATTACTGCTATGAAAAATCAAATTAATTTTAAAAGGACAAACAATGATAATTGCATACTCTACAGCACCAAATGAAAAAATCGCTAATGAAATTGCGCATTACCTCATCAATACAAAACTTGCTGCTTGTGTAAACTTAATACCTCAAGTTAAATCTATTTATCATTGGGATAATAAAATTATTGAAGATAATGAAATACTTATGATGATAAAATCTGAAAAAAGTAAACAGCAAAACTTAATTGATGCTCTTGTCGAAATACATCCCTATGATACTCCCGAAGTGATTATAATACCGATTGAAAATGGTTTTAAAGGTTATCTTAATTGGATCCATACTTCCTTGAGCTAAAATAACGTTAAATTTTTAGTGATATCTCTTTTCTAATATCTTTTTTTCAAAAAAATGATAATTATTTGTAATTTAAAACAACTTATATCATTGTCATCTAAATTATAAGACAAGTAACCCATTGTTAATATTAAACTAAATTTATTGTTTTTTAATAATGACAGTATTTAAATACTCTTTATAAGAATAAATATTTTAATTTAAAGTAACGACAATCTAGTTAATTAATTAAATTTCGATTAGAAAAACGTTTTTTATTAACCTAAATATGTTTTAAAAATTATAGAAAAATAGCCTTTAATGCTAAATTAATAAGGTTACCAACACCTTATTCTTTTTATTTTCTGTTATAATAAAAGGGCTTTCTCTAAATTACATGTAAAAAGGAGTGAGTTGTGAAAACAAACAGAGTCGCAAGACGAATTTTAGGTTTACCTTATAATTTAAGTCGGTCTAAAAAGAAAGTGCGTTTTTCCATTATTGCCTCTACAAACGCTGAAAATGTACCTGCTGAGTTAAAAAATGCAGCTAAAGTCTGTTTAAAACAGGATTTCAGAAAGAAAGCAACGCACAAGCGTATCTATATGAAGTTAACAGATGCTTATCCTGAGTATCTTGCAACTAATTAATATTTTCATACGCAAACGCTATTTAATAAATATTTTCTTATTTAGTTTGTATACTTAAAATATTAAAAATAGCATATCCCTTACATTATGTAAGGGATATTAGTTTTCTAGGCTAGTTCATTTTTCTACTATTTATAGAGCGCTTTTCTTATATTTATAAGAGCAACTTCTGCAATTGAAGGCTCAATTTCATCAGGCAATAGACTTAGTTGAAATGCATTATTAATAGTCTTAATAAGAATTTCACTACGCTCTAATAATTCATCATAACTAAATTGTCCTGCTTTAATTGCTAATAATTCATCTCTATTATCACACCAAACCTTCACTTTCCCTTCTTGTGCTATCCCTAGTGCGATATAAAGTAATCTAAAAGTATGCATCATATTTTTACTATCGTAATTTCTTCCATGATCGATGTTTTGTTGGTAACGAACATCATTACGTTGCTCAACCCATTGCCAATATTCATGATATTGCTTGCGATATGCACTATAACCTTCTTTATTAAAGCTAAGATAACCTTCTGGTTTTGCTGTTTTAGAAATACTACTTAGCAATACATCATTAGCATTTTCTTTTTTTATTATTCCTTGATAAGACACTTTATCATCATAATAAATTGCATAAATATCTTGTGCGTGGGTAAGTTTTGTTAACCCAATATGTTCTTGTTTCCAATGCCGATTTTTTAGCCACGTATTGATTAATATTGTTTTTCCATCTTCAATGACATAACAAAAATCGAGAATGGATTTTAATTTTTTTTCGACTGGATTTACTATTTTTTTGTTTAGCCCTTGAGCCTTCTTAACCTGCCTTTGTGCATAATGTACAAATGTTTGAACACAAGTTTTAGACAAAAACCATTCTGGCTTTATTAATGACATTAAAGGGTGTCGATAAATAACCATATGTTCAGGTGAATTAAGTAGCTCTAAAATATTAGGATTAGATGCACATAATAGTTCTATAAATCTCCCAAGCTCATAATAGACTATATCATTGCTTTCATTACTTACTTGTGGTGTGTATTCCAACCCATAAAAAAGATCTTTAGGGAGGTAAAAGACTCCTTTAATATCTGTATCTGATTTTTCTGTCGCAAGATTATGTGAACGACTTCCTGCGATACTTTCAAATAAAAGGTAAGGTTTTATATCTTCAATAGTCAGTTTCATCTAATTTTTTCCTAAACCAATTATTTAAAATATCATTATCAGGTACTATTCTTTTGGTTAATTGGACATTTGTCTCTTTCCATAAAAAAGTCACTAGATATTGCATCGTATGTGTTGGAACCCAAGTAAAATATTCATTTTTATCTGATTTAAATTCTACTAATTCTTTGATGGTTTTTTGTTCTTCAACAGTTAAAATTTTTATCAGTTTATCCAATTCCATAGGTGGAATTTCACCCGTTTTCACCGTCCAATAGGCAGATAAAAGAGAACGTAACATATAGAACCATTTTTTTAATTTTATTGGCTCTGCACTAATCTCATTTTTAGAGTTATTTTCAGGAGAATATCTACTCACAACTTTAGCTATTCCTCTGTAATGATGAACAATTACTTTTGGTTGATAATAGAGTTTTGCCAGTTCAAATAACTCTTTTTGAACATTAGAATATTGTTGATAAATTATTGGCGATTGGAGCCATTCTAATAATATACAATTCGATTTACGTAATAAGTGCAGCGCTTTTGTAATATCCCAAGCACCAACATCAAACCAACTATTTTCTATCCACTCGAAGGTTTCTTTAGGTTTATCAATAGAAAGATAAGCATTGCGTGGACGTATAAAAATACCTCTCACATCATAATCACTATCTGTTGAAGCAAACCCCCAAGCTCGGCTACCACTTTCTGCAACATAAAGTAATTTAACTTGATACTCTTGCTCTATTTGCGGCAACTTTTTTAATATCTCATTATGCATGATTTCCTTATCTCCTATTTTCTTAATTTGCAAGATCTCTTGGCACGAATAATAAAGGCGCTATTAATTACGATAGAAAAACTTATTCTAAATTACCGTTAAGTGAGCAAATATCAATCCAAAACTTTATTGAGTTTATTATTTATAAAAATAAGCCTATCACTAATAAATAGAAATATACAAAAAAGCCACCAGTAACTTACTGATGGCTATTGGTTTTTTAACCTTTATCAACTATTGCTGATAAACGGTATTTTATTCCCACTCAATGGTTGCTGGTGGCTTACCGCTAATATCATAAACAACACGGGAAATTCCACTTACTTCATTGATAATGCGGTTAGAAACACGACCTAAGAAGTCATACGGCAAATGTGCCCAATGCGCAGTCATAAAGTCCACGGTTTCAACTGCGCGTAATGAAACAACCCAGTCATATTTACGGCCGTCGCCCATAACACCCACTGAACGTACAGGTAAGAACACAGTAAATGCTTGGCTTACTTTGTTATATAAGTCAGCTTTATGTAGTTCTTCAATAAAGATAGCATCAGCACGGCGTAATAAATCACAGTACTCTTTCTTGATCTCACCTAATACACGAACCCCTAAACCAGGTCCTGGGAATGGGTGACGATAAAGCATATCGTAAGGTAAACCTAACTCTAGGCCAATTTTACGCACTTCATCTTTAAACAGTTCTTTCAATGGCTCAACTAAGCCCAGCTTCATATCTTCTGGTAAACCACCCACATTGTGGTGTGATTTAATCACATGAGCTTTACCAGTTGCTGATGCTGCTGATTCAATCACATCAGGATAGATAGTACCTTGTGCTAACCATTTAACTTGTGGCTGTTTAACGGCCTCTTCATCAAAGATTTCAATGAATGTATGACCAATGATTTTGCGTTTTTTCTCAGGATCGTTTTCGCCTTTCAGTGCAGTCAAGAAGCGTTCTTCGGCTTCAACATGGATAATATTAAGGTCAAATTTACCTTTAAACATTTCCATCACTTGTTCTGCTTCATTCAGACGTAATAAACCATTATCAACAAATACACAGGTTAAACGTTTACCAATTGCACGGTTTAATAGTAATGCGGTAACAGAGGAATCAACACCACCTGATAATGCTAAAATAACGTGATCATCACCAATTTGCTCCTTTAAACGAGCAACTGTGTCTTCAATAATTGCAGCCGATGTCCACAAAGCATCACAACCACAAATATCTAAAACAAAACGTTTTAAAATCGCTAAACCTTGGTGAGTATGTGTCACTTCTGGATGGAATTGAACGCCATAGAAGCGTTTTTCTTCATTGGCCATAATAGCAAATGGGCAAGTTTCAGTGCTTGCTACTGTCACAAAGTCTGATGGAATAGCAGTAACTTTGTCACCGTGGCTCATCCACACATCTAATAATGGTTTACCATCTTCACTAACTGAATCTTGAATATCATTGAACAGTGCACAAGTTTCACGAATTTCAACTTGTGAATAACCAAATTCACGCTCACCAGAAACTTCGACGTCGCCACCTAATTGCATCGACATCGTTTGCATACCATAACAAATTCCTAGTACAGGAACACCTGCATTAAATACATATTCTGGCGCACGAGGACTATTGTCTTCTGTAGTACTTTCAGGGCCACCAGACAGAATAATACCATTAGGATTAAATTCACGAATTTGTTCTTCTGTAACATCCCATGCCCAGAGTTCACAATAAACACCGATTTCACGGATGCGACGAGCAATAAGCTGCGTATACTGTGAACCGAAATCAAGGATAAGAATGCGATGATTATGGATATTTGCTGTCATTTGTGGTGAATTCCAAAACAGATAAAGTCATAAAGTTGAAAGGATTGCGCTGTATTATTACCACAAGCCTTTCTCGGAATAAATTACATACCTAAGCGATAATTAGGTGATTCTTTTGTGATAGTAACATCATGAACATGGCTTTCCTGAATACCCGCACCACTGATGCGAACGAATTCAGCTTTAGTATTTAATTCTTTAATGGTTGCGCAACCTGTTAAGCCCATGCATGAACGTAAGCCACCCATTTGTTGATGAACGATGGTTTTCAATAATCCTTTATAAGCAACACGGCCTTCAATGCCTTCTGGTACTAATTTGTCTGCGGCATTATCAGTTTGGAAGTAACGGTCTGATGAACCTTTAGACATTGCACCTAATGAACCCATACCACGGTATGATTTATAAGAGCGACCTTGGAACAGTTCAATTTCACCTGGGGATTCTTCAGTACCTGCAAACATTGAACCAACCATAACGCAAGCTGCGCCCGCTGCTAATGCTTTCGCGATATCACCAGAGAAACGAATACCACCATCGGCAATAACAGGAATGTTGCGATCTTTTAGTGCTTCTACCGCATCTGCAATAGCGGTAATTTGCGGTACACCAACGCCTGTTACGATACGTGTCGTACAGATTGATCCTGGGCCAATACCTACTTTAACCGCGCTTACACCAGCATCAGCTAATGCTAAAGCACCTTCTGCGGTTGCAACATTACCACCAATAATAGGTAAGTTAGGATATAAAGCACGAGTATCACGAATACGTTGCAGTACACCTTCAGAATGACCGTGAGAAGAGTCAATAAGCAAAATATCAACGCCAGCAGCAACTAATGCAGCCACGCGCTCTTCATTACCTGCCCCCGCACCAACAGCGGCACCAACACGTAAACGACCATGTTCGTCTTTACAAGCATTAGGTTTACGTTCTGCTTTTTTGAAATCTTTTACAGTGATCATACCTTTCAGGTGGAAGTGGTTATCAACCACTAACGCTTTTTCTACACGTTTTTCATGCATTTTTTGCATAACGATATCGCGTGCTTCACCTTCTTGTACTGTCACTAAGCGTTCTTTAGGTGTCATTACCGCAGTAACAGGTTGGTCTAAATCAGTTACAAAACGAACATCACGGCCAGTAATAATACCAACTAATTCGTTATCATTAGTCACAACAGGATAACCGGCAAAGCCATTGCGTTCAGTCATTGCTTGAACTTCACGTAAAGAAGTTTCTGGTGTTACGGTGATAGGATCAGTGACAACACCACTTTCATGTTTTTTCACACGACGAACTTCTTCTGCTTGGCGTTCGATAGACATGTTTTTGTGGATAAAACCAATTCCACCTTCTTGAGCTAATGCGATAGCTAAAGGCGCTTCAGTCACAGTATCCATTGCAGCAGAAAGCATAGGAACATTTAGGCGGATTGTTTCAGTCAGTTGAGTAGATAAGTCGGCAGTATTAGGAAGAACAGTGGAGTGTGCAGGAACTAACAAAACATCATCAAATGTAAGTGCTTCTTTTTTAATTCGTAACATAGCAATATCTCACCAAGGCGGCTTTTAAGAAATAGAAAATATTGCCGCGGCATTATACACACCGAAATCGGTTGCTTCTAGCTTTTTTTCAAAATTTTTATTGACCCTACCACTAACTTAGGTAGTATCAATCAATTAAGTCTTTGTTTTAAAATTTGATCTGGCTCACATGACACTACCAATAAACAATAATATTTTTACTGTTAGCCGTCTAAATAAGACCGTTCGTCAGTTATTAGAAATGGAAATGGGTCGCATTTGGATCAGCGCTGAAATTTCCAATTTTACTCAGCCTTCTTCTGGTCACTGGTATTTTACGTTAAAGGATACTCATGCCCAAATTAGAGCTGCGATGTTTCGTGGGCAAAATGCTAAAGTGACTTTTCGCCCTCAGCATGGTCAGCAAGTCTTAGTTCGCGCAACAATTACATTGTATGAACCACGAGGCGATTACCAATTGATTGTTGAAAGTATGCAGCCTGCTGGTGACGGGCTTTTACAACAACAATTTGAACTATTAAAACAAAAACTCAGTGCAGAAGGATTATTTGATGCCATTTACAAAAAACCTCTGCCATCACCAGCAAAACAAATCGGGGTCATCACTTCTTCAACGGGTGCCGCATTACACGATATTTTAAATATTCTTCGTCGTCGTGATCCTTCATTACCTGTGCTTATCTACCCAACCGCAGTTCAAGGTGCTGAGGCGCCTATGCAAATTGTTCATGCCATCGAGCTTGCTAACCGCCGTAAAGAGTGTGATGTCTTAATCGTTGGCCGTGGCGGTGGTTCATTAGAAGATCTCTGGGCATTTAATGATGAACGCGTTGCCCGTGCTATTTTTGCCAGTGAAATTCCTATTGTAAGTGCTGTTGGTCATGAAACTGATGTAACCATAGCTGATTTTATTGCTGACCTTAGGGCGCCAACACCTTCTGCAGCAGCAGAACTAATCAGCCGAAACAAGCTTGAGCTATTGCGCCAATTGCAATCACAACAACAACGCCTTGAAATGGCAATGGATTACTACTTAGCGAAAAAACTACGCGCAATAACACAGCTTCATCACCGTTTACAGCAACAGCATCCTCATTTACGTCTTGCTCGTCAGCAAAATGTATTAGCTTCCACACAACAGCGTTTAGTTTCTAGTTTTCAGCGACTATTGCAAGCCAAACAACATCAACAAACGCAACTACAAAAACGCCTTAATTACCAAGAGCCTAGTTCCCAAATTCAAACATTACTTCGTCAACAACAGCTGTTAATTTACCGTATGCGAGAAAGTATTGCACAACAGCTATCTCGTCAACGTGAACAGTTCGCTATTAGCTGTTCTCGTTTAGAAAGTGTGAGTCCTCTCGCAACACTTTCTCGCGGTTACAGTATTAGTGAAACTATGTCTGGAGAGGTGCTGAAAAATACTAAACAAGTAAAAGTGGGTGATCCTCTAAAAACCCGTGTTAAAGATGGTTGGATCACTAGTGAAGTGGTGAAAACACAAAAGATAAGAGCAAAACGCAAAACAACTGCTAAAAATAACGATTAAGTCAAATCAAGTGATTTAAGCTTTATATAAATATAAAAGAAAGACGGCCTCAAAATCATATTTGGTGCCGTTTTTTATTATTTACTCAGATGACATCTTCAGATAATTATTATTAAATACTAAAAACGCACCTCTCCTGCAAACAAGTAACTTCTACCGCGAGCCGTCTGAGTGTTAGCACCCGGATCTTGCATAATTGGCGCTGAATTACTTCTATCAAGTGCATTAGAATAATTTTTATTCATTAAATTATGCACAGCAAATTTCAATGAGACATTTTTATTAATTTGATAATTACTGTAAACGTCAATTATCGTTGGGATTTTTTCTTGTTCAACCATAGGTACTATACCTAAATCGTAGTCTACCCCTTCTGGTGCTGATTTACGCGATTTACCTGTTATTTGGATCACCGTACCTAATTCTAATGACTGGTCATCAAAGAAGCGAACACCAGTATCAATAGTGGCATAATATTTAGGAAGTTCTGAAGCAGGAGTTTGTCCAAAATCTAAACTCGCAATTGATGTGGGTTGTGAAGTGCGTTGATCACTATAGGAAAGGTTAGTGTAAAATATCCCTGCATCATAATTAGCTTGTAGCTCATAACCACGCAAAGTCACAGGATCGATACTGTTAGTATGAAGATGAATGTTACCGTCATTTTCCATATTGGCGTAGTCATCCAATGTTAATGAATCATCAGCTCTACAACGGATCCCTCCTTTACACACTATAAAAGATTCACTAGAAATATAATTTTTGATCTTGGTGTGATACCACAATCCTTTAAATCGTAAGCTATCCCCTTCAACAATTAAATCAGGACGATAACTATTAAATCCAAGTTGGAATGTATCAGCCTTTTCACTCTTTAAATATGGGTTCATTGAAGCACCGCCTTCATTGGCAAAGAAGATCTCTTGTGAAGTTGGCGCTCTCATAGTGTAAGCATAACTTGCAAAGGGCTGAAATTCAGGAATAATTTCAGCTGCAATTAGCATTCCCGGCTCCCAATTTCTATCATGGCGATTAAGATCCATTGCACCTTCAGGGAAACATGCATCACGGCTAGCACACGCTGGTTTATGCCCTTTTATATTGTAATCCACATAATTTAAATTGAAATTTAGCGTATAAATATCATATTCAAATTTCATTTGTGAAAAGAAGCTGGTTAAATTATTTTTCCCTTTAGGTGCAAACGCGTTATTTTCAACCATATTGTTTGCTTGCCAAGCATCTGTTGATGGTGCAATAACGCTACGTTTATATTCTGTAAACATTAACTTTGAGCCTAATGTAAATGCCATATCCAATTCACCATAATTAAAGCGACTAGTATTTTTAGCCACTAATGAATCAGAGATATTTTCTGCATTTGCATTACGCAAGCTCATTAAAGAATCACCTTCAAATTTTTGAGATGCTTGGCTGTGACTTAATCGAATTTCACTATCAAAAAGGTCATTTAATGGCGTATAGCGATATTTTGCATAATAATCTTTAGCATCAATTTTACGTCGATTAAATTTATTATTATAAAACCGTCCACTTAATTCTAATTCATGAGAATCATTAGGTTTAATATTAATTTTCGCCAATTCTGAGTGTGGTTTTTGATTAAAGTGTTTATTAGTGGCAAACTCTTCACTATTAAATCCTGCGCCATTCTTATAAGATGATTCTATTTTATGCCCACTTAAAGCAAGCATTGCGCCAACTGAACCATCATCATTAAATAAAGAACGTTGCCCTGCAAAAGCAACCATACCGTTATACCCAAGACCATTCGTGCCACCAGCAGCTTTACTTCTTATTCCCCATGAATTCCCTTTAAATAAAATATCTTCGACACCAATGGTTTTAAAGTTAGCGCTACCCGCCAACGCATTAATGCTATTTTCACCATCTTGTTGACCGCGCGAAATATCCACTTGAACAATAAAGTTTGGGTCAAGCATGCTATTAAATTGGTTATATGGTTGACCGCCATGACTAATTTGACTTGGGGATGTGCTATATGTCGTTTGTGTGACACCATCCACCATCATATTCACGCGCCCAAAACCACTAAGCCCGCGAATATTGACACTAACGCCCGGTTGACTTACATCCATTTGAGTATACGTTCCTGGCGTTGAACGTAATGCTTGTTCTACAGATTCAAGATTATTAATTTCACCAATAGCGCTATAAGCCCCTGGTTTTCCCAATGCTTTTTGTTCTGGCGTTTCTTTTTGTGCTGATGAAACTTTTAAACTACTAAATTGAACTACTCTATCTGTTTCAGATGCGATGACAAAATGATTAACACCCGAAAATAAAATAAGAGTGCTAAGAATTTTCCTTGTAAATTTCATAATAAACCTATTCTTTATTTTTCTTTAAATAGGCTCACGTTGCTTTATATAAAGTGATTAAACTAGAAAATATTATTATTGTTATATTCGTTTTAAATAATAGCACTGTCTCTCTTAAAGAGAGACAGGCTAAATTATTAAACTGATTTATTATACCGATTATTCTATTTTATATTTTGAGTTTTAAAATAGACTTCAGGCTGTTCTAACATCAGAATAAAGGCATATTCTTTTGCGGTATCACGTAAGCGATTAAAACGTCCTGATTTGCCACCATGCCCTGCACTCATATTAGTATCAAGTAATAGTAGGTTATTATCTGTTTTTAATTCACGTAATTTAGCAACCCACTTCGCAGGCTCCCAATATTGTACTTGTGAATCATGTAATCCTGTTGTCACTAATAAATGAGGATAAGCCTTAGCAACGACATTATCGTATGGGCTATATGATTTTAAGCGGAAATAAACGTCTTTATCGGCAGGATTTCCCCACTCTTCATATTCTCCTGTTGTTAAAGGAATTGAAGCATCGAGCATGGTTGTCACAACATCAACAAATGGAACTTGGGATACCACACCACGGTATAATTCTGGTGCCATATTCACAACAGCGCCCATTAATAAACCACCCGCACTGCCACCCATAGCGTAAACGTGTTTAGGTGCTCCGTAACCTTCTGCAATTAGGTATTTAGTGGCATCAATAAAGTCAGTAAACGTATTAACTTTATGTTCCATTTTACCTTGGTTGTACCAACGCTTACCTAATTCACCACCACCACGGACATGAACAATCGCATAGACAAAACCTCTATCTAACAAGCTTAAACGAGGTGAGCTAAACGAAGGATCAATGCTACTACCATAAGAGCCATAACCATAAATTAAGATAGGATTTTCACCTTTCTTAAATAAGTCTTTGCGATAAACCAATGATACGGGAACTTCAACACCATCTTGTGCTTTTACCCAAATGCGCTCACTTTCATACAAATCACGTTCAAAACCTTTCACTTCTTGCTGTTTAAGCAGTTTCTTTTGATGTGTTTGCATATTCCATTGATAAGTTGAAGATGGTGTTGTCATGGATGTATAACCAAAACGAAGCTCTTCACTATCTGCTTGAGGGTTAAATCCTAACCATGCCATATAAACAGGATCGTCAAACGTGACATTAGTTGATTGACCTGTTTTCCAATCAATCTGACGCAATGAGACTAGACCTTGTTTTCTTTCTTCCACAACCAACCAGCGATTAAACAGATCAAAACCTTCTAAATCGACATCTTTTTGTGGTGCAATGACGGTTTTCCAAGGCTTATCGATTGATGCCGTTTTATAAAGACCAAACAACTCACTCTCATGATTCGAACGAATATAGAATTCACCATTAAAATGGTCGATATCATATTCGCGCCCTTCTTGACGTGCAGAGAAGATAACCATTGGTTTTTCTGGTGCATTTGCATCAATTAAACGAGACTCTGAGGTTGTTGAGCTTTCAATAGAGACCAGAATATAATCTTCAGATTTGCTTTTACCCATCCATGTATAAAAGCGATCGTCGTTTTCTTCGAAGATTTTGACGTCTTGTTTGCGATCAGTACCATATTGATGGCGATAGATTTGATAAGGCAGTAGCGTTTGCGGATCTTTATCAACATAAAATAGTGTTTTGCTATCATTTGCCCACACTAAGTTTGCCGAGATATTGGTTAACACATTCTCTTTCCATGTGTTATCTGATAAATCTTTATAGGCAACATTATAGTTTCTGCGCCCTTCTTTATCTTCAGCAATCGCTATACGTTTATTATCTGGACTGATAGTCAAATCACCTAATTGATAGAACTCATGCCCTTTAGCACGTTCGTTTCCATCAACGAGAACTTCCCATTCACTCTCGCTATTAACTGGTTTACGCTGATAAATAGGAAAATCTTTACCTTCTTGGTAAATAGTACGATAAGTATAGCCATTATAAATGTAAGGCACTGACTCATCATTTTGAGCCATGCGACTCACCATTTCATTAAAGAGTGTTTCTTCTAAGGCCTTACCTTCTTTCATTACGGATTCGGTATAGGCGTTTTCAGCATTAAGATAATCAAGCACTTTAGGATCTTTACGTGAATCATCTCTTAGCCAATAATAATTGTCAGTGCGCGTATCTCCATGTTCTGTCATCACATGAGGTACTTTATTTGCTTTTGGTGGCGTCACTAGGGAGTCCTTTTGATTTTGAGCCAATGCAGGTGTTGTTGAAATTAACAATGCCATGATCGCACTCGTTAATTGCAACGTCATCCGTTTTTTGATTGCGACTAGCATAACGTTTTATTTCCTTTTTAACCTGTCGTTAGAATGTTAGTGTAGAAAACTCAATTGGCATTTCAACTATTATTTTACCTTTCGACAATAACTCAAGAGGCGGTATCGGTAAGGGCTCAGCACGTTTGAGTACTCTTTGCGCTTCTCTATCTAAAGAACGCACACCACTACTGAGAATTAGTTCACTCGATATGACATAACCTTGTTCATCAACAATAAAGCGCACTTTAGAAATCCCCGTTCTCCCTTTGCTTTTTGCTTCTTCAGGATAGGCTTTATAGCGATTAAGATGTCCTTTTGTTTTAGCTTGCCATAGTGCTAATGCGCTTTCTGAGCTATCCGCATCACTGTCATAATTTGCACTAACATCATTAGATTGCTGTCTCGCCGCAGAGCGGCTACTTGAAGGCGCTGATTGGCTAGACACATTTTCACTAATGGTAGGCGCTGGCTTTACAGGAGAAGTAACAGGGGCTATTTTAGCAGTTTGCTCTACATTGACCTTTTTTTTAGGTTTTTCGATCAAAATATCAGCATTTTCATTCACAATCAGATCATGCTGCTTTTCAGCAATATCTTGCTCTACTTTTTTTTGGCTTGCCACCGCCAGTTGTTGATCGGCGCCTACAATCTGTTTTTCATCGCTGATTGCTTGTACGTTTTCACTTAAGCTCATCATTACAGCTACTTCAGGCTCTTGTATAAATACCGTATTCTCTTTATTGAAATAAAAATAAGCCATGACAAAAACAGCATGTATACCGATAGCCAAAATAAATGCTTTAGAACGATAAAGCTGAAATTTCGGCATTTGATCCATAAAAGAGGAAATAAGCATATTCGTGTTATTAATAAATTAAGGTAATGCGACAGGTGTTATCCAAAGATAATCTGCATGAACTGAAGTGATATCACTTCCCTCTTCCATCATTATCACGACTGTCACATTTTCATTCGGTGCTAAATCAGCAACGTGCAAAGGTACACCCATTACTTTTGTGGCATGAAAAGAGCCAGCAATTAAAAGTGCGGGTGTCGGCGCATCTAATAAACGTTTCGCCATTGCACGATCACGCAATTGCTGAATAACCGTCATTTTTTCTGCTTGTGTTTTATCAAGCCCACCACCATGAGAAAGCTCGATTGTTTTTTGAATAAGTTGACGAACAGCTGTATCAGTTGAATGTACACCATCAATAATAGGTGGATTTTTATACGCACTAGATATTTCACTGCGATCAATATTTGCCGCCAATAAAGGATAATCAGCGCTTAGCCCCGCTTTAACAATATTGCCATACCATTTCCAAGGCCAACCTGAATTCCATTTTAATGCCGCCATTAATCGCTCATCCCGTAGGTATTCTGAGCCTGAATAACGTTTTTTTGTGTTATCAACTAATGATTGCTGACTTGGTGTTAGCATCTCAAGTAAAACTGCACCTTGAGGGCGTTTTTTAGGCAGTTCTGTCATTAACCAATATTCAATGTCATGATGATAAGCATTGTCATGTTTTTCACCAATAATCACACGTGCTTGACTTGCTAATCGTGTTAACAATGTATCTGCCGTGATGGATTGCCCTGTCTGAGTATCAATGATGTTTGCCGACTGAATAATTTCTAGATCTAGGGTTGATACTGGTTGTTTTTCTATCGAATGACATGCTGAAAGGCTTATTAATGAGACTAGTAGTAAGATCCTTTTTGATATTGAGAAAAACATAATCATCCTATTAGTTATATATACCTACTTTGGTTAGACGAACAGGTTAATATTATTGCTAATAATTATCAATATCATTCTTATATTAATTTGCATTTGATGTTTTTATATCTATTCCAAACGTATAAAAAAAGCGCCTGATAAAAGGCGCTTTATGGATGAAATTATTTAATTAGTTACAATTAATTTTGAGATTGAGTCTGAGCTTCAACAACAGCTAATGCCACCATATTTACGATACGACGTACTGACGCAATTGGCGTTAAAATATGAGCTGGTTTAGCAACACCCATTAATACTGGACCTACGGTCACACCATCAGAACTCGTTACACGTAGTAAATTATAGCTAATACGTGCCGCTTCCATTGTTGGCATAACTAACAAGTTTGCAGAGCCTTTTAATGGGCTGTCTGGCATCACATCACGGCGAATAGACTCTACTAATGCCGCATCAGCATGCATTTCACCATCAATTTCTAATTCAGGTGCACGTTGTTTGATTATCTCTAATGCTTTTCTAAGTTTAATTGATGATGGGCTATCAAAAGAGCCAAAACTTGAGCGAGAAACTAGCGCTGCTTTTGGTTCAATACCAAAGCGGCGAATGGTGTCCGCTGCCATCAGAGTAATATCGGCGAGTTGTTCGGCTGTTGGATCTTCATTAACATAAGTATCTGTAATGAAAGTATTACCACTTGGCAATAACAGGGCATTCATTGCTCCTGCCGTTTCCATACCTTCACGTAAACCAAACACATTTTTGTAGATTTCGAAGTGTTCTGCATAGCTCCCTACTGTACCGCAAATCAAACCATCTGCTTCACCTCTGCGAACCATAATGGCGCCAATAAGTGTTGGATTGCCAATCATTGCACGGCGAGCTTGCTCTTGTGATACACCGCGACGTTTCATAATTTGATGATATTCTTGCCAATATTCTTTGAAACGTGGGTCATTTTCATTATTCACCACTTCAAAGTCTTTACCCGCTTTAATATGTAAACCCAATTTCTGAATACGCATTTCAATCACACTAGGGCGACCAATTAAGATTGGTGAGGCTAATCCTAATGTGACTAATTCTTGAGTGGCATGCAGTACGCGGTTTTCTTCCCCTTCTGCTAACACAATACGTTTTTTCTCTTTTTTCGCTTGAGAGAAAATAGGTTTCATAAATAAGTTCGTTTTATAAACAAACTCATTAAGGTGTTCGATATAAGCAGAGAAATCCTCAATTGGGCGTGTTGCAACACCAGAATCCATTGCTGCTTTTGCAACGGCTGGCGCAATTTTCACAATCAAGCGTGGATCAAACGGTTTTGGAATAATGTATTCTGGACCAAAAGAAAGCTCTTGATCACCATACGCTGAAGCGACTTCTTCGTTTTGTTCAGCTAACGCTAATTCGGCTATCGCATGAACACAAGCAAGTTTCATCTCTTCATTAATTGTCGTCGCACCAACGTCTAATGCACCACGGAAGATGAAGGGGAAACACAATACGTTATTAACCTGATTAGGGTAGTCAGAACGACCAGTACAGATAATTGCATCAGAACGTACCGCTTTTGCTAGTGGTGGTAAAATTTCAGGCTCTGGATTTGCAAGCGCGAGAATAAGTGGATCGCGTGCCATTTTCTTGACCATTTCTTGCGTTAATACGCCAGGCCCTGAACAACCTAAGAAAATATCAGCATCATTAATAACATCATCTAATGTGCGAGTGCCGTTATCTTCAATCGCATAAGCAGCTTTGGTTTCTGCCATATTAGCTTCACGGCCACGATAGATAACCCCTTTAGAATCACATACTGTGATGTTTTCGCGTGCTAGCCCTAAAGCAACTAATAAATTCATACACGCAATTGACGCGGCACCCGCTCCTGATACCACTAATTTTACTTTGCTAATCTCTTTTTTAATAATACGCAAGCCATTGAGAATAGCGGCTGTAGAAATAATCGCTGTACCATGCTGATCATCATGGAATACAGGAATATTCATTCTCTCACGCAATTTTTTCTCAATATAGAAACACTCTGGTGCTTTAATATCTTCGAGGTTAATACCACCAAATGTTGGCTCTAATGACGCAATAATATCAACAAGTTTATCAGGATCTGTTTCATTAACTTCAATGTCAAAAACATCAACGCCAGAAAACTTCTTAAACAAAACGCCTTTACCTTCCATTACAGGCTTACCTGCTAAAGCGCCGATATTTCCAAGTCCGAGTACCGCAGTACCATTTGAAATCACCGCGACAAGGTTACCTTTTGCCGTATAGCGATAAGCAGCAAGAGGATTTGCTGCAATTTCTAAACAAGGAACAGCGACGCCTGGTGAATAAGCTAATGCTAAATCACGTTGGGTTATGAGTGGTTTTGTTGGTGTTACTGTGATTTTGCCAGGTACGGGAAATTCATGAAAATCTAGAGCGCTTTGTTTTAATTTGTCTTCCATCTTCATATCCTTTGTATCAATAGGGTAAGGGCTTCGTTAGTATAATGGTAATGAAGCGTTAAATCATGACGGCTACGACACTTTTTTCAAATTAGTAAACTTGATTTATTAGAAACAATTAATACCTAGTTATAGGTATACTATTAACACTATTTAATTTCATCGTTGTAATAAACTCGAACAGAAAAAAGACAATATTTGTTTATTATTTACCAGATATTAAATTAACATTTAAAATAATTAAATTTTTTATATAGTTTAAAAAAACAATAACTGTTTTCACTTGTTGATTATTTTTAATATAGGCTCTCTTCTTTACAACTCATTGTAACTATAAAGATTTTATAGAGTTAGATTTTTTGTTAGTCTTTTCGGTTATTTTCTTTTTTACCCGTAACAATAATTGGTGTAATATTGCCAACCGTCAATTTTATTTTCTTATTGTTTTAATAAGATATCTGATTCTAATTTTTATTCCTCATTTGGAATTTATTTTTTTATTTTCTGCGCTTGGAAAGATTACGCACATTATTATTTTTTTTAGGGAGAGGGGTTATGCCTAGCTACTCAATTATGATAGTGGATGATCACCCTATCATGAGATATGGATTACGGCTATTGCTAGAAAAAGACAAAGATTTTGTCGTAGTAAGCGAAAGTGGCAATGCTCAAGAGGCGGTAACCACTGCAAAACAGTTAAATCCAGATTTAATTATGATGGATTTAAATCTACAAGGGCGTTCAGGTATTGATATTATTCGAACACTTCGTCGCTCTGGTTTAACATCTTATGTTCTTGTTTTATCCGTTTCTGATTCACGTAATGATGTTTACGCTGCGTTGGATGCAGGCGCAAACGGTTATCTCTTAAAAGAGTGTGAATTAGATATGCTATTACTTAGCCTACGCAAAGCGGCTGTTGGGCACCCGGTTTATAGTGAGCGAGTGTGGCAATATATTCAGCTTAGACAAAACTATTCTGATCCACTTTCAGCGTTGACTAAAAGAGAGTTGGATGTACTTCATGAAGTGTCTGCTGGAATGAAAAATAAGCAAATTGCTGAAAATTTATTTATTTCAGAAGAAACAGTGAAAGTTCACATTCGTAATATTTTAAAGAAATTGCAAGTCACGTCTCGTTTAGCTGCCAGTCTTATTCTTATTAAGCATCAGTACTAAACGTTTTACCCCGACACTGGGTCGGGGTAATAAGGTATATCGCTTTAACATTCCATTTAAATTTATATTAAATCATGTATTACTCAATCGGTACTGGATAACTCAATACTTTAAAATGGTTATCAGGTAATTTTTCGATATTTAGCTGATACAGCTCTCGATTTATTCCATTAATCACAATATCAAGTTCGCTAAAGGCGGATTGTATTTCCTCATTGGTTGCCCATGAAGGGATACCTCTCACACCATAATAGAAATAAATTTTACTTTTACCTGAATCTATTGGCTGAATTTCTTTTATCTGACTAATAAAAAGGTGACCATAGCAGAAGTCTTGATAAGGTTGCCAAGCTTTACGCCCTTTATCACTAAGATTAAACACCCATTCTTCTCCATTTTCGGTTTGTTCAATCAATCCTGCTTCAACTAATGCATGCATTCTTTCTAAAACCCATGGTGCATCATCTTCATTGCTGTAGACAGGCCATTTCCCTTCGCCCAAACACAATAAATAATCACTGTTAAAAAAGGCCTCTAAGGCTATTTTATACTCATCAACTTTTGGGTCATCTTTTTCTTCATCAGCCCAACTAAAAGAAGAGAGTAAAAGCAATATAAGACTCAGTGAAATACTTTTCATATTTTCTTTTACCAACGGAAATCTTTATTCGTATTTATATTACCCTACGCTATACAATTCGTTACACTAACGTGACAGTTTAATATCCGATATATTTTATAATGTAAATAGGATTTTTCACTACACCAAAAGCTGTTATTTTGGAATTGTATAACACTCATTCTCATCAATACTAATATTACGTATTGTCATATAAGGAAAATATCATGTCCACGACAAACCTGACATATACCATGTACGGCATAAAAAATTGCGATACCATCAAAAAAGCGCGTAAATGGTTAGATGATAATCATATTCCTTACGCGTTTCATGATTACCGCAAAGAGGGTTTGACGGAAGCATTATTACGCACCTTTACAGAAAATTTAGATTGGCAGACACTTGTGAATAAAAGAGGAACAACTTGGCGCCAATTATCCGATGAAGAAAAAAATGCAATCACTGATGTTACCTCTGCAATCTCATTGATGTTAGATAAACCTGCCATCATTAAGCGCCCTATTCTTGTCTCATCAGATAACCGTTTTATTGTCGGTTTTAATACCAATGACTATTTGACCTTTACAGGAGCCTAATATTTATGTCCTGTCCTGTTATTGAACTTGCACAACAATTAATTTCACGCCCTTCGATAAGCCCTGACGATCAAGGTTGCCAACAATTGATTATCGATAGGCTAACTCCTCTTGGTTTTACAATTGAAAGAATGCCTTTCGGTGAGACTGAAAACTTCTGGGCTTGTCGTGGTGGTGAAGGTGAAACACTGGCTTTTGCTGGTCATACTGATGTTGTACCAACAGGTGATCCTAATTTGTGGGATAACCCGCCTTTTGAACCATCTATTCGTGATGGAATGTTATATGGGCGCGGAGCAGCAGATATGAAAGGCTCGCTTGCTGCCATGATTGTCGCGGCTGAACGTTTTGTTCACTCTTATCCGGATCACCGTGGACGGCTTGCTTTTTTAATTACTTCAGATGAAGAAGCTAAAGCCGCAGATGGTACAGTGAAAGTCGTACAATCTTTAATGTCACGTGGCGAACGCCTCGATTATTGCCTTGTGGGTGAGCCTTCGAGCCAACATCATTTAGGGGATATGGTAAAAAATGGTCGTCGAGGCTCAATAACAGCAAATTTAATTATTCAAGGTGTACAAGGTCATGTCGCTTACCCTCACCTTGCAGAAAATCCTATCCATCTTGCCTCTCCTTTTATCCAAGAGCTCGTTAATACGGTTTGGGATGAAGGTAACGAATTTTTCCCAGCGACCACAATGCAAATTGCCAATATCCATGCCGGTACAGGCAGCAATAATGTGATCCCTGGTGAACTGTTTATTCAATTTAATTTCCGCTTTAGTACGGCTATTACAGATGAAGAAATTCGTCAACGTACAGAAGCGTTATTACAAAAGCACCAACTTCGCTATCAGCTGGAATGGTCTTTATCTGGTCAGCCTTTTATTACTGGGCAAGGAAAATTACTTGAAGCTGTATGTTACTCCGTTAAACATTACACCAATTTAGAACCAGAACTCTCCACCAGTGGAGGGACTTCTGATGGTCGATTTATTGCCCAAATGGGAGCGCAAGTTGTCGAGTTAGGCCCAGTTAACGCAACAATTCATAAAGTTAATGAATGCGTTAATGCAGCCGATTTACAACAACTTAGTCGAATTTATCAGCGGGTTATGGAGCAACTTATTTTATGATAACGCCTTTAATGCTAACAGGCCGTTCTACTGACCATCTAGTCACTTTATCCGGTCAGCATCGCTTACAATTTAATGCCACTAAGGCTTTTTTAGCATTACAACAACAAGCCACGAAAGCTGGCTTTAAATTAATGCCAGCCAGCTCTTTTCGTGATTTTAATCGCCAATTAGCAATATGGAATGGCAAATTTGAAGGCACTCGCCCTGTTTTAGATGCACAAAGTCAACCAATAGATATTCATGCATTATCAGAAGGTGAACGCTGTATCGCGATTTTGAAGTGGTCAGCGTTACCTGGTGCAAGTCGTCATCATTGGGGTACTGAGATTGATATTTATGATCCTTTTCGTTTACCTGAAGGCCAGTCATTACAATTAGAACCTTGGGAATACGAGGATGGTGGCTATTTTGCAGAACTTAATGAATGGTTAACAGAAAATATGTCAGCGTATGATTTTTATCGCCCTTTTACTCATAAAGAGAGCGATATTGCTTACGAACCTTGGCATATCAGTTATTGGCCTCTATCTCATGAAGCGTCTCTTGCTTATACACCTGATATTCTAAAATCTGTGTTAGAAGAAGAGAATATTGATGGTAAACAGTGGCTATTAGCTAATCTTGACGAGATATTTGCTCGTTACATTATTTTGCCTGAATAATGTTATTTTTCATATGGAGCTTCTTGTTGATCATTAACAGGAAGTCTCCACATAAAGATCAATAAACAACCTAAGATTATCAGTAATAAGATCCTGACCCAAAGCATAGACACTAACCACAGTGAAATTGCAAAGGTAATTAAGATCACTAAAATAGCTTTAGGTTTTGCCCCTTTAGGCATAGCGCGATAAGTTTGCCAATATCGTAAATAAGGACCGAACCAAGAGCGATAAAGTAACCAATAATGAAAACGCTTTGACGAACGAGAAAAACACCATGCCGCAAGTAATAAGAAAGGTGTAGTAGGTAACACAGGCAAAATAACACCTAATGTGGCTAATCCAACACATAACCAACCTGCTATAATTAGTAATACCCGTTTCATGCTGTGTTTTTCCAACCTATGCTTTATTGCGTTATTTTATAGACCAAATAAAAAAGATCCTCATTCTCAACAACAATTTTAAAATATAAGGCTTATTTATGCACTGGTTTGCTGACTATTGGTGGGTAATTTTAATTCTTTTAGTAGGAATTATTATTAATGCTATTAAAGATATGAACAAAATCGATCCCAAGCAATTTCTTAAAAATAAGCGGAAGTTGCCTCCACATCGTGATTTTAATGATAAATGGGATGATGAAGATGATTGGCCTAAACAAAATCAAAACAAGAAGGATGAGAATAAGTAGATAACCATTGTTGATAACGTGATGTTAATTGAGCATCTTTTTCAGCCATTAATTGCGCACATTGCTCTCTTAATTGCTTGGTTAAGACTTTTTTTCCTGATAAAGAAAACTCAGCCACACACTGTTCAACTGATTTATTGTCTACAAAAAAAGCGACTAATAACGGATAGTGTTGCTCATAACCGACCAGAAAGTTAGCAACACTCTCATAAACAGTAAGAACTGAACGATGAGCAAAGGCAAAACCCGCCATCATTAACCAATTGTCTTGTGCTGTCGCACTATGACTTGGTATTGACTTATCCGCTAAGCAGAGCTTTGTTTGCCGTTCTATCTGCTGATATTGCAAAGCAAAGGCACTTAAAGACGAGCGCAATAACTGTTCGCCTTTTTCAGTTAGTGGATAAATCGCCATTGCGGTATAACATCCGCTACTTGCCTCTTTATGTACCCCCAGCCGTACTATTTGAAAACCACATTGCATCCAAAACTGCACTAATGTCTCAGTGTAACCAAAGCTCACCGAAAGATAATCAACAGCCTGTTTTTGACTCTCTTTTACAATATTAGCAATCAAAGTCGCAGCAATTTTTTGCCGCCGATATTGAGGTAAAACAGCGATACGACTGATACGCAATGAGTTTAAACACATCGCATCCGGCGTTAAACCATAGGTGACTAATGATTGAGCAACCAGATTACCTCTAGGCCGACGAATACCTAACCAAACATCGTGAGCAAGTTCGAAAGGTAATCCCCCTTCTTCGATACACCACACAGCACCTACGATCTTTTTATTGATTGATGCTGACCAATAACGCTGTTTTCGACCATCAAGTAAACGTCGTAGATCAAGTGGTGTTGTTCGATAATGCGCACTAGTAAGAAGTTGATAAAAACCATGTAATTGTGGAATATTATTATGCCAATTTCCTTGAAGCTGTTGGATATCGACATCACCTTGTTGCTGACAATCAAAATTGTATTCCGGCTCATCAAGCAGTAACAACTGATTAAGCCAATTTTCTAATGGGCAATCTTTAGCCCAACGAATAGGTATTTGTAATTGATAGGTACGCAAATTAGGAATGTTGTCTCCTAATTTAAGCATAAAACCGCGGCCAGTTCCTTCATAACCTTGTACTGTGGTTGTCATTAATACATTAGGAAAGTAACCACACAGCGCTTCTAATTGTGCAATGGGCACAGAAGCCGCCTCATCAATAATCAGCCAATCACTTTGAATTTCGTTATTTATACACAGCGCTAATAAATTATCAGGGGAATAAAATGAAATAGCTTTGTTGGTGTGTGAAGATAAAACATCTGTACTATTTTTAGCTGGTGCACATACCAATACATTTCCTTGATATTGCTCGATAAACATACCAGCAAGCGCTGATTTTCCTCGACCTCTTGGTGCAACAACACTCCAAACACTCGATGTCGATAAGAGCAATTTATCTAAAATAACTTGCTGTTCTGCGGTCGGTTTACCCTGTGGAAGCGCCCAAGGTTTAGCTTTTTCAATCAATGTGGGTAATTGAAATGGCGTTGATTGTTGCCATACAATCACTTGACTATCACCTAACGTGATATCTTTTAGCCATTCCATAAAATTTGGTGTTGAAAGTACACCTTGAGCATCATTCCAACGCTGACTATCGTTATCTATGTAGCTATCCCAATTCTCAATATCGGGTAAGCACAAGATCAATAAACTACCGGCTTTTAATGTGCCTGTTAACATCGCTAAAGCATCGGTATTAAATCCCTCATTAGCATCAAAAACAGCATGTAAGAACTCACGCCCTAATAGGCGAATAGCATGATCAGGTAAAATTGCATTAGGCTTACTGGAGGAAATCGTTATCCAATCACCTTGGCATAATTGGATAATTTGCTGGATTTGTTCTGTTTGCCATGCAGGTTTACCCGCTAATAGCAGTAATTGACGTTGCCCTAATTGAGCTAATTTTTGCTGATATTGATGTAAATGGGAAAATGACACAGCTAGGATTTACCGATTAACAATGAAAGAATACCTGCTGCAATTAATGGCCCAACCGGTACACCCCGGAAAAGCGCTACTCCAATAACCGTACCTACTAATAAGCCGGCAACCGTTGAAGGTTGGTTATTCATTAAAGAAACACCTCTAGCGCCCAACCAAGAAACAGCAATACCAATAGCAATCGCTAATAGTGATTTCCAATTTAAGAATGAGTTAAGCACTTCTTGTCCTGAAATACGCCCCGTTGCAATAGGTGTCATTACCCCAATCGTCAGAATTAAGATCCCGATGGTCATGCCATATTTTTCAACAACAGGAAAATATTGGTTTAATGGTGTGATTTTAATGACTAGCAAAGCCAGCATAGCTAATGTTACAGTCATATTATGACTAATAATGCCAAGTCCTGCGAGAACCAGCAAAATTAATAGTGAGGGATCAACGTTACTCATGTTTGTTCCTAAGCCTTTCGCTTTATAGCGTTAATTATCTTATAGTTACCGACGAATGGTATTAGTTCAAAGACGAAGAAGCAAATGTATCGCAAGATTTGATGCTACCACTGTTATAGCCTCTCATAAACCAAGTCTTGCGCTGTTCCGCCGTGCCGTGTGTAAAACTATCCGGTACGACATAACCTTGCTGTTGTTTCTGTAACTTGTCATCACCGATCGCTTGCGCCGTTTTGATCGCAGTTAATAAATCGCTTTCATCAATACGACCTTCACCCGCAATAAAACGTCCCCACATTCCAGCAAAACAGTCTGCTTGCAACTCTAATTTTACGGATAAACGATTTACCTCTGCTTTCGAACGCGCCATTTGTTGTTGTTCACGCATTTGATTAGTGATACCCAATAAATGCTGAACATGATGCCCAACTTCATGAGAAATCACATAACCTTGGGCAAATTCTCCACCACCACCTAAGCTATTTTTCATTTCATTATAAAAGGAAAGATCAAGATAGATTTTTCGATCAGCGGGACAATAAAATGGCCCCATTATTTTTGTGCCAGTTCCACATTGTGTTGTCGTGCTATTGGTATATAGCACGAGTTTAGGATCACTATATTGTTTTCCTGCTTGTGCGAAAATTGTTCGCCAAAAATCTTCAGTACTGGCTAAAATAACACTACTAAAATCGGCAGCTTCATTATAAAGTGCGGTTTGTTGCTCATTACGTTGTGAGGCTTGATTGTTTCTCCCCGTTAATGTGTTAAAATCAAATCCCATAAAGCTGGCGATAACTAAAACAATAATTATTACAAAACCATATTTAGTACGCAGTAAAAGTGCAATTAATCCTAATGGGAGATTACCACCGCCAGATGCGGAGGAAGATTGCCCTCTTCTATCTTCAACATTGTCACTTCTTCGGCGATCATTCCAACGCATAACTTATCCCCACAGTTTAAATAGATGATTTTAGCTTTATAATGAATAAATTTATCACTTGATTTGAGATAATAACAAAAAATTACAAACACTATTCTCTATTTTTTAAGAGCAAGATAATAGAGACTATCAGAGTAAAATAGCATTCGTTAGCACCACGAACAAATGAGCATCATAAGGAATTAAAACGGCTTTCTTAATGATTTCATAATAGAATTCTTATATCTTGCTTCTGTTTTTCTTCACTAATAAATAGATACCTTAAATGACCCGAACTCAACGTTTACTCACTTTATTGCAGATTTTAAAAGAGAATCGCTATCCGATAACGGCAGAAGTGTTAGCAAATAAATTACAAATTAGTGTCAGATCTATTTATCGAGATATTGAATCTTTACGTGATCAAGGTGCTGAAATCACGGGTGAAGCAGGTATAGGTTATCAGCTAAAATCCGGTTTACTCCTACCACCACTAACCTTTGATATTAATGAACTTGAAGCACTTATTCTGGGATTACGCTGGGTAGAAAGTAATACAGATAAAGAATTAAGTCACTCTGCATTACGGGCAATTAATAAAATCAATGCAGTGGTAACAACACAACATCAAACATTGCTTGAACAAAATACCTTGTTTGTTCCCACACACCAAATTATTGAAGTTGATCATGCCATTGCTAAAGATATGCGTTTTAGTTTACGCGAAGAAAAGAAAGCCCAAATATATTATAAAGATGCCCAAAATCAATTAAGCACTCGAATTATTTGGCCTATTGCTGTGGGCTACTTTCAAAATTCTCAAGTTATTGCTGCATGGTGTGAATTACGCCAAAGCTATCGCCATTTTAGGCTTGATAGAATTATCTCTTATGAAGTATTAAGTGATAATTTGCCTTACCCTAAAAGTTATTTATTCTCACGCTGGAAAAAAGAGATCTTAAAAGAGGCTCCTGACAAAAATTGACACAATGTTTGCGTAATATCTTCCTTGCTGTTTTTCATTTAGCTATTTCAGTTTAAATAACATCATATTAATCAACACAGTAAGGAAATATTATGAATGAACTTATCCTTTATACTAATACAATGTCTCGCGGTAACACTGTTGAACTTTTCTTAAAAATGTTAGATGTGCCTTATCAGCGTGTCGAATTAGAATATGGCGAACCAATGCGTACCCCTGAATATCTTGCTATTAATCCTATGGCAAAAGTTCCTGCATTAGTTGATGGCGAAATCGTGGTTACAGAGACAGCGGCAATTTGTGCTTATTTAGCAGATAAGTTTATTGAAAAAGGATTTGCGCCTGCCATTAATTCACCTGAGCGTGCAGTTTATTATCGTTGGTTCTTTTTTACTGCTGGCCCTATTGAATCCGCATTTACAGTGAAAGAGGTTGGTATTGAACTTAATGAAGAACAGCAAAAATCATCTGGGTTTGGTTCTTTTGAACGAGCCTTTCATTGTTTAGAAACAGGGATAGCTAGTGCCAATCCTTATATTTGTGGCAAAAATCTGACTGCTGTCGATGTGTATGTGGGCTATTTCCTTATATTTTTATGCAAGTATGCGCTTATCCAGCCTACGCCACTGATTAATCAATACATTGATAGCCTTGCGCTTAATAATGAGATTAAACAATTATTAAAAAGCTTAGGATTACGATAAATTTTTTATTATTAAACGTTATTTATCAAGCTATCTACATAGCTACTGAGTTATGTTCGTTTAATACATTCCATTTTAAACGCATTACTTAAGACAAAAGGCCAGCTTTAAGCTGACCTTTTCTATTTACATCTTGTTTAACTTGACGTAATCGTTTGCGTATTTAGTCTAAAGAAACACCGATTCGACGTGCAACTTCTTCGTATGCTTCAATCAATCCGCCTAAACTTTGACGGAAGCGGTCTTTATCCATTTTATCTAAGGTATTTTTATCCCATAAACGGCTTCCATCAGGAGAGAATTCATCACCTAATACAACTTTGCCATGAAATAAACCAAACTCAAGTTTAAAATCGACTAAAATAAGTCCAGCTTTATCAAAGAGTTTGCTAAGGACATCGTTTGCTTTATAGCTCAAACGTTTCATTTCTGCGAGGTTTTCTTTAGATACCCAATCAAAGGTTTCACAGTAAGATTCATTGACCATAGGATCATGGCGGGCATCATCTTTTAAGAATAAATCAAAGATTGGTGGATTTAAAAGTGTACCTTCTTCGATACCTAAACGTTTAACTAATGATCCCGCAGCACGATTACGGATAACGCATTCAACAGGTACCATATCGAGTTTTTTGACTAGCACTTCATTATCAGAAAGCAAACGTTCCATCTGCGTTGGGATACCCGCTTCTTCCAGTTTATTCATAATGAAATAGTTGAATTTATTATTTACCATCCCCTTACGATCAAACTGTTCAATACGTTGGCCATCTAACGCTGATGTATCATTTCTAAATTCAAGGATAAGAAAATCAGAAGATTCAGTGGTATAGACTGTTTTTGCTTTTCCACGATACAACTCAGCTTTTTTCTGCATCTGACACACTCCAAAGATGTGATAGGTTTAACAAGAAATTTGCTTCCCATACTCTACTCTAGATTAGATAAAAAAGCTTTTAAAACGTGAGTACTATCACTAAAAAAAATCTCATCGACAACCCACTACCTACAACGTTTTTTTATTAAAAACTACACCATCATTAGAAATCATATTTTAAGTAATTCCATTAAATAATAGCACTAATAAAAAATAGTTTGATAAAGCCAGAATATATAAAATATAAAAAGTCAGAATAAGAATAATTATAGATTATATCACCATATTATTTCTATTTTTAGATTATATTATTAGTAAACACTAGGTCTATTTCAGGTTACACTTATTTAGCGTAATCAATAATAAAAAACCAGATTAATTTCTTTCTATGGAGAATTAATCTGGTTACCAATATTAGTATCAAAACGTTTTGATGATTTATCTCTTATCTATTTTTATATTTAAATACACATATTATCTCTTAATAATGTAATGCTTGAATTAAATAATAAAACAGTAGATCTCATAAGCAAACCAACCTAATAAAGCACCGGCAGGTAAATCAATTAAGTAATGTTGTTTCGTAAACATGCAAGATAATGCAATAAACAATGGAAATAAGAAAACCCATGGTCCTAAGCTTGCATAAGCAAGACATGCAGTAAGTGTTGCTACGGAAACATGCATACTTGGAAAACAGTTTGATGAGTCATCAAAATACTGAACGAACTTAAGAAATTTCTCTGATGCGGTTTTACCTGGATTTAAAGTACGCCAATGTGCTGGGGTTGCAACAGGGAATACAATAAAGAAAAACATTTGCATGACTAACAAAACAATATAACTAAAAACAATCATAATAAATTGTCTTGAGTCTTGAATGATCCAATTAAGATATAAAATTGCAGGATAATATAAAAAGCTATAGATCCATGACCACCATGGCCAAAAAGGAATTTTTTCATCAATCGGTGAATTAATAATTTTCACTTCTCTCAATGTATATCGTTGAGTAAAAAAATAAAATTGATAAACACCTACAATAAGTATCCCACTTAATATCAAGTGAATAATCATATCACCAGCGCTCATAAATGCTCCTTCATATAGTCAGAGAGTGCTTTGTTATTTTTATTTAAAAATAAGAATTGAGGCAATATTGCATAAATTTAAACGTATTGCATTAAGATTAATATTATTAATAACTTTAAATTAAATCCTGTCATTAAAAGAATATTCAATTAATGATGTTTAATCTGATAGTTCCAATTGTCTTGTTATAAACACATTTCAATTTAGATTAATACCATTAAATTAAGATAATCATAACCATCCGTAAAACGGGTGGTTTGCTCTTGCCCTATAAGGGCTTGTTACCGACTGCGCCTAAATGACGCTGCTTTCTCTTCGTTCAAGCTAAGTGTCTTTGCTACTTTGGCTTACCCCTTAAAGGGGTTTTCATATTCTTTACTACTCAATTTATCCGAGATTAAATCCGACTTTTCTTGCTCTCTGATATACTTTTGAATTGTGGCTTCATTGAGTCCAACTGTTGTGACATAGAATCCTTCCGCCCAAAACTNAAAGGGGTTTTCATATTCTTTACTACTCAATTTATCCGAGATTAAATCCGACTTTTCTTGCTCTCTGATATACTTTTGAATTGTGGCTTCATTGAGTCCAACTGTTGTGACATAGAATCCTTCCGCCCAAAACTTTCTGTTG